>CATNDK010000404.1 GCA_950096585.1 Thalassococcus halodurans | reverse complement strand
CACCCGCGCAAAGCCCAGTTCCGCCGCCCGCGCCACCGTGTCCCGGATCAGCGCCGCGCCCAGCCCCTCGCCCTGGGCGATGGGGTGCACTGCGACCGGCCCCAGCAGCAAGGCGTCACAGGCCCCGACGCGCACCGGCCAATAGCGGATCGCCCCGCCGATGGTGCCATTCTCGTCCCGGGCCACCCGGCACAGCGCGGCCACTGGCGCCACATCCTCGCGCAGGCGGTAAGAGGACAGCGCCGTGCGCCCCGGCGCAAAGGCCAGGTCGAAGAGGGCTTCGACCTCCCACCAATCCTCTGGCTTTTCCTGTGCAAGCGTGAACACCTGTTTTGCTCCGGCAGGTCATTGTATCTCGGGCGGTAACGTGCATTCTGCACCCGAATTCGCGACTAACACGAGGGCCGGTCAGCTTCAAACCGCTACCGGACCGAAAAGGGAGAATACAGTGTTCTATCGCCCCACCGAAGGCCACGGCCTGCCCCACAATCCGTTCAACGCTATCGTAACCCCACGCCCGATCGGCTGGATTTCCACGCGTGGCAGCGACGGGTCGGAAAACCTTGCGCCCTATTCGTTCTTCAACGCTGTCGCCTATACGCCGCCGCAGGTGATGTTCGCCTCTACATCCGCCAAAGCCGACCGTGGCGACACCAAAGACACCGTGGCCAACATCCGTGAAACCGGCGTGTTTTGCGTGAACATCGTGCAGTACGAAATGCGCGATGCGATGAACAAGACATCCGGCGCATGGGATAAGGAAACGGACGAATTCGAACTGGCGGGCCTGTCCAAGGCAGAGTGCAGCGAAATCGCCTGTTCCCGCGTCGAGGGCGCGCCTGCGTCGCTGGAATGTCGGATGACGCAGATTGTCCGACTGGAGGGCGATACGAACTTTGCAGTCTTTGGCGAGGTCATCGGCGTCCATATGCGGGACGATTGCATCGTGGACGGCATCTTTGATGTGATGACGTATAACCCGCTGTCCCGCATGGGATATCGCGACTACACGGTCGTGCGCGAAAAGTTCGAACTGAAGCGCCCGGGCGAATAAACTTTCGCCTGCCGGAAGTAAAAAAGCGCGCCTGATGTCAGGCGCGCTTTTGTTTTAGTGTCCGCCCAGAATGCCGGTCCGGACGCCGTAGTCCACGGCCACTTCGTAATCCGGATCGTCATCGCTTTCGACGACCAGATGGCCGGATTTCTTCAGAAGCCAGTGGCAGTCGTGCGACAGGTGACGCAATTCGATGCGCTTGCCTTCGGCCTCGTATTTCGCGGCCAGTGCCTCAATCGCTTGAAGGGCGGATTGGTCAACAACGCGGCTGTCCTGGAAATCAACGATGACCAAAGAAGGGTCGTTCTGCGGGTTGAACAGTTCGGCAAAACCTTCAGCCGAACCAAAGAACAGCGGGCCTTCCAACTGGTAGACCTTGGCACCTTCCGGTGTCTCGTGCGTCTTGGCGCGGATGCGGCGTGCGTTGTTCCAAGAATAGGCCAGCGCCGATACGATCACGCCAACAACAACCGCGACAGCAAGGTCCTCCAGAACGGTCACAACCGTCACCAGCAGGATCACAAAGGCATCCATACGCGGCACGCGGGTCAGGATTTTCAATGAATTCCACGCGAATGTGCCGATCACCACCATGAACATCACACCAACCAGTGCCGCCAGCGGGATCAGCTCGATCAGGGGCGAAGCGAACAGGATAAAGATCAGCAGGAAGACGGCAGCAACCGTGCCCGCGATGCGCGTCCGGCCACCGGATTTCACGTTGATCATGGACTGACCGATCATCGCACAGCCCCCCATACCGCCAAAGAAACCGGTCACGGTGTTGGCGATACCTTGGGCCACACATTCCTGCGACGCGCCGCCTTTCTTGCCCGTGATCTCACCCACAAGGTTCAGGGTCAGCAGGCTTTCGATCAGGCCGATGGCTGCCAGAATAATCGCGTAGGGCAGGATGATTTCCAGCGTTTCAAAGGTCATCGGAACGGCTGGAATGTGGAACTGCGGCAGGCCACCTTGGATGGATGCCATGTCACCGACGCGCGGCACGTCGATGCCAAACCCGATCACAATCGCCGCTGTGATGGCGATACCGGCCAAAGGCGCAGGTACGATTTTGGTGATTTTCGGCAAGCCCCAGATGATCGCCATGGTCAGCGCGGTCAGCGCGAGCATCATGTAAAGCTTCGGCCCCGACAGCCACTCCGGTCCGCTGCTATCGGCAGCAGGCATCTGGAATTGCGTCATCTGGGCAAGGAAAATCACGATCGCCAGACCGTTCACAAAGCCCAGCATAACGGGATGCGGCACAAGGCGGATGAATTTGCCCCAGCCCAGTGAACCGGCCATGATCTGCAATGCGCCCATCAAAACCACAGTCGCAAACAGATATTCAACACCGTGTTGGGCAACCAAAGCCACCATCACAACTGCCAAAGCACCCGTCGCTCCCGAAATCATCCCCGGACGACCACCGATCAGCGCGGTGATCAG
>CATNDK010000403.1 GCA_950096585.1 Thalassococcus halodurans | reverse complement strand
GACATGGCCCCATGCATCGCACCCGAGGCACCACGGCCCAGAAGTTTGAGGATCGTGGCGTATGTCATGATGACACCCACCACAAGGAAACGACCGATGCGGGACAGCTCTTCACGCGTAAAGCCCAATACGAATGCGCCCATGGCAAGCAGCGCAAGACCCATCAGAACCATCGCGATTTTCAGCGAAATGGCGGCACCAAAGGGCAGAAGACCCATAAACGTGCCCATCATCATGTCACCGAACAGACCACCCAGACCGAAACTGTGGCTCCATTCAGCACCGGCATTCTGACCCGAGGCATAGATCGCAGCCAGCGCCACCCAGATGGGGGCAAAGATAACACGGCCAGCAGCGCGTTCATCGCCCTTATGCAGGACAAGACGAACGCCCCAGACAATCAGGACCAGCGAAATGGCCCAGCTGCCTGCGCCGACGATCATGAACAAAGGCGCGGCAATCGAGGCACCCAGACGGCCCATCCAGTTCTGAACGGGCGCATCGGTGGCAGAGATCCAGGACGGGTCGTCAGGCGAATAGGACGCGATCATCGCTGCGGCCATCAGCCCCAGCAGGATCAGCGCCAAGCCAATCAATTCCTTCCCGCGTTTTTCGATAGCGGCCTGTACGTCGCTGTCGAAAAGGGGGTCTCTGCCCCGTGCCTGATATGCCATGTTTCGCCTCTTTTATCGGTCTTTATTTTTTATGGTTCAGTCGTACAGGCAGTCGCGCAAACACGTCAGCCCGTCTTCTGTTTCTTTCGCGGGCGCAACCAACGCCACGCGGATATATTGCTTGCCCGGATTGCCCGCAGCCGTATCGCGGGACAGATATGCGCCGGGCAGCACCCGCACGCCTGTTTCCGTCCACAGCTTCAGCGCGGCCTCTTCGCCGTCGTTCACCGGCAACCACAGGAAAAAGCCTGCTTCGGGCGATTGATAGCCCGGCACGTTGCCAAGGATGCGGTCCGCCAAGGCGAACTTTTCCTGATAAAGCGCGCGGTTTTCGATCACATGGGCTTCGTCCGCCCAGACCTTTTCCGACACACGCTGAATAGGCAGCGGCAGCGGCGCGCCCGAGTAATTGCGCAGTTGCTGCATGCGGCTGATGCACTCCGGTCCACCCGCGACAAAGCCCGAGCGCAGGCCCGGTAGGTTCGACCGTTTGGACAGCGAATGGAAGATCACTACGCGTTCAGGATCGGCACCCATTTCGCGCGCGACCTGAAGCGCGCCTGTGGGTGCTTCGTTGCGATAAATCTCGGAATAGCATTCATCGGCCAGAATGCGGAAATCGTGCTTTTCGGCCAGCGCGATCAGGCGTTCCCAGTAGTCACGGCTGGCAACGGCGCCCTGCGGGTTGGCGGGCGAACAGATGTAGGCCAGCGTCGTGCGGTCCAGAACCTCGGCAGGCAGGCTTTCGTAATCCGGCAGGTGTCCGGTTTCGGCAGTGGCGGGCACAAAGACTGCCTCGGCCCCGACAGACGCTGCGGCAACCGCATAGACCTGATAGAAGGGGTTCGGTGTCAGAATGACAGGCTGTTTGCCGCGTTTCGTTTCGGGGCACAGCGCCATGGCAGCGTTGTACAGACCTTCGCGCGTGCCGTTCAGCGGCATGATATCTGTTTCGGCATCGACCGTGACGCCGTAGCGCTGCTTGATCCAATCGCGGATCGCGGCACGCAGTTCATCTGTTCCGTTGTTCGGGGGATAGCGGCCGAATTCGGCAACGGATTGCGCAAGAACGTCACCCACCCAGTCAGGGAAGGCGTGTTTGGGCTCACCAATGGTCATATGCTGAACCGGGCCACCCGCAGGATGGGTGTCCAATAGCGCACGAAGGCGCGGAAACGCGTATGCCGGAAGGTTCGAAAACCGCTCGGGGAACATGATTTACTGCCTCTGAATGCGGGAATTCTTTGTCCCGCTTTTGTTCAGAATACGAAATGACCTGCCCTTCGTCCAGAAAAAGCCTTTCGAATCCGGCACCTGTGGCAGGAAAATCGCAGCGTCAAATTTCTGTCGCGTGACGGCGGTTTATTCGCCCAGCGCGCGTTCAGCGGCGACAGCCACAGCCAACAGGCTTTCTTCGCCATCCGCGCGGCCCATCAGCGATATCCCACAAGACGGTGTACCGGTCGGCAAAGTGACCACGGCCAGCCCCATCAGGTTGCCCACGCGGGTGTTTCGCAGGGTCAGCAGGTTTTCGGTGACGTAATAATCATTGTCCGACATCAAACGGTCTATGTTCGGCGGCATGTTCGGCACCGTGGGGCATAGAACCGCGTCGAAACCGGCCATTTTCTGGGCCCAGACCTGACGGACCTGATCCAGCTGCAACCACGCAGCAACATAGTCAGATGCCTTATGCCCTGCCCCGCCTTCAAACCGTTCGCGGATCGGCGGGAACATCACATCGCCCTTGGCCGTGATTTGATCGCCCCACGTGCCCCAAGCCTCGGATGTATAGAGAATACCGGCGTTATCCATCGGGCCTTGGATTTCGGGGCA
>CATNDK010000402.1 GCA_950096585.1 Thalassococcus halodurans | reverse complement strand
CGCCTGTCGCACCTGAAATCATACCTGGCCGGCCACCAATCGCCGCGGAGATAAGTCCGACAAGAAATGCGGCATATAAACCGACTAAAGGATCAACCCCAGCCACAAAGGCAAAAGCCACCGCTTCGGGAACAAGCGCAAGGGCAACGGTCAGACCGGACAGCACCTCGGTCTTCAGGCGCGACGGGGTCAGTTTTTCCGTCGGCAGCAGGTTAAGTTCATTCAGCGAAAACTGATCGGCAAAACGTGCCAGAAGGGCGCGGGCCATGGGCTATCCTGTCGTGATGGGATCTTTGGGTTCGGGCCGCGTCTAGTGGCATATCGCCCAGATTTCCACCCCTCCTATCGGAATAACGCGGGACTGCATCATAATGACCGTACGTTGCGTGCAGAATTGCGTCACCCTTGCGCGACGGGCAGGCACACCGCACAAAGGGGCCAAGCAACGAAAGGGTTTGATGATGCGGCTTGGGGTAATCGGCGGGTCCGGAGTGTATGACATCGACGGGCTAGAAGGCGCTGAATGGCAGACCATCGAAACACCGTGGGGTGCGCCGTCGGATCAGATCCTGACCGGCACGCTGAATGGCATCGATATGGCGTTTCTACCCCGTCATGGCCGTGGCCACGTGCACAGCCCCTCGGACGTGCCCTATCGCGCGAACATCGACGCGTTCAAACGGCTGGGCGTTACCGATATTCTGGCGGTCTCGGCCTGCGGATCGTTCCGCGAAGATATGGCGCCCGGTGATTTTGTTATGGTGGATCAGTTTATCGACCGCACCCGCCACCGTGCGTCCAGTTTCTTCAGTTCCGGCTGCGTTGCGCATGTTTCGGTCGCGCATCCGACCTGCGGGTCGCTGTCAGAAAAGGTCGCGAAGGCCGCCGCGACGACGGGCGTCAAACTGCACCCCAGCGGCACCTATCTGGCCATGGAAGGCCCACAGTTTTCCACGCTGGCCGAAAGCCGCATGTACCGCGATCATTGGGGCGCGGATGTGATCGGGATGACCAACATGCCCGAAGCAAAACTCGCCCGCGAGGCCGAGATTTGCTATGCGCCGATCGCGATGGTCACGGACTACGACTGCTGGCATCCAGACCACGGCGCGGTCGAGGTCTCTGACGTCATCCGCGTGATGAAAGCCAACGCCGCCAATGCCCGCGCCACCATCCATGCGCTGACGCAAGACTTGTCAGGGACACATGCCCCCTGCCCCCATGGCTGCGACACAGCACTGGAATACGCGATCATGACCGCACCGGAAAAACGCGATCCGGGGCTTGTGGCCAAACTGGATGCTGTGGCAGGCCGCGTGCTGTAATTCCGAGGAATAGACATGCAGAAAACCGTCAAAGACTATATCCGCACCATCGCCGATTTCCCCCACGAAGGGATCATGTTCCGCGATGTGACAACCCTGTTTGGCGATCCGCGCGGCTTCCGCATCGCCATCGACCAACTGCTTCACCCCTATGCCGGCGTTCGTTTTGACAAGGTCGTGGGCCTAGAGGCACGCGGCTTTATCCTTGGCGGTGCGATTGCACACCAGTTGTCTGTTGGTTTTGTCCCGATCCGCAAGAAAGGCAAACTGCCCGGCGCGGTGATTTCCCAGTCTTATCAATTGGAATACGGCGAAGCGGTCGTCGAACTGCACGATGACGCGATCCAGCCGGGCGAGAAGGTTTTGATTGTCGATGATCTTCTGGCCACCGGCGGCACCGCCGAGGCGGGCATCAAGCTGGTTGAACGTCTGGGCGGCGAAATCATCGGCTGCGCCTTTGTTGTCGACCTGCCCGATCTGGGTGGTCGGAAGCGGCTGGAAGGATTGGGGATGGATGTGCACGCGCTGTGCGCGTTTGAAGGTCTTTAAGCCGTCAGCAAAGTTCCTGGCGCAATTTGGCAATGGCTTCGGGCGGAACATCGGTTTCCGTCAGATAGCCACCTGACACCAGCCATTCGGAATACTGTGGCGTCACACAGTCCAGATAGAGAACCCCGTAGAAATCGCCTTTTTTGCCGTCGCCACGAATGTAGACTTCATGGCGGCTGGCATCCGATACCGCACCATTCGCCTCTGCCCAGTTGAAATCAGCGGGCGTTGCGGTCCAACGCTGATGGTATGGCGGCGCAAGATCGGTTTCGTCGAACAGCAACAGAAACGAGGGCGCCGCGTGGGCCGCATTTGCAAACGCCAGAACAACCGTCAACACGAGCTTTTTCACAGGCCTGCCCCTTTGATTTCTGTTCACCAGATCGGCATGTGATACCTGCCAATCAAAAAATAAGGGGGCCAAGCGGCCCCCGAATTTGTTTAGTCGATGATGGTCGCTTCCGTCGCGGCCCGAAGCTCTTCTTCGGTCACGCCGTCGGCGCATTCGACGATCTTCAGACCGCCTTCGACCACATCCAGAACACCAAGGTTGGTGATCACGCGATCCACCACGCTTTTGCCTGTCAGCGGCAGGGTGCATGCCTTTAGCAGCTTGGATTCACCGTGCTTGTTGGTGTGGTCAATAACCA
>CATNDK010000401.1 GCA_950096585.1 Thalassococcus halodurans | reverse complement strand
CCCTTGAGCGTGTCGTTGCCACTGTGGCCGAGCAGCGAGTCATTGCCCCATTGGCCTTCCAGGCTATCGTTGCCGCCTTGTCCCAAGAGAGTATCATTGCTGGAACCGCCTTCGATGACGTCCCTACCGCCGCCGCCGTAAATGTAATCGTGGCCGCTGCCGCCCCAGATACTGTCATTACCATTTTGGCCTTTGATAATGTCATCATTTAGTCCGCCAGCAATTAGATCGGCGTAGCCAGTGCCAACAATTTCCGCCTCAACATCCGCGATGGTTTTGTCCAAATCATTGTAGATCATGCCACTGAAGTTGGCGGGATCGTTCGGCATGGAATCCGCCGGAACGACGTTCTTTTGGTCGATGAAGTCCACGTCGACCAAAGTTGATATGTCAGGCGCATTTTCAAGGAAATGGCGTTCTTGTTCGCCGCCTGCGCCGTTGCCATCCATATCGATCCGCGCGCCTTCCAGCGCGTAAAATAGATAGCCGCTGCCTGTGTCGATCAGAATGTATTGCTGGGGAAGAGCGCCGACATCGTTGTGATCCCCGTTGTATTCGACGATCCGGACGTCTGACGGAAGATTGTAAAGGTTGATCGAATCTCCGTTAATTTGCAGATCGTCACGTGAATAGTCGAAATCTTCGATGCGACCGCTGACCAAGGTTTGAAGATTTTCAAAACCGGTAAAGTTGAAAACATCTTGACCCAGTTCGTAAGTGCCATTGTTGATCACTTCGTTGTCACCAGTTTCGCCGCGTGCGTGGTGACCGTGCGAAAAGTTGGTCGTCGTCACTTGATCAAAAATCAGGTTGATCGAGTCATTGCCTTCACCAGCGTAGACGTGGTTCTGAGTTTTTTTGTTCTCAGCATACTCCTTCAGATTTGAATCATAGATGACAGACACGTGGCGCATTGATTTACCCTTTAAATTGTGTGAGCGAAATGCAGTGGCGTTCATATTCAGCAATACACAACACCCCTAGGTTGATTGCGTATGTATGTATGCATTTTAAGAGAGTATTTGTCTATCTGTGAGTTGGGTGGTGTGATTCATTAAGTAACTATATTAATTTCATAAATTTGAATTTATCTCGATGACGTGCCGCAGGTCAGAGATGTTATCCAGAAATAAGATACGTATTAAATGTATAAAACTTAAGATTGCAGTCCTGATATGGGTGCTGGCACGGGCTTGGGTATTTGGTTCGGGCGCTCCGCGTTTTCCTTGTGCTGCGCCTTTGTGCTCGCCTCGATCTTGGCGATCAGGCCCAAGGGCTTGCGGCTCTGGGCGTGGGTGCACTACATAGGCATGAGCTTAATACAAAGGGAGGCGTCATGCGCCGTGTCGTCGTTACAGGTCTCGGGGTTGTCTCGAGCATCGGGAACAATGCCGAAGAAGTTCTGGCTTCTCTGAAAGCGGGAAAATCCGGCATCACCGCAAATGAAGACATGAAAGAGCATGGCTTCCGGTCCCAGATCGCGGGCAACATCAAACTGAACGTCGCCGATCATGTGGACAAGCGGACGCTGCGGTTCATGGGGCCGGGTGCGGCCTATGCCTATATCGCGATGCAGCAGGCGATTGCGGATTCCGGTCTGGAAGAAAGCGACGTCGTGAACCCGCGCACCGGTCTGGTTGCCGGTTCCGGTGGTCCGTCCACCAGCGCCATGCTGGCGGCGCATCAAACGGTTCTGAATTCGGGCGCGACCAAGCGCATCGGGCCGTTCGCGGTGCCGAAGACAATGTGTTCTACCGTCAGTGCGAACCTGTCGACTGCGTTCCAGATCAAGGGCATCAACTATTCCATCACATCTGCCTGTTCGACGTCGCTGCACTGCATTGGCAACGCGGCAGAACAGATCATGATGGGCAAGCAAGACGTGATGTTTGCAGGCGGCGGTGAAGAGCTGGACTGGACGCTGTCTTGCCTCTTCGACGCGATGGGCGCGATGTCGTCCAAATATAACGACACGCCTGAAAAAGCCTCGCGCGCGTTTGATGCGAACCGCGATGGTTTCGTCATCGGAGGCGGCGGCGGTATCGTCGTTCTGGAAGAGCTTGAGCACGCGAAAGCGCGCGGCGCGAAGATCTATGCAGAAGTGACCGGCTATGCGGCCACATCCGATGGTGCCGATATGGTGGCCCCGTCTGGTGAAGGCGGTGAACGTGCGATGCGTCTGGCGCTGTCCACGCTGCCCGAGGGTCGCAAGGTCAGCTACATCAACGCGCATGGCACCTCGACCATGGCCGACGTGATCGAACTGGCCGCGGTGGAGCGGATGCTGGGCGATGCCACGTCCAAGGTCACCATGTCCTCGACCAAGTCCGCCACCGGTCACCTGCTGGGGGCGGCGGGCGCGATCGAGGCGATCTTCTCGATCCTCGCCATCCGCGATCAGGTGGCGCCGCCGACGATCAACCTCGATAACCCCGCGGTCGAGACCAAGCTCGACCTCGCCCCCAATGCCAAGCGCGAACGCGAGGTGCGGTACGCGCTGTCGAACTCCTTTGGCTTCGGCGGTACCAATGCCAGCGTGATCTT
>CATNDK010000400.1 GCA_950096585.1 Thalassococcus halodurans | reverse complement strand
CGTGGCGACGCCAACTTTCAGCGTGTTGACCCGCAACGTCACAGGCGCGCGGTCGCGAAGAACCTGCGCTGCATCAGCGGCACGATCCCCAAGGTCGGACTTGAATTTTTCCCAGACCCAATCGGGCAAATCCATTGCCGCAGCATCGTTCGGTTGCGTGCCGCCCTCCAGCTCTTCTGCGCGCAAGGGATCGGGCGCAAAGCGGTTGCCTGTGAAAACAGTATCCAGCGCCGCGCCGTCCTGACGCAGCAAGCCGATCATACGGCCCCTGCCCGTTTCAGCCCCGCCCAGCGCGGCGGTGCTGCGCCATTTTCGCAAGGCGCTGAACACCAGATCACGGATGGCGGCACGGTCCTTGGACCCAGCATAACGGGACCGGCGCGACCAATTGGTCAGCGCCCGTTCCGCCGGATCACCATCCTTGATTTGATCGAGAATATCGATGGCCGCCTGAACGCGTGCTTCGGGTGTCACGACGGCCTCCGATCTTGCCAGTTAAACGGGCTTAGCCCACGCGGTAGTTGGGGCTTTCACGTGTGATCTGAACGTCATGCACGTGGCTTTCACGCAGACCCGCGCCCGTGATTTTCACGAACTGACAGTTCTGACGCATCTCGTCCACAGTCGCACAGCCGGTATAGCCCATCGCCGCGCGCAGACCGCCCACCAATTGGTGGATCACCGCACCGGCAGAGCCTTTGTACGGCACCTGACCTTCGATCCCTTCGGGCACCAGCTTGTCGCTGGCAGCATCCTTCTGGAAGTAACGGTCGGCAGAGCCACGCGCCATAGCGCCAAGGCTTCCCATACCACGGTAGGCTTTGAACGAACGACCCTGATACAGGATCACTTCGCCCGGGCTTTCGTCCGTACCGGCAATCATTGAGCCAACCATCGCGCAGGACGCGCCAGCGGCGATTGCTTTGGCAAAGTCGCCCGAGAACTTGATACCGCCGTCAGCGATCACAGGCACGTCGCCTGCCGCCTTGGCGCAATCCATAATCGCGGTCAGCTGGGGCACACCCACACCGGCAACCATACGTGTTGTACAGATCGAACCGGGGCCGATACCCACCTTGACGGCATCCGCGCCCGCATCGATCAGCGCCTTGGTCGCTTCGGCGGTGGCCACGTTGCCGGCAATCACCTGCACTTCGTTGGACAGCGCCTTGGCGCGTTTCACCGCTTCGATAACGCCCGCCGAGTGGCCGTGCGCCGTATCGACAACAACGATATCCACACCAGCATCGATCAGCGCCGATGTGCGTTCAAAGCCGCTGTCGCCTACTGACGACGCAGCCGCAACACGCAAACGACCCAGAGAGTCCTTACACGCAGTCGGGTTCAGTACGGCCTGTTCCGTGTCTTTCAACGTCAGCAGACCTGTCAGCTTACCGTTCTTGTCAGTCACCAACAGTTTTTCGATCCGGCGGGCCTTCATCAGGCTGATGGCTTCCTGACGGTCCGCAGGTTCAACCAGAACAGCCAGATCATTGGTGGTCATCATCACCTTAACCGGCGTGTCATCACGCTCGGCAAAACGCATGTCGCGGTTTGTGACGATGCCGACGATGCGGTGGTTGTCATCAACAACGGGGAAGCCGGTGAACCCGTATCGATCCCGCAGCGCCTTGGCGTCTGCAAGTGTCTGGTCCGCTTTCAGGGTCACAGGGTTATAGACGATCCCGCTTTCAAAGCGTTTCACACGGCGAACTTCGCGTGCCTGCTCTTCTACGTTCAGGTTCTTGTGGATCACCCCGATCCCGCCAGCCTGCGCCATGGTGATCGCCATGCGGCTTTCCGTGACGGTATCCATCGCTGAACTGAGCAGCGGGATGTTCATGGAAATGCTACGGGTCACGCGTGTGCGTGTATCTGCTGTCGACGGAAGAACCGAAGAAGCAGCCGGAACAAGAAGTACGTCGTCGAAGGTAAGTGCCTCGCGAATCTCCATAGGTGGACCTTTCCGTGGGAGTCTTCGTTTGACGCGTCCCTATTACATGCAAAGACCGGAAAGGAAAGACAGCAAGCGTGATTTTCATCGTTGTTTCACAATTTCCGACGGTTTGATCCAAGCGGATGCGTCACAGGCTTGCCAAATCGCTGATCCGTGACAAAGCTTTGCCCATGACACACGGATATGACAGCGGTCGCTTGAACCTGCCCTTCACGGGCATCTGCACCTTTGCGAAAAAACCCTATGTCGAAGACTGGGGCAGTCTGGATGCCGACGCCGCCATCCTTGGCGCGCCATTTGATGCCGGCACGCAATGGCGTTCGGGCGCACGTTTCGGCCCGCGCAGTGTGCGCGAGGCATCGACGCTTTTTTCCTTTGGTCATGACGGGGCTTACGACCACGAAGATGACGCCACCTATCTGGGATCCGACGTGACCATCGTGGATATGGGGGATGCGGACATTATCCATACCGACACCATCCGCAGTCATGCCAATATCGAAAAGGGCGTGCGCGCTGCGCTGGATGCAGGCGCCCTGCCCGTTGTGATCGGCGGGGGCCATTCGGGGAATATTCCCTGCATCGAGGCATTCGAGGG
>CATNDK010000399.1 GCA_950096585.1 Thalassococcus halodurans | reverse complement strand
TCTGGGCAACGGCGCTGGCGATTATGACGGTTGGTTCTGCCCCTGCCACGGTTCGCACTACGATTCGTCCGGCCGCATCCGTCGCGGCCCCGCACCCGAGAACCTGCCGGTTCCAACAGCGCAGTTCGTGGATGAAACCACGATCCTTCTCGGATAAGGGAGAGTAGAGATGGCTGGAATTCCACACGATCATTACGAGCCGAAAACCGGCGCCGAGAAGTGGCTGCATTCGCGCCTTCCGGTGGTTCGTCTGCTCTATGACACGATCATGATCCCAACACCCAAGAACCTGAACTGGATGTGGATCTGGGGTATCGTACTGACATTCACTCTGGCACTGCAGATCATCACCGGCATCACGCTGGTTATGCACTACACGCCGGATACAACGCTGGCTTTCGCCTCGGTCGAGCACATCATGCGCGACGTGAACGGCGGCTGGGCCCTGCGTTACCTGCACGCAAACGGCGCTTCGCTGTTCTTTGTTGCTGTATACGCCCACATCTTCCGTGGCCTGTACTACGGTTCGTACAAAGCACCGCGTGAAGTCACATGGATCATCGGTATCCTCATCTACCTTCTGATGATGGGCACCGCGTTCATGGGCTACGTTCTGCCTTGGGGTCAGATGTCCTTCTGGGGCGCGACCGTTATCACCGGCCTGTTCGGCGCGATCCCGTTCATCGGTGAAACGCTGCAGACATGGCTGCTGGGCGGACCGGCTGTAGACAACTACACGCTGACACGCTTCTTCTCGCTGCACTACCTCTTCCCGTTCGTTATTGCAGGTCTGGTGATCGTTCACATCTGGGCGTTCCACTCGACAGGCAACAACAACCCGACAGGTGTTGAAGTGCGCCGCACATCCAAAGCAGACGCTGAAAAGGACACTGTTCCGTTCTGGCCCTACTTTGTGATCAAAGACCTGTTCGCGCTGGCCATCGTTATGGTCGTGTTCTTCGCGATCGTTGGCTTCATGCCGAACTACCTGGGCCACCCCGATAACTACATCGAGGCGAACCCGCTGGTCACACCTGCGCACATCGTTCCGGAATGGTACTTCCTGCCGTTCTACGCGATCCTGCGTGCCTTCACCGCTGACGTTTGGGTCGTACAAATCGCGTCCTTCGTCACAGGTGGCATCATCGACGCCAAGTTCTTTGGTGTTCTGGCGATGTTCGGTGCGATCGCGGTTATGGCGCTGGCACCGTGGCTGGACACATCCAGCGTTCGTTCCGGCCGCTACCGTCCGCAGTTCAAGATGTGGTTTGTCCTTCTGGTCATCGACTTCTTCCTGCTGATGTGGCTGGGTGCGATGCCGGCAGAAGAGCCCTATGCAAGCTTCTCGCTGATCGCGTCCGCGTACTGGTTCGGCTACTTCCTGGTGATCCTGCCGCTCTTGGGTGTTATCGAAAAGCCCGAGCCACGTCCGGAAACCATCGAAGCGGACTTCGATGCGCATTACCCCAAGTCTGACGCCACTCCGGCCGAGTAAGAAAGGATCTGAAGAAGATGTTCAGAAAACTCGCTATCGCTGCTGTCGCAGCACTCGGCCTGACATCCGGCAGCGCATTTGCTGCCGGTGGTGACGGCCACGTCGAAGACTACGCTTTCAGCTTTGAAGGCCCCTTCGGCACATATGACCAAAACCAGCTGCAGCGCGGCCTTCAGGTATTCACCGAAGTTTGCGCAGGCTGCCACGGTCTGAAGTTCGTACCGATCCGTGATCTGGAAGAAGGTCTGGGCTATACCGAAGATCAGGTTCGCGCTTTCGCGGCCGAGAACTTCGAAGTCTATGACGAAGAGCTGGAAGATTTCCGCCCTGCGGTTCCGACAGATCACTTCCCGGAAAACAACGGTGTTGGCGCGCCTGACCTGTCCCTGATGGCAAAGGCACGCGCGGGCTTCCACGGTCCTTATGGCTCTGGTCTGAACCAGCTGTTCAAAGGCATGGGCGGCCCCGAGTACATCGCGTCGCTGCTGACAGGCTACACAGGTGAAGACAAAGTCGAAGCCGGTGTGACCCTGTACGAAAACACTGCCTTCCCGGGCGGCTGGATTTCGATGGCACCGCCGCTTTACGGTGACGACGTTGAGTACGCGAACGAAGAAGTTGAAGCGACAATCGAGCAGGAAGCTCAAGACGTTGCTGCGTTCCTGATGTGGACAGCGGAACCCAAGATGATGGCCCGCAAGCAGGCCGGCTTTGTTGGCGTGCTGTTCCTGACGGTTCTGTCGGTTCTGCTGTACCTGGTGAACAAGAAGATCTGGGCACCGATCAAAGGCCGCAAAAAAGACTGATAGGTCCTTCGCCTACTGTAATTATGAAAGCCCCGTCACTTTGGCGGGGCTTTTTTGTTGTGCATGTTTGCGTCACTGCAAAATTCCCCTGCGTTCCATCGGGCCGTCCCCTTGTTTGTTGAAGGTGGGCAATCTAAGTCCAATGACATGAGATCAAAGCTGCCATTCCTCAAATCCAAACCGGTTGTCTCGGTGATCCGCCTTCAGGGTACGATTGCCAGTGGCGGGCGTGGGACATTGTCCGATGCGTCTTTGGCGCCG
>CATNDK010000398.1 GCA_950096585.1 Thalassococcus halodurans | reverse complement strand
CGGATGTTCGCTCATCGGGAAGTGGCCCAACTCATCCATCACAGCCAGCGTCGCGCCCGGAATGGCGTCTGCTGTGCGTTTCGCGTCTTCGGGCGTGCAGGTCAGATCATAGGCCCCCACAATGATGTGCACGGGCGTATTGCTTGTGTCGATTGTCGGTAAGCGCGGGATCAGGCTGTCATCCTTGGTGTAAAAGCTCAGATCCCCGCGGAACACACCCGGCCCGCTTTGCATGAACATCCAAAGCGTATTCCAACGTTCCGCATTCGGCGCATAGGGCGAGATATTGGCCGACACCAGCGCCGCCCCCATTTCACCGCCATGCGCATCGGGGCGATGGAACCAATCGATATCGTACCAAGCTGGTTGGAAATCGGACGCCTCGATTGCGATAAATCCGCTGAACTTGTCAGGGTGAAGCGCGGCCAGCTGCAACGCAATGCGCCCGCCCATGGAACAGCCCGCCAGTACGGGTTTATCCAATCCCAGCCCGTCGATCACGGCCAGAACCGTTTCGATATAGGCTTCGGTCGTCAGCAGGTATTCTTCGGTCTCAAAACCTTCGGGCGGCAGGGATTTGCCGTGCCACGGCATATCAAACGCGATCAGCCGGTTTGACGATGTGATCTCGGTATCATTCATCAGATGCCGCCATTGGCGCGTGTCCGCGCCTGCGGTGTGCAGACAGATCACGGGGCGACCTTGGCCCGCTTCTTCGAAATAGATCCGGCGTGGTGCACCGGCGATTTGAACGGTCAAATAGCGGCCTGTGATTGCTTCGATTGTCATCCTCAGGCCCCTTTCATTCCGCGCGGCAGCGCCATGACTTCTTTGAAAAACCGCAGGTTCTTGACCAGCTTCAGGATATCGCCATCCACACGACCCCGACCGATCTTCACAAAGCCGAAGATGTCGTGAAAGCCCGGTTCGGGCAGTGGTTGCCAGAACTTGTCCAAAGCATCGCGATCAACGCGCAAAGCAAAGCTCCACGGTGTTTTCCGGCTCGGGCCTTCGACAACGGCAACAAGGTGGCCCTTTTCGAAGGTCAGATAGAATTCCTCTCCGTCCACTTCGATCAGAACGGTTTCCGAGAACAACCCCCCCAACCGCAACAGGTGCGGTGTTTGATCTAGTGTTTTCTGGATATGCGTGAAGATGTCGATCACCTTGCTGTCCCCCTTAGGTCGGCAGGCCCATCGGGTGCCACAGGCCTGCGCCGAACTCTATGCCACAGCGGGTATGAGCCCATACCCCTGCCAGCCAACTCCTACGATGGCCCCCACCAGCACACCAGATGCCTGATCGGTATCAACCAATACCAGAAAAGGTATTGGGATGAGGCGCGATTTCTAACAAGTCTGTGGTCAACGGGCCCGAGGAGCGCCCGACAATCTACCCGTGCTGTCAGGAGGAGACCAAACAGATGGGCATCGTTACAGAAGAGAATATTACCGACGTAGTTACCGCAAGCCTTGGGGAACACGGCGAAATTTCGGATCGTCAGCGCCAGATCATGACATCGCTGATCAAACACCTGCACAGCTTTGTCAAAGACGTGAAACTGCAGCACAGCGAATTTCTTGACGCATGCTTCTACCTCGAGCGCGCTGGCAAACTGTGTAACGAAAGCCGTCAGGAATTCATCCTGCTCGCCGACATTCTGGGTGTTGAAACGCTGGTCGACATGATGACCAACCCCGTCGAAGGCGACGCGAGCGAGTCCACGGTTCTTGGCCCGTTTTATCGTGAAAACCCGCCTGTCCTGCCCAAGGGTGCGTCCACAATCCTCAAGCACTTCGACAACGAAGAAACCGCCTATTACGAAGGCTACATCCGCGACAAGGATGGCAACGGCATTTCCGGTGTGACGCTGGATGTGTGGGAAGATGCACCGAATGGCATCTACGAAAACCTCGACCCCGATCAGCCAGAATATAACCTGCGCGGTCGCTTCGAAACCGATGAAAACGGACACTACGCCTTTGTCGCCGTGCGCCCCGTGCCCTACCCGATCCCCGAGGACGAAACAGCGGGCGAACTATTGCGCTACATGGGTCACCACCCCAACCGTCCGGGCCACATGCACTTTATCATCTCGAAGGATGGCTACCGCCCGCTGATCAGCCAGATCTACGATGCGGACAGCGAATGGCTGGAAGATGACAGCGTGTTTGCGGTGAAAGACAGCCTGATCGGCAAGTTCAAACCTGCGAAAGAAGAACATGGCACAGACGTGCATCTCGAGTTCGACTTCGTTCTGACGCCGCAGGCCATGGCCGCCGAATAAGGCACGTGTCCCGTTATGTCGCAGACCCCCAGTCCTTTGGGGGTCTGTTCACGTTTTCGGCTTTAGCCTATCCATAAAGGCAAAAGGAAGCGCGCCGTGAACTTTAAACAGTTGACCTATTTCATCGCCGTCGCAGAAGAATTGCACTTTGGGCGCGCCGCCGAACGTCTGGATATGGCGCAGCCGCCACTAAGCCGCCAGATCAAGCAGTTGGAAACCGAGCTTGACGCGACCTTGTTCAATCGTGGTCGCAGCCAGATCAGCCTGACCCAAGCGGGCGAACGGCT
>CATNDK010000397.1 GCA_950096585.1 Thalassococcus halodurans | reverse complement strand
GGTCGCGACTTTGATTATCGCTTGGGCGTGATGGTCGAAACACCACGCGCCTGCCTGATGGCTGACAAGATCGCCAACAGCGTCGATTTCTTAAGCTTCGGCACCAACGACCTGACTCAGATGACATACGGCCTGTCGCGCGACGATGCAGGACGTTTTATGTCGGCCTATGTCAACCAGTCCGTCTACAAAGAGGACCCGTTCCATATTCTGGATGTGGACGGCGTGGGCGAATTGCTGACAGTGGGCTTTGAACGCGCCCGCGCGGCAAATCCCGATGTGGTGATGTCGATTTGCGGCGAACATGGTGGCAACCCCGAATCAATTGCCTTCTGTCGGGGCCTTGGATTCAACTATGTCAGCTGTTCCCCCTTCCGGGTACCGGTGGCACGTTTAGCCGCAGCCCAAGAGGCCATTCGCCTCAAGATAGCGACCAGTTAGGCGGTTCAGCCCATATATGTAGGCTAAAACTGGCCGCCGAGTTCTGGGATTACAAACCTGTGTTTTCGGGTAGGTGGACGCCGAGCGCTTTTTTCTCTAAACGGCGCGGATGCCCAGAAGGGCGTTTGATGTGATTGTACGAGGAAAGCAACATGAAGCGCACACTTACATGTATCGCTTTGGCCCTGTTAACCGCGACGCCCCTGCACGCTGAACTGAACGCCTCAAAGCTGGGCGAACTGATGCGTCAAGAGCAACGCAACCTGAATTCCGCAGCCGAAGATCATCTCAACCGTATGGTCAAGGCCCCCGCCATCGCAAGCACTTCGATCAAATACGATGCAGATTGGCTGTCGTCGCAACCTGCCGCGTCGGGCGGTAAGGAATGGCAGTGTCTGGCCGAGGCGCTGTATTTCGAAGCACGCGGCGAAACTGTTAAAGGCCAGTCCGCCGTGGCCGAAGTTATCATGAACCGTGTCGACAGTTCGCGCTATCCTGACTCGGTTTGTGGCGTGATCCACCAAGGCACCGGCCGCAAATACGCCTGCCAGTTCACCTTCACATGCGACGGCATTCCGGAAACCATTTCCGAACCTGCCGCCTATCGTCGAGTTGGCAAGGTCGCGAAGCTGATGCTGTCCGGTGCGCCGCGCAACCTGACCGATGGGGCAACGCACTACCACACAACTGCCGTCAGCCCCCGCTGGGCGCGTGTTTTCCCCAAGACAGCAAAGATTGGCGTGCATGTCTTCTACCGCCAGCCGGTACGCGTTTCGCAAAACTAAGACATAGGTCGCTTTTTGCTGCCAAACGGCGCTGTTGCTATGGCTATGAGCGCAGGGCTCTTGTTATTCAGGGGCCCTGACAATTACCGGATCGGGAAAAACCATGGCGTCTGAAATCCGTCTTGCCTTTTCGCACCCCTCGGAACGCGCCATTGCCACCTCTGGCGATGACCCGCGCGACCGCATTTCCCTGCGCGATCACATCGTCGAGGTTGAAATCGGTGCCTTTCAGGCGGAACGCGGCACGACACAGCGCATCTGTTTCAATGTTGTGGTTGAAGTGACGCCCTTTACCGGCCCGCTGGATGACGATGTGGATCGCATTCTGTCTTATGACCGCGTGACCGAGGCCATCGCCACTGAACTGGCCGCCGAACGTCTGAACCTGCTGGAAACGCTGGCCGAGCGTGTTGCCGAACGCATCCTTCTGGAGCCGCAAGCGCTGCGCGTTTTTGTGCGCATCGAAAAGCTGGATCGCGGTCCGGGGGCTTTGGGCGTCGAAATCGTGCGTTCGCGCAAGGAATTGGGCGATCGCCTTGGTGAAGTCGCGCAAGAACGCCCTCACCCGCGTGTCGTCTACCTGAGCAACGAAGCGATTGCAGACCCGCGCCTGACAGGTTGGCTGGACGAATTGCAATCCCGCAAGGCCCCGTTGATTTTCTGCGTGGGCGCGCCGGATATTCCGGCCCCCCGCCCGCAATCTCCGCACAAAATGGTTCAACGTCGGATCGACCTTTTGGCGATTGAACAAAACGGTTGGGTTCTGGCCGCGCGGGATGACCGCTGCAAAGTGGTGGCAACACGGACCGAACTGGATTGGGCAATGAAGAACGGCCAGATTTGCGTCTGGGCGCCGTCAAAGATTGTGCTGGATGCCACGCAAGGCCCACAATCGCAGCCACGTGACTCGGTCGCGCTGGCGGCTTGGTTCGCCGGTGAAATGACAGCGGTCGAACTGGTCGTGATCGGCGAAACACCGCCAGAACAGGCTTCAGTGCCGCTCAGACATGTCGCATTGGGCAATAGCGTTATCTGAAGTCTTGCGTAAATGGCCGTCATGGCGCAATCACAGGCCATGACAGTCTACTATCGTCCCATCGTTTCACACGACCCTGCCAGACCGGCAGAAGCAGCCCCTGTCGCGGGCAGTGACTACCTTTGGTTTGATCGTGCTGAACGGCTTTCACGTGATGGCGATCGCGCCATTGTCAAAGCGAAGGACGTTCCTGCTGATGTTTTGCATCGCCTGACAGCCCCCCGCCCACCCGTTGCTGGCGTTTCCATGGACGTGCCGTCGATCATGGGCATCGTGAACGTTACACCTGACAGCTTTTCCGATGGCGGTCGCCACAACG
>CATNDK010000396.1 GCA_950096585.1 Thalassococcus halodurans | reverse complement strand
CCCATCCGAGGTGGTGAGGTCATGCGACGCAGGAATAAAATGTTGGGGAGGAGAGGGCGGGGCAGTTCAGGCGATCAGCCTCTCTAGGTCCTCCTCCGGTAGATCGAAGTTGGAGAACACCCGTTGGACGTCATCCAGATCTTC
Organism: Thalassococcus halodurans; assembly: GCA_950096585.1. GTDB lineage: Bacteria > Pseudomonadota > Alphaproteobacteria > Rhodobacterales > Rhodobacteraceae > Thalassococcus > Thalassococcus halodurans_A. The sequence goes on along the minus strand of CATNDK010000396.1, from coordinate 2,437 downwards.
CAGTCCGCCAACGGTCCGGCCGACGGCGACGATGTGGTATTCAGGGGCAAGCGCCTCGGCCAGGGCAAAGCCAAGGCCACGGGACGCGCCGGTGATAAGCGCAATCTGTGTCATGCGCTGCATGTGCCGCTTGCGCGCTGAAAGGTCAAGTATGGTCCTGTGTCGTGCGCGGATTAGCCCAGAATTCCGGGCCAGTTCGCTTCGCCCTTGGCAATGTTGCCGGGAACGTCCTGAAGCCAGAGTTCGCGGGCGCGAAGATTGGCGTTCAGATAGAGCTTACCGTCGTACAGTGTCCATGCTTCGGGCATGGTTGGCGCAAGGTATCCTAGTGAGGCAGCATAGGCGCAATAGCCGCCGAATTGGGGGGCGTAGGCGGTTGGGTCTGCTTGGAAGGTGTCGGCGTTGGTCGCGCTGGCAAACTGCCAGATGGCACTGTTCCAGTTGATTTGGTGTGCGGGGTTTCCTGCTACAGGACCGTTGCCGTCGAAGTACGCCACAGCGTCTGATCCGTCGATGGCGATACCACCTTCTTGGTAGATGTCGGGTTCGCGGGCAAAAGCGGGGCGGGCGGCAAGGATCAGGGCAGGTGTGGCCAACATCAAGCCAAGCGACGCGCGGCGGGTCAGGGTGGTCATGGTCATCTCCTTCAGTGAATTACGAAGAAGGTGACTGTGATTGGTTTGTGATGAAAGGGGGCTGGCGGCGATGTGAGCAGCAGGGCGCGCGTCGTGAATTATTGTAACAATCGGGCGTTAGTCGGCGCTGAGATGCGGGCGGATATCGTTGCCGGATGCTGCGTAGATATCCAACAGGTCATCAAACGAAATGCCGTTCTTCTGCGCCTCTGCCAGTGCACCTTCCTGTGCGAACAGGCTGGGACGCATCCCGTCTTCACCGGGGATTAGGTTGCAGGGAACGGTGTCTTCGTCTTCAAAACCGGGCAGGGTGTTCATCAACCATGCAAAGGAGCCCTCGAACCCGTCGTTTTCGCCCGTTGCGTAATCGATATAGGCATAGAAACTGTCGGGATGCACGCTGCCCCAAACACCGAAGTTAAACACCTCGTCCGATCCGCGGATTGGCAGCGGTAGAACACAACGGATGTAACGGTATTCGCCGTGACGGCACAGGTCGGTGCCCAGCTTGTCATCGCCGACAACCACTTCTTCCGTGCCTGCATCACGCAGACTGGCGTGTGGCCACGGGTCGGGATGGTCAAAGCCGATGTCGAACACACCATTGAACTGGCGGTCACAGCACGGGCAGGTCCGGCTTTCGTCGTTGAAACGTTTCCAGCGGGCGTCCAGATCAAGAAGGTTCATAATAGGGTGTCCTGACTTGGCTTAACCCGCTGTGGGCCGGTCAGCCGCCTTATTCGGCGGCTGTTTTCATTTTAAAGCCCTTTTCGATCATATCCGCCGGAGTGACAGGATATTCGCCCGAGAAACAGGCGTCGCAATACTGCGGGCATTTGGCGTTACGACCTTCGGCCTCACCAACCGCACGATACAGGCCATCGAGCGAGATAAAGCGCAGGCTGTCCACCTGAAGGTGGTCGCGCATTTCGTCTTCGGACATGGTCGCGGCCAGCAGCTTTTCACGCTGGGGCGTGTCCACACCGTAGAAGCACGGCCATGCTGTGGGCGGCGACGCGATGCGGAAGTGGACCTCGGCCGCGCCGGCATCAAGGATCATTTCCTTGATTTTGCGGCTGGTGGTGCCGCGCACAACCGAGTCGTCCACAAGGATCACACGCTTGCCTTCGATCAGGGCACGGTTGACGTTCAGCTTAAGACGTACACCCATGTTACGGATCTGTTCGGTGGGCTCGATGAAGGTCCGGCCCATGTACTGGTTTCGGACAATGCCCATGCCATAGGGAATGCCGCTTTCATGCGCGAAACCGATGGCCGCGGGCGTACCGCTGTCAGGGACGGGGCAGACCAGATCGGCCTCGACCGGTGCTTCGCGCGCCAGCTCCACGCCAATCTGGCGGCGTGTCTCATAGACCGAACGTCCGCCGATGATCGAGTCAGGGCGTGAGAAGTAGACGTGTTCAAAGATGCAGAACTTGGACGGCTGTGGGCGGAAGGGGTGGCTGCTTTCCACGCCTTTTTCCGCTGTGATGACAACCATCTCGCCGGGTTCGATTTCACGCACAAACGTCGCGCCGATGATGTCCAGCGCGCAGGTTTCCGATGCCAGCGCATAGCCGTCACCGATTTTACCCAGAACCAGCGGGCGCACGCCCAGCGGGTCACGGACACCGATCAGCTTGGTGCGGGTCATGGCGATGACCGAGAACGCGCCTTCGACACGGCGCAGTGCGTCTTCCATCCGGCTTGGGATGTTGCGCTGAAGCGAACGGGCCATCAGGTGGATGATGCATTCACTGTCGGATGACGACTGGAAGATCGAACCACGTTCAATCAACTCG
>CATNDK010000395.1 GCA_950096585.1 Thalassococcus halodurans | reverse complement strand
GCCAGCCGATGTCAGTTCCGGACGATCGCTTTCGGCGACTTTGTCTTCGACCCACTCGGACAGGGCGGGGTTGTCAGCAGCGGAAACCGCCTCAACCGACGCAGAACCGCCTGTGCCCGCCAGATCGAATGTCGATGTACGGAAGGTGATGACCTTTGTCGCATCCGAGGATTTGACGGTCTGGATCGCGTTACCCGCATAGATCGGGCGTTCGAACGTGTCGGCATCTACAACGCCTGTGACGTCTGTCAGAACCATCACGTCCAGCAGCGCCGCAACGCGGGGCAGGATGTTTTTCGCGTCCGTCGTGGCAGGGGCCACGATGTGCGAATAACCGCCAGCCAGCGAAACGATCAGAGCCGAGACGGGTTCCGCCAGACGGTGGCCGTAGATCGCGTCTTCGGCGACCAGAACTTTGGCCACGCCGTCGATTGTCGCGGCTTCGTCAGCTGCGGCTTTCGCCGTTGCGCCAACCGCCAGAACAGTCACGTCGCCCAGTGCCTTGGCCGCAGTCACAGCCTTGGCTGTGGCGTCCATCGCCAGTGCGCCGTCGTTGATTTCAGCAAGCAGAAGAACAGCCATTAGACAACACCCTTCTCTTTGAGTTTCGCCACCAGCTCGTCAACCGAGCCAACCATTTCACCCGCTTCGCGCGAACCCGGCTCGGATGTTTTGACAACTTCCAGACGCGGGGATGCGTCGACGCCGTAATCTGCCGGTGTTTTCTCATCCAGAGGCTTTTTCTTGGCCTTCATGATGTTCGGCAGAGACGCATAGCGCGGCTCGTTCAGACGCAGGTCGGTTGTGACGATTGCAGGCAGCTTGACCTTGATGGTCTGCAGACCGCCGTCCACTTCGCGGGCTACAACAGCGTTGTCGCCGTCGACGTCCAGCGTGTTGGCGTTTGTCGCCTGTGCCCAACCCAGAAGCGCAGCCATCATCTGGCCTGTCGCGTTCAGGTCGTTGTCGATCGCCTGCTTGCCGCAAACAACCAGACCGGCGCCTTCTTCTTCGGCAACCTTGGCAAGGATCTTGGCAACCGCCAGCGGTTCGATGTCTGTGTGGACGTCATCCGCCGCAACAACGAGGATCGCGCGATCCGCGCCCATCGCCAGAGCGGTCCGCAGTGTCTCCTGCGCCTGCTTGACGCCGATGGATACCGCGATGACTTCTTCTGCTTTGCCCGCTTCTTTCAGACGGATCGCTTCTTCTACAGCGATTTCGTCGAAGGGGTTCATCGACATTTTGACGTTAGCCAGATCGACACCGGTTCCGTCCGCTTTCACACGAACTTTCACGTTGTAGTCGATCACGCGCTTGACAGGCACGAGTACCTTCATATGCGTTTCTCTCCTTGTACAGGCGCGTGGCCGAGGCCATGCGCGGGTAAAACTTTTCTCCCACGGCGTGAATAACCGTTCAGCGGTGACTGAAACAGGGAAAAAACGTCACATCGGGTGCATTCGACGTCGCGTTTTCTGATTATGACGTTTCGGCATAAGTGTTTTTTGGCCCAAGAAAACGGGGCCTTTGGTCGCAAGTTGGCTCATTCGCAGATTTGCTTAAGCGATTGCCACTGGGAATCAGAGATGACCGGACTTGTGGCGCTTTGTGTTTCGGCAAAGTCCCGTGCGAGTTGCGCCCTTTCAAGCGTGACGGGGTGCGTCGACAGATACGCAGGCAGCACGGATTCGCCGTAAGTTTCGTCTAAAAGCTCGAAGAAACGCGCCATCCCTTCGGCGGACACATTGGCGTTTTGCAGCATTTCAAGCGCGAATTCATCCGCCAGACCCTCTGCTTCGCGCGTGTAGGACGCCGACAAAAGCTGTTCCCCAAGAATCGCCATAACCGCGCCGCCGGTGAAATCCCCAATCAGCATGGTCAGCAAACCGGCCGACCCAGAGGACCGAAGCGCATTGCGCGTCGCATCGCGCGATTCGACGTGGCCAATCTCGTGCGCCAGAACCCCGGCGACCTCCTCGGGGCTTTCTGCCGCCTCCAGCAGCCCGCGCAGGACGACAACCTGTCCACCGGGGGCGGCAAAGGCGTTGACCATGCCGTGGTCAAAGACCTGGCTGCTGATCTGGTATTGCATCTCGCGGTTCCGGGTCAGGCGCGTCACCATCTTGTCCAACGCGGCGACCCCCGCCGGATCGGTGCAGCGCAGCGAACCGCTGCCGCTGCCCAGCACGCGTTCCATCTGGCGGACCACGACCTTGCCAAAGGCGATCTCGCGTTCGACGGGGATGATCCGGGCCAGAGTGTTGGCCATCGCGGGCAGGATCACGAACAGCATCAGCCCGGCTGCCGCCACCGCGCCGCCGGTGTAGATCCCGATCTTGCGCCAGGTGCCCTTGTGCATGTCGGCGCGGAACAGGCCGGGGCGGGTGCGGTGCATCCAGGCGATCAGTTCAGGGTCCAGAAGGATCAGCCGCGCGGGGTCGCGCGGCGCCTCGTCCTCGGTTTCGTCGCCCAAGTCTTCGGCGACGGGCTCGGCCTCAGCCTCCGGTGCCTCGTCCTCGGCCTCGTCGCCCAGGTCTTCGGCCACGGGCTCGGCCTCAGCTTCCGGTTCCTCGATCTCGGCCTCGTCGAGGGCGTTGCGGCTCAG
>CATNDK010000394.1 GCA_950096585.1 Thalassococcus halodurans | reverse complement strand
CCCGAAACCTATGGGGCCGAAGATCACCGTAAGGCATTCCACGGCTTCTTGCGGTTCATCAAAGCCAACCTGTCCGGCCAGACCAGCATCCGTACCGATGGGCATTGGGCCACGCAAAGCCTGACGCTGACAAATATGGGTGAATTTGCCCTGCCGGATCTGATCGTTCGCGAACACGAGATGGAAACCTATCTGCCCGCCTTGGCAATGCAGGCTGGCAACGACGCGCCCGTTGATCCGGTGCCCGCCGCGAAAGACGTGCCTTTCACTCTGTCCGACATCTATGACGACACGATGGAACATCTGTGCCGCGACGCCTACGGGCGCGATTACACGATGTTCGGCTATCAGGACTGGTCGGAATAACCGCCACTTTTGACAAAAGAAAAACCCCGCCGGAATCCGACGGGGCCTTTTGATGTTTCAGGTCAGCTTAAGCCGCTTGAACCGACTGCGCTTCGGTCAGGATGGTGAACAATTTGTTCGCATCCGGATTTGACCGCAGCTTGGTGCAGAAGTTCGCATCCCGCAGCGTGCGCGACACAAGCGCCAAGGCCTTCAGGTGTTCAACACCCGCATCTTCGGGCGCGAACAGAGCAAAGACCAGATCGACCGGTTGGCGGTCTACCGCCTCAAAGTCGATGGGCTTTTCCAGCAGAATGAACAGGCCTTTGACCTCGTCCAGGTCCGGAACCCGCGCGTGCGGCAGTGCGACGCCGTGGCCCACACCAGTGGGGCCAAGGCTTTCGCGTTCCATCAACGCCTCGACTGTCATCGAAGCGTTAAACCCATAGGCCGAGGCCGCAAGATCGGCGATGTCATGCATCAGCCGTTTCTTACTTGATACCGCACCGACGATTTTGACAGCGTCAGGCGTTAAAAGATCCATGAAATTCATTTGCAGATTGCTCTTGCTTATCCGATCAGGCCGGCCAGTTCATGGCGTGACTTATGGGTCAATCCAACCGATGTTCCCGTCTTCACGGCGATAGACCACGTTCACGCCGTCTTTCTTTTCATTCCGGAAGACAAGTACCGGCGCGCCGGCAAGCTCCATTTGCATGACCGCTTCACCTACAGACAGGGAAGGGATCTTGGTTTCCATTTCAGCCACGATGATCGGTTGAAGCGTATCCGGTTCAACGGCCTCATCAGCCTCTGTCGTTCCGGCGAGGATATACGAGGAGGCTCCGAAAAGTTCAACCGGAGTCGTCCGTTCCTTATGATGATCTTTCAATCTGCGCTTATAGCGGCGCAGTTGTTTGTCCATTTTCTCAACACATGCCTCGAATGCAGCATAAATTTCATTCTCATGTGCCTTGGCTGTACAGGTCAGGCCGGTGGACAGGTGAACAGTGGTTTCGCAGACGTACTCATGCCCGCTTTTTGAAAAAATGACGGTTCCGTCAGTGGGACGGCCAGCGTACTTTTCGATGACAGAGCCCAGTTCGGTTTTGACGTGCGTCTGAAGAGCTTCGCCAACATCGATCTGCTTTCCCGTAATCTGATAGCGCATGGAAGTGTCCTTCTTATTATGTCTGCACAGGCGAACAGGACGGACCAAACCGGTCCGGTTTTTTACGCCAGGCAGAGGTGGTAAGGGCGGGCGGATTTTGGTTGATCGACTTGGCCCCTTGAACAAGGGGGAGCCGATTTCCAACCTGGATCGTGCATCGCCATACTTAATATGAAAGCATGCCGCGCCCGACTGTCAATCGAATCCTATAGAAAACTATCTAATGCTCGCGGAAACGGGCAAATCAGCCGAAACGGAAGCTGTCACCCAGATACACACGGCGCACGTTTTCGTTCTGAACGACTTCGTCCGGCGTGCCGGACATCAGAACCTTGCCGTCGTGCAGAATGTAGGCGCGATCGACCAGTTCCAGCGTTTCGCGCACGTTGTGGTCGGTGATCAGAACACCGATGCCACGGTTTTTCAGATCCGACACCAGATGGCGGATATCCCCGACCGAAATCGGGTCGACACCGGCAAAAGGTTCGTCCAGCAGCAGATACTTGGGATCGGCCGCCAGACAGCGCGCGATTTCCACGCGGCGCCGCTCACCACCCGACAGCGCAAGCGCGGGCGCGCGGCGCAGGTGTTCGATGGAAAATTCGCTTAACAGTTCTTCCAGACGTTCTCGACGCTTGCGCGCATCTTTCTGCGAGATGTCCAGAATGGCAGCGATGTTCGCTTCGACCGTCAGGCCACGGAAGATCGACATTTCCTGCGGCAGATAGCCGATCCCAAGACGCGCACGGCGATACATGGGCAGGAAGGTGACATCTTTACCGTCAATGGTGACCTGACCGCCTTCGGGATTCACCAGACCTGCAATGGCATAAAAGCTGGTCGTTTTACCGGAGCCGTTAGGGCCAAGCAACGCCACAACCTCGCCCGGCTGCACTTCCATGCTGACATCACGGATCACCACGCGCTTGCGATAGCTTTTGCGCAAGTGCGAAATGACCAATCCACCTTGGCCTTTGGTGACTGTCAGCTTGGGTGCCGTCATTACTGGCTTTCGCCCTCTTCGGTGTTCGAACTGGGCTGGATGATCGACCGGACGCGCCCGTCCATCTGGGCCGTGCCATCCTTGAGGTAA
>CATNDK010000393.1 GCA_950096585.1 Thalassococcus halodurans | reverse complement strand
TATTTAAAATAAGAAAACGTTATTTAAAATAAGAAAAACGTTATTTAAAATGAGAAAAATGTTATTTAAATTTGCGCGAAAATTAAGATAGCGGAATCCGCTATTTTAAATAGCGGATCCGTTATTTTAAAAATAGCGGATCTGCTATTTTAAAATTACGGCCGCCGCCGCGGGCCACGCACGCGCCGCGCGCCATGGTCCCGCAGGATTCGTAGGAATTCCAGCCGTTCATAGTCTGCCGCAAGACGTGCGCGCAGACGACCGCCGGGGTCCTTTGCGACCTGGCCGATCAGCAGACCTGGCGGAAAGACCTCGCCATCGCCGGATGTCACGATACGGTCGCCGGGGCGCACCAGATCGGGGTTTTCCAGAAAGTCGATGGGTGGGGCCGAGCTGTTGTCGCCGGTCACGATGGCCCGCTGGCCCGAGGGCTGGATGATCGCAGGGATGCGGCTGGTCGCATCGGTCAAAAGGATCACGCGGCTTGTGTTCGCGCCCACACCCGAGATGCGCCCGACAAGGCCAATGCCGTCCATCGCTGCCCAACCATCCACGATGCCGTCGCGGGAGCCGACGTTGATCAGCACGCTCTGACGGAACGGCGAACCGGAGTCCGCAATCACGACGCCGGTGATATAGGTCAGTCGCGGATCAAGCCGCACGTTGTTCAGATCGCGCAGGCGGGCGTTTTCCTGTTCCAGTTGGACTGCGGCCTCTTTCCACGCTGTCATCTGGCGCAGTTCGCGGCGAAGTTCCTGATTTTGATCGTAAATCTGCTGGTAGCTGCGGAAATCACGGGCGATTTTCACCACTGCCGTGACGGGCGCCATGGCCCAATCCATGTTGGGTACGACCGCGTCGACAATCTGCGCGCGGAACCGTTCCACGCGCGGGGAATCGATGCGCCAGAACAGAAACAGCGCGATCAGAAACAGGACGAACAGCGCCAGCAAAAGCCGCTTGAGCGGTCCTGTGTAATCTTCTGAATTGCGGTCCCTAGCCAATACAGCGCCCCTTTGATGGTTGCCGCGTTAGCTGTCGTAATCGATCGCGTGGCGCAGTTGTTTTTCGTATTCCAGCGCTTTGCCGGTGCCCAAGGCCACACAGTTCAGGCTTTCGTCCGCGATGGACACCGCCAGACCGGTTTGTTCGCGCAGGGCAAGATCCAGATCGCCCAGCAGCGCACCGCCACCTGTCAACATAACGCCACGGTCAACGATATCTGCCGCCAGATCCGGCGGGGTTGCTTCCAGCGCGGTCATGACCGCTTCGCAAATGGCCTGAACCGGTTCGGACAGCGCCTCGGCCACTTGGGCCTGCGAAATCTCGGTTTCTTTCGGAACACCGTTCAGCAGGTCGCGACCACGGATTTGCATGGACGAGCCACGGCCATCGTCGGGCATACGCGCGGTGCCGATCGATGTCTTGATGCGTTCTGCGGTGGATTCACCAACCAACAGGTTCTGCTGGCGACGCAGGTAGGAAATGATCGCCTCGTCCATGCGGTCACCACCGACGCGGACAGAACGGGCGTAAACGATGTCGCCCAGCGACAGAACCGCAACCTCGGTTGTACCGCCGCCGATGTCGACGACCATGTTGCCCGTCGGGTCGGTGATCGGCATGCCCGCACCAATCGCGGCAGCAATCGGTTCGGCAATCAGACCGGCCTTGCGCGCGCCAGCGGACAGAACCGACTGGCGGATCGCACGCTTTTCAACCGGAGTTGCACCGTGGGGCACGCAGACGATGATCTTGGGCTTGGAGAATGTCGAACGCTTATGAACCTTGCGGATGAAGTGTTTGATCATCTCTTCCGCAACGTCGAAGTCGGCAATCACGCCTTCGCGCATAGGGCGAATCGCTTCGATTGATCCGGGTGTCCGGCCCAGCATCAGTTTGGCGTCTTCACCAACGGCCAGAACCTTTTTGACCCCGTCCTTGACGTGATAGGCGACAACGGACGGTTCAGACAGGATAACACCGCGGCCTTTGACATAAACCAGCGTGTTCGCGGTTCCCAAGTCGATGGCCATGTCTGCCGCAAAGGCACCCAGAAGTTTTTCCAGTCCAAACATCGTAATCCCGTATCCCCAAAAGGCCAGTGACCCGCGACTCTGCCGATGCGGGTTTTGGTTCTTATAGGGATGCCGCTGCGCCGATAAAAGGCCCGAAGACAGGCCGATCAGCGTGAATCTGCCGCAATTGGGCAAAACAGGTCGCCCATGCCCTTGCTGTTGGCATGCCTGAACGAATCTGAGCGGCACCAACGGGTCCTGACGGTGTCGTTTTTCGCCTCATGTCGCATTTTCTTTGTGTTCTGTCGTGGGAACGCGACTTTGGCTTGGGCGGCCACGATAAGGTTTCCGCAACATAGTAGGAGTTCGGGTATGAAAACCAACGTCAAAGCGCTTGTTGTCGGGGGCGGTGCGGTCGGCACGTCCATCGCATATCATTTGGCCCGAGCGGGCTGGTCTGATGTAATGTTGCTGGAACGCGACGAGCTGACGTCAGGCTCGACGTGGCATGCTGCGGGCCTTTTGCCCTATTTCAACATGTCCTATGCGACGACCCACATCCACGACTATTCGATCAAGTTCTACAAGACGCTTGAGGAA
>CATNDK010000392.1 GCA_950096585.1 Thalassococcus halodurans | reverse complement strand
TGCGGAACCGCAACGTCCAGGGGATCGGGTTTCGCGACCAGGCCTGTAAGAACCCTCGAAGCGCAGCTTCGACCATGGTCTTGCATTCGTTCCCGGTTACGATTACCTTTGTGAGTCCACCGGACGCTTCAAACACATCCCAGAAGGAAGCGTGAATGCCGCCCGCGCCGTGCTCGATGAGGTTGTCGGTGAACGAGACTGTCCCGTTGGGGTCGCCGCTCTGCTTACCGCGCACAGCGAACGATCCGGCGCAGTTCTCGATCTTGCATTTTGTCAGCGTAAACGAATCCAACTTAACCGTCGCGTCCGCGCTTGTCGTGGTCGCATCCCCCAAGTACCACGACCCAAAGTCTTTGATGCGGCAGCCGCTAATGAGCTGAGTCCCCCCTGCGCTGTGCTGCCCGTAAAAAAATTTGGCGTCGGCGTAGGTGTGCGTTGACTCGAACGTGCAATCGATTAACCGCACGCTCGTGTTGTTCGAGCCCGACGTGAAGACGATTGCTTTCTCTAGAGGACAAACAAACCTGAGACCTTGAATGGTAACCGAGTCGGAATCGATCTTGATTTGCCCCGTAACGGTGCAGGTGTGCGCCAGCGTACCCTCAACCGCGCTGCCCATCTGCTGGATGGTGATGGCCAGTGTGCCGTCCTGAACCGTCCATTGGCTATCGACCTCTGCCAATTCTGCGGCATCTGTCGGACGGGGTTCCCGTTCTGCGAACATGCCCATAGCTGTGCCCGCCGACAACATCACCGCCCAAACGCCAAGCGCAAGCGTGGCGCTGAACGCGTGGCTGGTTTTAGGGGCTTCGGTCGCGCCCGCAGGAACACCCTTGGTCATGCGCGACAGCGTCGGGTCCTTATCAACAACCTGGTGCTTCATTGCGCCCGCCACATGCAGCGCAACAGACGCCCAGAGAACCCAGTTCAGCACTTCGTGCAATGTCGAGGCCACATGCGCGAGGCTTTCGGATTTGGGCACAAACGGCAGCGATTGACCGAAAGGCCACCAAATCGGGGCAAAGCCCGACGTTGCTGCGTGATAGACCCAGCCGGACAGGGGGACCAACAGGATCGATCCGTAAAGCAACCAGTGCACGGTTTCTGCCAAAAGCGTTTCAAGCTTGCGTTCCGGATGCAACGGGGTAGGGCGCGGCTGTGTCAGGGCCCAAAGGATGCGGGCCAAGGCGATAAAGAAGATCAGCACGCCGATTGTTTTGTGGGTCGAGAACAACGTCACTTTGGTCGCCAGTTCGGATTCGGTGCTATACGGCCATTCCTCGGCAATCAATCCGCTCGCGATCAGGAAAAAAATTCCCAATGCTGTCAGCCAGTGAAACAAACGTGCGACAGCGCCGTATTGAAGTGCGGTGTTTTGGGCTGGCATGCGATTCCTCGTTAAACATAGGGGCAAAGTGACCTTGGGCCAGGTTTTGCAGTTAGTCCTGAGATAGTTCAACGCATCAAGGACAGGAATTGTTTCAACCACACAACCCCTGTGCATCTGTGCAAAGCGTTGCGCCTCGGGGTCACTGCCGATATTGGGGTTAAAACAAATTCGAAGAGGACACGATGAGCCGAGCTTTCGTTTTTCCCGGTCAAGGGGCGCAAACTGTAGGAATGGGCCGCGATCTGGCCGATGCATATCCGGTGGCAAAGGCCGTTTTTGACGAAGTCGACGATGCTCTGGGCGAAAAGCTGAGCGCGCTGATCTGGGACGGCGACATCGAAACACTGACTCTGACGGCAAACGCGCAGCCTGCGCTTATGGCGACCTCTCTGGCAGCATTCCGCGCGCTGGAAGCCGAAGGCGTAACGATCTCGGCGGCATCCTTCGTGGCAGGGCATTCGTTGGGCGAATATTCGGCGCTGGCCGCTGCTGGTGCACTAACTGTGTCTGACTGCGCGCGTCTGCTGCGGACCCGCGGCAAAGCAATGCAAGAGGCAACGCCCGTCGGCACAGGTGCCATGGCCGCTATTCTGGGCCTTGATCTGGACGCAGTGCGCGAAGTGGCTGATGTCGCAGCGCAGGGTGATGTCTGTCAGGCCGCGAATGACAACGATCCTGCACAGGTTGTTGTATCCGGTGACAAAGCCGCCGTTGAACGCGCGGTCGAGATCGCGAAGGAAAAAGGCGCCAAGCGCGCGTTGCTTCTGCCTGTGTCCGCACCGTTCCATTCGGCTTTGATGGCCCCTGCGGCCGAAGTGATGAAATCGGCACTGGCCGAGGTTGCGATCAGCGCTCCTGCCGTGCCTGTTGTTGCAAACGTTCGCGCCGAGGCGGTGAACGATCCTGAAACCATTCGTCAACTGTTGGTCGAACAAGTCACGGGCTCTGTCCGCTGGCGTGAATCGGTGCAGTGGATGGCGGCGCAAGGCGTGACAGAGGCATGGGAAATCGGAGCGGGCAAAGCATTGTCCGGCATGATCAAGCGCATCGACCGCTCGGTCGCGACCCTTGCCGTGGGCACGCCCGCCGACGTGACCGCTGCTGCAGAAGCTTTGGCGTAAAGAATTAAGATCCGCGCTGAACGCGCAGGGAAGGAGAAAATTATGTTCGACCTGACAGGAAAATGCGCCCTGATCACTGGTGCGTCCGGTGGTATCGGTGGCGAGATCGCAAAATCGCTGCACGCAGCT
>CATNDK010000391.1 GCA_950096585.1 Thalassococcus halodurans | reverse complement strand
CCGAAACAATCTGTTTTAAAACGCCCATCTCGCGCCACACGTTCAGCATACCGTGACCCATGAACGGGCAGGGCATGTGGATGATGTTGGGGCTTTGAAACAGCGTGGCATGCATCGCATCTTGGGGCATCCGTGCGTCGTAGTAAATCCAAGCCTTTTCGGCGGCCTGTACCATATCGGGCGCATACCCGTAGCGTGAATAGTAGTTGTGGCGCCAAGAACTTTTATAGCGGTGATCCCAATCTGCCCGGTCGCGATCCATGGTTGCTTGCGGGTTGATCGCAATCACGGTCGCACCGGGGCAGGCAGCAGAGAAAGCGCAAGCTGCATACCCACCCATTGACGTGCCATAAAACGCCACGCGGTCAAATCGATCAAAAAACTTGTCTGCCTTGAGCTTGTCAAAGAAGTCGAACACATCTTCATCGCGGTACCAGGTCGGCCCATGCGCCATAACCCCAAGCGATGACCATCCTTGCGAATTGATGAAATCTATGGCCCATGGCATGCGGTTTGGGTCCTGGCGCACATCATCAAGGTTATCGAAAGCCACGACAAGCGTTTTGCCCAAGGGCCCCTTTTCCGGAATATAGATGGCTTTATGCATCTTGCCGATTTCTTGGAAAAAGCCACCGGCTTCCGTATTATTGGCCAGCGTGTCGCGCCACTGGTCCCGCATGACCTGCTTTTGTTCGTCAGATTTTGCCATCGTGAAAAGTAGACCTTGATCGTTTTAGGGGCTTTGTCAGTTCATTGCGGTTTCGAGACGACGTTTCTGATGCTGAGAATACGGGTTTGTTCGACTTGTTTAGGCCGACATTGTGTCAATGTTGGGTTTCTTCTTCCCGCTCGACGGTAAAAACCCAGTCGCCGTCTTGCGCACGGGCGACGACCTCGTCCGGGACGGTGCCAGGGCCCTGCAAGAAGACGTTGGCACCGAAATGCGCGTGCAGCGTTGACAGCTTCTCCACACGCGGGCTGGTCAATTCGGCGTAGAATTTCGAATAGTTCTCAGTCGCTCTCAACTCTGTAATTTTGCGGCGGTGGCAGGCGACCGAATGGTTGTGCGCGGCGGCGATGTCGGCATCTTCCATAAACTGGGCGAGCACTTCTTTCATGCGTGGCAAACGTGACTGGATAGACTGCTCTGTCTCGGCGTTGTTGTTCATGCGGAACCAGTAGGCAAGACCTTGGTCACGGTCGACGTGGTTCACGCGCCCGCGATCCCGTTTCACAAGAAAGCTTTCAGCAGAGCGCACAGCATAGTGGTTCAACTGCACCAGATCATATCCGTAGGTGTCCGCGGTTGATCGCCAGCCGTTCCGGTACATGTCGCGTGGCAAAGGCTTGCCGGACCCGTTTACCCATTTGATCTCTTTCCAAAGCTGCGATTTCAGCCCCTTAGGGCGATGCACGCCGAGCTTCTTAAAGATACCCATATTGCGGAACAGCGTCTTAAAGCCCCATGCCTGATGCGGCTTGCGGATATGTTCCGGTGCGCAACGCTGGAATTGCGCGGTGATAGGGGTCGGGTCGAATAGATGCACATCGCTGTTGCCAAACAGGCGCCAGGTCATCGCGATCATATTCGCGTCTTTGATTTCGGCAAAAAGCGCATCAAGCGTGCCGTCGCCGCATTTGATGTTCACGAATTCATCCACGTCAATGCAGGTGACCCAGCTGGCGTTCTTGATGATGTCTTCCTCTTCCGCGGCCTGAAGCGCTGCGTGCTGTGGCTTTAGGTTCATCTCGCGGTAGGGGTTCTCGCGGTGTTGGACGATACCTTTGTCCTGAAGCAGGGCTAACATCGTGTCGGTTCCGTCGGTGCAATCATTGGTATAGACGATGAAATCATCAAACCCGATAGCTCGGTGGTACGCGATCCACTCAAGTATGAAGGGGCCTTCGTTTTTCATCGTCGTCACGATCGCACAGCGCCCGCGCTTGTTGGGAATGTCTTCGATTTCAACTTCGGGCATGCGCACGGGGTCATGGCCCCAAAGATTGACCGATTGCTCTAACAACGGAGGATGCTCTACCAAAGACGTTTTGGGAACTATCTTTGATATGGACGTCGTCGGATGGCGCAGCGCCATATAGCGGAAAAAGGGTATGGTGCGTCCAAGGTCGGGCGACGCATTGCCCACGCGTACGAGGCGCCAAATCGCGCCCTTCGGGGCACTGGCTGGGGCGATGCACCAACGTCGACGTCCCGATGTCGTGTCGAACTGAACGCAGGTATGGTCCGCAAAAGTCGCGCTGTCGTTGTTGCGTACGCGCCACGGGTAGCAATGTTGACCGATGAGCTCGATCAGACCGTTTTCAGCGTCAACCGCCGTATCGAATACCGTGGGTTTTGTGGGGGGAATTAGATCGTGCACATCGATATTCGCCACAGCGCGGGCAGAGCGCAGAAACCGTGCGCGGATGATCTCGTATATCGACATCACCCCAAGCGGGCTGGACCAAGGGTTAGACGGGGGCACTTTCATGCGATCCTTGCCGGGGGCCTCTGGTACGTTGAAAAAGTTAACGTCCGCGGGTACGACGTGGCCACCGCAGCCACCGGTGCCGAAGCTCTCCGCGTCGCCGCGAACTTCCATCCCGAGCTGGTCCTGCTCGATCTCGGTCTACCCGATATGGACGGTCTCG
>CATNDK010000390.1 GCA_950096585.1 Thalassococcus halodurans | reverse complement strand
GCCGTCATCGCGCGCCACTTGCGCAACGTGCCTTCGGCCTCGGCCCGCTTCTTTTCGGTCCAGTCCATAGGTTTGCGATAATGCGTGGATAACATGACAAAGCGGATCACCTCGCCCGGAACGCCCTGTTCCAGCAGATCATGCACGGTAAAGAAGTTGCCCAAAGACTTGGACATCTTCTTGCCCTCGACCTGAAGCATTTCGTTATGTAGCCAGGTTTTCGCAAAATCCGTTCCCGGATTCACGCAGCAGCTTTGCGCGATTTCGTTTTCATGGTGCGGGAACATAAGATCGTTGCCGCCTCCGTGAATGTCGAATTCAACGCCCAAAAGCGCCTCGGACATGGCCGAACATTCGATGTGCCAGCCCGGACGGCCACGGCCCCACGGGCTATCCCAACCGGGCAGATCATCGCTGGACGGTTTCCAAAGGACAAAATCCATCGGGTTCTTTTTGTAAGGCGCAACTTCGACCCGCGCACCGGCGATCATGTCGTCGACAGACCGGCCTGACAGCGCGCCGTATTCCTTAAAGCTATCGACCGAAAACAGTGCATGGCCCTCGGCGGCATAGGCATGGCCCTGTTCAATCAGCTTTTCGATCATCGCGATCATTTCACCGATATAGGCCGTTGCGCGCGGTTCATGATCAGGGCGCATGGCCCCAAGCGCGTCCATATCTTCGTGATACCACGCGATGGTCTCGTTCGATCTTTCCGCGATCAACTGTTCAAGTGTGCCTTCTGCGCCTGCTTCTTTGCGTTTGCGGGCGGTTTCGTTGATACGGTCATCCACATCGGTGAAGTTGCGCACATAGGTCACGTGATCCGCGCCGTAGGTTTCGCGCAGCAGACGGTAGAGTACATCGAACACCAGAACAGGCCGTGCATTCCCAAGATGCGCGCGGTCATACACCGTCGGCCCACAGAGATACATCCGCACATTTTCCGGATCGATTGGGGAAAAGACTTCTTTTTTGCGGGTCTTCGAGTTGGTCAGCCTGATCGTCATAGTCTCGGGTCCTTACGGCCTTCTGGTCGCGGCGGGCTTAGCAACTTCGCATCAAAGAGGAAATAGGAGAGCGGCCCGCAAGATAACTTAGCAGGGAATAATACAGCAGCGAATGATTGCCAGTGTGCTCATAGGCGGACGGTAACACCGAGGTGATCATCCGACAAGAAACTTCGACATGGACCCTGTTCGAATTCTGGCGCAGAAAAGCGCGGTGAATTTCAGGGGGCCGCGTATGCCGGAATTGTCCAATCGTATTGCAACACTCAACAACGGCGGGACCGATGGTTGGGACGTGTTTTACAAAGCGCGCCGTCGCGTGGCTGCAGGCGAAAAAATCACCGAACTGACGATTGGCGAACCGGACGACAAAACCGACCCCGCGATCCTTGAGGCAATGCACCAATCGGCCATCGGCGGCCACACGGGCTATGCCGCTGTTCCCGGGACGCCAGAATTGCGTGAGGCCGTGGCGAAACGCGTTGCCGCACAAAGCGGCGTACCGACGACAGCGGACAACGTTCTGATCACCCCCGGTGCGCAAGCCGCGCTGTTTGCAGCGCATTTGTGCGCATGTGATGCGGGCGATACCGCGCTTTATATTGATCCCTATTATGTAACCTACCCCGGGTCGATCCGTGGGGCGGGTGCCAAGCCTCATGCCATCGTGACAGCGCCTGAAAACGGGTTCTGTCCGACAGCCGCCCAGTTAGCAGAAACGCCCGAAGCGTCCTCGCTTCTGATCAACACACCGAACAATCCAACCGGCACAGTCTATGACGCGAACACAGTAGAAGCGATCTGCGGTTTTGTGCGCGATCGGGACATGTGGCTGATTTCCGACGAAGTTTACAGCACGCAGGTCTGGGAAGGCGACCACATCAGCCCCCGGGCCTTGCCCGACATGGCGGACCGAACGCTGCAGATCGGGTCCATGTCGAAAAGCCATGCCATGACAGGCAGCCGCGTGGGCTGGCTTATTGGCCCCGAAGAGGCCATTGCCCATCTGGCCGATCTGGCGATTGTCACAACCTACGGTGTGCCAGGCTACATTCAGGACGCCGCTGTCTTTGCATTGGCGCAAGGCAAAGGGCTTCAGGATAAACACGCCAGACCGTTCGAGCGCCGCAAGAATATCGCGATGCGTTTGTTGAGCGGTTCGAATGCGATCCATGTTATCCCACCGATGGGCGCGATGTACATGATGCTGGATATTCGCTCGACAGGCTTGAGTGGTGAAGAGTTTGCCCATCGTTTACTGGATGAACGCGACATCGCCGTCATGCCGGGCGAAAGCTTTGGTCAGGCCGCTGCCGGTCATATTCGTGTGGCAATGACGGTTGACGATCAGACGTTTGAACAGGCAATCTCGTCCCTACGGGAATTTGCAGAAAGCCTTTGAAATGACGAAAGATGTCGGCGCAGTATTTCGTGCGCTCCACCAGAAAGGAAACCCCTTTATCCTTGCAAACGCATGGGATGCAGGATCGGCCAAAATGCTGGCCGCATTGGGTGCCGACGCGATCGGAACATCATCTGCCGCACATGCATTCACGCTTGGCCGTCCGGATATGGGCAATGTCACACGGGACGAGGCGTTGGCACATGCACAAGAGCTTATTTCTGCGGTGAACCTTCCGGTTTCGGGCGATTTCGAAAACGGCTTTGG
>CATNDK010000389.1 GCA_950096585.1 Thalassococcus halodurans | reverse complement strand
CAATCCAAGCTTGCCATGCCAGCCACAACAGATAGGCCGCGCCCGCGTATCGCAGAATGTCGAACCCCAAGGGATACGCTGCCAGCAACGCCGCCACGCCGAAGGTCGCCAGAAGAACGTGCCCCATCGCGCCCAAGGCAACACCGGCCGAAGCCGCAACACCTGCACGCCAGCCACCCCGGGTGCCCGAGGCGATGGCGAACATCACATCCGCCCCCGGTGTCAGGTTCAACGCGATGCCAGCGGTCAGAAAGGCAAGGATGGTTGGCAGATCCAGCATGATCAGTCCTTTTGCGGCAACCCGTCGGCGATGTCGTAATAGTCGCCCTTGTCAGCAACGAAGATGTGCTTTTCCAGCGTGACGCCCGTCGGCCAGTCAACGGCCCCCAAAGCAAAGCTGATCGTGTCTTCGTCATGCGCCTTCCAGAACAGGAAAGACCCACAGCGCGGGCAGATGCCGCGTTTGGCGATATCTGATGCCTCGAACCATGTGACCGGCCCCGTGATGGACAGGTCCCCGTCCGAAACCTGCGCCGAGGACCACGCATAGCCCGACATCTTGCGGCATTGGGTGCAGTGGCAGACCGACATGTCTTTGGGCGTTCCGGTCACGTCAAATGTGACGTCTCCGCAGCAGCAGCTTCCTTTGATCATGCCTTATCCCCAATTGAAAATCGTGGCCGCCAAGGCGACGCCGTACAGAATGAAACAAGCCGCCAGAACGCGGCGCACCACTGTGTTGGCAACCGCGCCCATGGCCGCACGCCCCAAGACTGCGCCCAAGGCGGTGTAGCCGCAATAGCTGAGTGCGGTGATGACCAACGCCGTCGGCACGATCGCCGACATCTGCGCCATGATCGGCACGTCCGGTTGCACGAATTGCGAAAAGGCGGCAAGGTACCCCGCCACGCTTTTCGGGTTGATCGTGGCGATCATGAAAGCGCGAACATAAATCGATCCGGCAGCGGGGGCTTGGGTGGCCAAGGGTTTGTCCGCCGCGCGCCAGTTGCGGACGCCCAGCCAGATCAGCACCGCCGCGCCGAGCAGCTTGGCGATCAGAAAGCCTGTCGGTGAGTGGGTCAGCAGCGCGGTTATGCCTGCGGCTGACAGGATCAGGAAAAGCAGCGCTTGGGTCAAAATCCCCAACACACCCCAGAGCGCGCGGCGGAACCCGAGGTTCATGCCGTTCTGGATGCAGTTGACCGCATTCGGGCCGGGCGAGGTGACAAAGACGACCCAGAAGGCCGCAAATATCAGCCAGCCCTCAACGCTCATGTCGCGTTCGCAAAGGTTGCGGCCAGAATATCGGTCAGGGCATCGGCGTCGCCTTGGGTAAAGGCGGCAGGTTGGTCGCTGTCGATGTCCAGCACGCCCAGCAACGCGCCCGCAGAGTTCCAGACCGGCAAGACGATTTCGGACCGCGTCGACGATGCGCAGGCGATGTGGCCGGGGAAGGCATCGACGTCGTCGACCAGTTGCACCTGCCCTGTGCGCGCCGCTGCACCGCAGACACCACGCGAAAACGGGATCACAAGGCAGCCGTGGCCACCCTGATACGGTCCGATCTTTAAAACATCAGGCTCGGTCACGCGATAGAACCCCGTCCAGTCGAACCGGTCGTCCGCATGGTGCAGCTCACAAGCGACCGTTGCCATCAGGGCGACTGTGTCGGTTTCGCCCTCGGCCAAGGCGGCAATGGTTTTCGACAGTTCGGAATAATCGGCGCGCATGGGAAGTCCTTCTTCTTGGCCAAGGCGTAGCCGCGCCAACAACCAAGTGCAAGATCACGCGCGGTCGTCTTTGGGCGATCCCATCACCACATAAGACGTAATCGTATTGATCTGCGGCAGCGTGCCCAGAATATCGGTGTGGAAAACCTTGTAGGCGGCCAGATCCGGCACCTCGACCCGCAGCAGGTATTCGACCGATCCGGTGATATTGTGACACTCCCGCACCTCGGGCGCACGTATCAGCGCACGCTCGAACGCCTCTTGGCTGGCCTTGGTGTGGCTGTTCAGACCGACAGTGATATAGGCGACAAAGCCCACGCCCATCTTTTCCGCAGATAGCGTTGCACGGTAACCCGTGATGGTGCCGTTCTTCTCAAGCGCGGCAACGCGGCGAAGGCAGGCCGAAGGCGACAGCCCCACCCGTTCGGCCAGCGCCAGATTGCTGAGCCGACCGTCGCGGCGCAATTCCTGCAATATATTTTCGTCGATTCTGTCCATTACCGATATTTATTGCAAAAATTTTTGCCAAACCGCAATCAACGCAATTCAATGCCACAAAATCTAGGGCAATCATTGCGCCATGAACTACGATCTTCTTCCCGCCCTCTTCGCCTTTGCCCTTGTGACCGTGATCACACCGGGGCCGAACAACCTGATGCTGATGACGTCAGGCACCAATTTTGGCTTTCGCCGCACGATCCCGCACATGCTGGGTGTTGGCTTGGGCTTTCCGACGATGTGCTTTCTCGTCGGGCTGGGCGTGATGAAACTGTTTGATCTGTGGCCCATGTCCTACACGGTTCTGACCGTCGTTTCGGTGCTGTATATGCTGTATCTGGCATGGAAAATCGCCAATGCCGCCCCGATGGGCGACGGCAAGACTGAAGGCAAACCACTAACCTTCCTTCAGGCCGCGTCGTTCCAGTGGGTCAATCCCAAGGCATGGTCCATGG
>CATNDK010000388.1 GCA_950096585.1 Thalassococcus halodurans | reverse complement strand
CGGAACGCAATCGGTCCGCCCAGATCGAACCCGCCATTGTCAAAGTAGAGACCCGGCATGGAATGCAGTTCCGTGTAGATCGGCGTATTGCCCAAATCCACTTTGTACGTCGTGCCAAACCCCACCCATGTCGCGCCATTTTCCGAAACCGAGACGCCAAACGCATTGCCGAAGGGACCGCGCTTGTGACCCAGGTCATAGCGGAAATAGATTTCGTCTTCCTCGATGGCATTGCGTTCCATGACCTCGCCCAGCGCCAGCGAAAGGCGCGGAGTGACCTCTGTTTTGCCCAAGCAGCCAGTTTCCGTGCCGCAATGATTGAACGTCATATCCGTCAATCCGGCAATCAGCATCAAAACTGCAAATGACCCGTCTGCCATCCTATCCTCCTTAATCAATTAGGAATACTTGGCATCAGTTCACCTTAGAAGTCCAGTAAAGAGGCGCCCTTAGCAATCAAAGCAACTTTGAATGTATTCACAATTCGGAAATCTCGGGATGCCGACTTGACTCTCCCTAACCTGTATAACAGATTTGTACCGCAAGGTGGTGCGGGCTTCCCCGTCACGCTTGCAAAGGAGGAGAACGCGGATGCCCGACTTATTTCGCGGTCGTATCGGGGGAGTTGCAGGCCAGATCGGCTCGATTGCAGTGACCCTGTTCGGCCTTTTGATTCTGACCTTTGTGATCGGACGGGTGATGCCCACCGATCCGGTCCGCGCGATTGTTGGCGAAGACGCAACGCGCGAGGTGTATGAAACCGTGTACCGCCAGCTTGGGCTGGACCGGCCCATGTGGGAACAGTTCTTTGTCTATCTGAAAGACGTGGCCACGTTCGATTTCGGGACTTCGGTACGCACAGGCCAACCCGTTCTGAATGACATCCTGTATGTTTTGCCCGCAACGATCGAACTTGCCACCTTTGCGATCATTTTCGGGGCCGGATTGGGCATTCCTTTGGGCGTCATGGCGGCGGTGCACAAAGATCGCTGGCCGGATCACCTCATTCGAGTGTTCAGCCTGTCGGGTCATTCCATGCCGATTTTCTGGACAGGGATGATTGCCCTGTTGGTGTTCTACGCGCAGCTCGGCTGGGTCGGAGGCTCTGGCAGAATGAGCCAATTCTACATCGGACTGGTACCAGAAAAGACGAATTTCCTGTTGATCGACAGCGTGTTGGCCAAGGAATGGGATGTATTTCGATCGGCCCTGAACCACATCGTTCTACCTGCATCGCTGCTGGGCTACTCATCCTCGGCCTACATCACCCGCATGACCCGCAGCTTCATGTTGGATCAGTTAGGTCAGGAATACGTCACAACCGCCCGCGTAAAGGGTCTGAGCAACCGCCAAACCATCTGGCGCCATGCCTTTGGCAACATCCGCGTTCAGTTGGTGACTATCATTGCCTTGGCTTACGGAGCACTGCTTGAAGGCGCAGTGCTGATTGAAACGGTCTTCGCTTGGCCGGGCTTTGGCCAATACCTGACCTCGAACCTTCTGATCGGGGATATGAATGCAGTGATGACCTGCGTCCTTGTGGTGGGCGTCATCTTTATCGCCCTGAATATCCTGTCCGACCTTCTTTACCGCATTTTCGATCCGAGGACACGATGAGCATGTCACATCAAACCGCCCGATCTTCCACCAGCGCCACTGCCGCACGCCCGCGCAGTCAAAGCGTTCAGACCGCGGTCAATATCCTGACTTTCCTGCTAAAGTCCCCGACCTCGGCCTTTGGCATCGTCGTCTTGGCCTTGCTGATCCTGACAGCGATTTTCGCCCCTCTGATCGCTGGGCATGATCCCTACATGCAGAACCTGGACAACACGTTGTCCCCGCCCAGCGCCGCGCATTTCTTTGGCACGGACGAGCTTGGGCGAGATATCTTTTCGCGGATCGTGCATGGGTCACGGATTACGCTGACCATCATCTTTCTGGTGACAATCACAGTCGGCCCCATCGGGCTGTTTGTAGGCGCCGTTGCCGGTTATTTCGGCGGCAAAACCGATGTCGTCCTGATGCGGGTGACCGACATCTTCTTGTCCTTCCCCTCGCTCATCCTGTCGCTGGCGTTTGTTGCCGCACTCGGCCCCAGCCTGAACAACGCGATTATCGCAATTTCACTGACGGCATGGCCCCCGATCGCCCGCTTGGCACGCGCTGAAACCATGACGTTTCGCGGCGCCGACTATATCTCGGCCGCGCGGCTTCAGGGGGCATCGCCCGCACGGATCATCTGGAAAAGCATCGTTCCTATGTGCCTGCCGTCTGTCCTGATCCGCCTGACGTTGAACATGGCGACGGTCATCCTGACAGCCGCTGGTTTGGGGTTTCTGGGTTTGGGCGCACAGCCGCCTATGCCGGAATGGGGCGCAATGATCGCCACAGGCCGACGCTATATGATCGACAGCTGGTGGCTCGTGACCTTTCCGGGTCTTGCCATCCTCTGCGTCAGCCTTGCCTTCAACCTGTTGGGCGACGGCCTGCGCGACGCCCTTGATCCCAAACAAATGACGAAGAGATAATCATGGCTGACCCTATTCTGGACATTCAGAACCTGACCCTTCGCTATCCCAATGCACCCGAACCCGCAGTGCGGGGCGTCAGCTTTACCCTTGGCCGAGAACGCCTTGGAATTGTTGGGGAAAGCGGATCGGGCAAATCAACCGTTGGCCGTGCAATCATGC
>CATNDK010000387.1 GCA_950096585.1 Thalassococcus halodurans | reverse complement strand
CAAAGTGGGCAAAATACGCGTCGCGCCCAGGCTCGCATGCGCCTCGGCCATAGCCTGCAGCGCTGTACTATCCGGCTGATCATTGAACAGAACGCTGCCACCGCCATTCACCTGCACATCGACGAAACCGGGGCTAAGAATGCCGCCGCCCAGAACTGTGATATTCACGCCCTGCGCCTCAGCAGCAGGCACGATCGCCTCGAAACACCCGTCCGACAGCAGAACAGCCGTATTTTCATGGAAGACCGTGCCGTCAAAAACGCGGGCACCTGTCAGTGCTGCTTTAGTCATAACGCGCCCCTCGTGAACCGTTCCGCCAGAATAACCGCGCCTGCCAAGCCGTCGCCTTTTGGCGGCACCAGCGATGCGCGGGCTTCTGGCGGCAGATAGGATGCATAGGCGTCAGCCAGCCCCCCCGTCAGGCACAGCGCATCCCCGCCCTGCCATCCCAGATCAAACAGCGCCTGCATGATCAGACCTGCGCCCTCTGACAGGATGCCCAGCGCGCCACTGTCCGACGCCAAAGCGGCGTCGTTCACACGCGGCGCGAGCTTTGCGAAGTCAGCCGGTGCCATCGTGCTGGCGGCCAAAATGATCCCGCTGCGTCCACCGAACTCTTCGAAAACCTCATGCAGGAACGCTGACTTTTCTGTCCGGCCTTCTTCCGCCATCAAAGCGCGGGCCAGCAAAGCCCGTCCGATCCACGCACCCGATGCCTCATCACCCAACGTCAGCCCGTAGCCGCCGATATGACGCACCTGCCCGCCAGCCGACCGCGCAAAGAACGATCCGGTGCCCAGTGCTGCAACAAAGCCATCGGCACCATCCAAGGCCCCGACAACCGCTGCCATACAGTCTTCCTGAACAACCACCCGCGACAATGGCAAAGCGGCTGCGACTGCGGCCTGAATGCGGTCATCAATCGCGCCTGCCAGTGACACGTAGCAGGGCACGTCGCGGATATCGGCACCAGACTGATCCGCCAGCGCCGCAATCGCCTCGCGCAGACAGTCTTGGGACCGGTCCAGATGCGAAAACGCATTCGACCCGCGCCCACGATACTCAATCTCGCGCCCGTCTAGCCGAAGAACCGCCCGACAGTTCGTGCCGCCGCAATCTATGGCAATGTTTGGCTTGGGTTGGGTCATGGTGCAGTGACATTCGCCCTATGTATACTCAGGATATACAACTCGCTGGTACCCGCGGCCGGACTCGAACCGGCACGGCATTACTGCCTGGAGATTTTAAGTCTCCTGTGTCTACCATTCCACCACGCGGGCCAGCAGCGCGACCATAGCGGCGTGTTTCGGGAAGTGGAAGTAGCTCAGAGCTCTTCGCCGGGAAGTTCTTGCAAAAGATGACGTTCTGACAGCCAGGGGTTCAGTTCCAACGCCTCGCGCAGCACCTTTGCGCCTTCGGAAAAACGATCCAATCCGAACAAAGTCAGGGCCAACCCCGAATAGGCCCCGATGTGGGTGGGGTTAAGGGACAACGCCTTGTCCAGATCGGGCAAGGCGGCCTCATAATCTTCGCGCAGGAAATTGATGAAGGCCCGCTGATTGTAGCCTTCGGCATAATCGGGACAGTAGTCCACCAACTTGCTGAACCGGTCGAGGGCGCGCATGTAATCATACGACGACCGTGCAGACATGCCTTCGTTCAAAAGCATCTGCGCGGTTTCATCCGGCGCATCCGTCCACAGCGCCCATAGCTGATCATTCAGCTGCTGGGCCTCATATTCGGTGTCCGCGTTCTGGATGGCCGCAATCAGCGCTTCGATTTCAGGGGTTTGATGCGTAAACTCGGGGCAGTCCGCGATGGCAGGCAGCGGCACAAGGCCCAAGCTGGTTATGATCAAAGCGCGTATCATACCATGAATGCGACCACGGCGACCGACTTTGGGTCAAGTCACGTCTGCGAGACTTTCCTCTTTGACCGCTTGCATCGCCACATAGGTCGAGGTGCCCGCCATATAGGGAAGCGTTGAAATATGGTCCGCCAGAACTCGACGATAGGATCGCATGTCGTGGGTGCGAACCTTAAGCAGATAGTCGAAGTTGCCTGCAATCAGGTGGCACTGTTCGATTTCAGGCACTTTAGCGACGGCCGCGTTGAACTTGGCCAGCGCTGCTTCGCGGGTGTCGGACAGGCGCACCTCGACAAAGGCGACGTGATCCAGACCCAAGGTGATCGGATCAAGAATGGCGCGGTAGCCACGGATCGCGCCGATCTCTTCAAGCCTGCGTAAACGGGCCTGTGTCGGGGATTTCGAAAGACCGATCCGCTTTGCCAGTTCGGTGATCGAGATTCGGCCATCCTCGGCCAAGGTGCGCATGATTGCCTGGTCGAAACGATCGAAATCCACCATTGCCATTTGCATCGAAAATTACCCGTTTTTTAGTTTTTTAGATATTTGGATCGGCAAATTTCAGGGAAAAACACCGGCCATGATCGCATACAATAGCCATATCGACCGGAGATTGCCATGCTTAAAAACACCTCACATGCCCTGCGCGACGCAATTGAGCATAGCGCCTATGCCGATGAAGATATTTTTGACATCTTCAGTCTTGAATTCCTTGCCGGAAATGCGGAGCGCACGTTTCAAAACAAAAAGAGTATTGTTTTGACTCAAGACCTTGCAGTAAGACTTTTTCAAAATCAAGATCCATTAAGCCAGACTTTACTCATTAACAAAAC
>CATNDK010000386.1 GCA_950096585.1 Thalassococcus halodurans | reverse complement strand
CAACGGAACTGTGCCCACCCACGATTGCCGCGCCTGCGTCGCTCATAACCTCATGCGCGGTTTGCATGATCTCGTGAAGTGTGCGGCCCATCAGCGTATCGGAAAGGCGGGGCAGAACAAGATTGACAGTGGCGCCCTGCGGTTCGGTCCCCATGGCCCAGATGTCGCCAAGCGCATGATTGGCGGCGATGCGGGTCATAACGACCGGATCGTCGGTGAAGGCGCGCAGGTGGTCTGTGGTCAGCACTTGTTCAACGCCGCCGACCTTCATTGTTGCGGCGTCATCGCCGATGGTGCTGCGAATGTCTGTGCGTTGGGTGGCGGGCAGGCGGGACAGCACGGCGCTTAGCGTCGTCGGCCCGACCTTGGCCCCGCAGCCGCCACACATCGGTTTGTCGCCCAGGGCGTCTTTCATTCCAAAGGCGGTTTCGGATGGCAACTTGGGCTGTTCCATTTGGGGCAGATCCCGGAACTTCTCCATGAATTTCTGGTCGATCCGGTTTTTCCATCGCCAAAGTAGTGGGCCGGTAAACGTCAGTCCGAACTTTTCAGCGAGGGCCGATTTTTGTCCAAGCGAGACCAGCTTTAGATAATCGTTTTGCGGCTTGTAATCCGCCCACTTGTCCGTGCCCAATGCCGCGCGCAGGTTCTGGAACAGAACGGGTGCTTGTCTGACGGCGAAAACACCTGCCTTGGGGCGAGGGGTGTCGATCATATGGGCGCAGTCGCCGGTGGCAAAGATGTTGTCGACCGATGACTGCAAGCGCGAATTCACGGTGACAAAACCATTGTGCAGGTTCAATCCGGATGTACCCAGCCAATCGTAGGCCTTTGCGCCTGCGGCCCCTGTTATGAACGATGCCTGAATGGTGGTGCCATCAGCTAGAACAAGCGCCTTGGCACTGATTTCCGAGATTTGCACATTCTCATGTATTGTGATGCCCAAGTCCGCCATAGATTTGCGGATTTTGCGCTGTGCGCTTTCGCTGTTGTCGGACAGCAGGATGCCGCGTTCCAACAAATGTACTGGCGCGTCTGAACCTTTGGCGCGCAAGGCATGCGCCATCGCCATCGATAGTTCACAGCCCGCAATCCCCCCACCGATGATGGCAACTGGTTCAGACGGGTTTGTCGCCAGATGCGTGGTCCAAGAATCTGCGAACGGGCCCAGCGGTTTCGCGGGAACACCATGTTCTGGAAAGCCTTTGAGCGCGGGCATCGCGCTGGTGATGCCAATGTCGATCGAAGCCACATCGTAGTCGACAGGCTCGCGGCCCGGAACGGTGACGGTCTGGTCGACCGGATCAATTGCAACAGCCGGTCCTGTGATCAGACGCGCACCGGCAAAACGGGCCAATTTGACCAGATCGATATCCAGTTCGCGGCGACTGTAGTGACCTGCCACAAAGCCGGGCAGCATACCGGAATAGGCGGTCGCTGGCACCGGATCGATCACGGTGACACGCACACCAGCCAAAGGGTTCATACCCCACATGCGCAAAACCAGCGCGTGGGTGTGTCCACCTCCGATCAGAACCAGATCACGGGTCAGGGGCAGGGGGCTGGAATGCATGGTGTCCTCCGGTTGCCCCAACAGGGGTACGGAGGCCGCGTTAAAGGCTCAAGCCCAAAGCGACGGGATCACAGAAATGCTAGCGCGTCAGATCGACACTTTTTCAAGCAGCGCTTCTTTGGTGACTTCGCCTTGTTTGCCCTGCAACGACACCGCGCCGCGCGTGATCGCCGTAAAGCTGTCGGCCAGCCCCCAAGTGAAATCGAAATACTGTTCCACCAACACAATCGCCATGTCACCCTGATCGCGCAGTTGGGCAATGACACGCCCGATCTGCTGAATGATATTCGGCTGGATGCCTTCGGTGGGCTCGTCCAGAAGCAAAACTTTGGGTCGTGTGATCAGGGCGCGCGCAATCGCCAACTGCTGCTGCTGGCCGCCTGACAGGTCCCCGCCACGACGATGCAGGAAATCCTTCAGGATCGGGAACAGATCCCAGATGTGATCGGGAATTTTGTGATCCGCTTTGGGAAGGCAGGCAAAGCCTGTCATCAGGTTTTCTTCAACAGTCATCAGCGGAAACACTTCGCGCCCCTGAGGGACATAAGCGATACCTGCCTGCGCCGCACCATGGGCGCTAAGGTGATCAAGCTTTTGGCCGTCCAGAACAATGTCGCCGCCCGTGTAGGGATGGCGACCGGCGATAGCCTTAAGAAGCGAGGTTTTCCCCACGCCGTTTGTGCCCATCACGGCAGTGACTTTGCCCTTTTCGGCGGAAAAGGAAATGCCGTGCAGGATTTGGCTTTGACCGTAGTGAAGTGTCAGATCGCGAACGTCGAGCATGGCTTATCTTCCCAGGTAAACGTCGATGACGTCTTTGTTTGCGGTCACATGTTCAAGGCTGCCTTCCGCCAGAACTGATCCTTCGTGCAGAACCGTCACGCGGCAATCCAGACGACGGACAAACTCCATATCGTGTTCGACGACAACGACAGCGCGGGTTTCGGCCGCGCGGCGCAGCAGGTCTGTGGTGTGTTCCCGGTCGGCGGGGGTCATGCCAGCCGCCGGTTCATCGACCAGCAAAAGACGCGGGTCCTGCGCCAGAAGCATCCCGATTTCCAACCACTGTTTCTGCCCGTGGCTGAGTTCACCTGCGACACGGGTCAATTCGTGGGTCAGTCCGATTTCC
>CATNDK010000385.1 GCA_950096585.1 Thalassococcus halodurans | reverse complement strand
TCATCGCGGGTGGGATACAAAACGCGTGTCACAACGTCTTGGTCCGCAAGGAAATCGGCCAGCTTGCGTGCGGTTTCCTGAGTGCGTTCAAACCGGAGATCGAACGTCGCCAAACCGCGCTCTGCAAGCCAGCAGTCAAACGGACTGGGCGTCATGCCTGTTGTGACAGCAAAGGTGTAAATGATCTTCTGGATTTCCGGGTCTTTCGCAGCAACCCAGCCAAGCGTCACATCTGCATGTCCTGCCAGCAGTTTCGTCACAGAGTGCAAGACGATGTCCGCGCCATGTTCAAATGGTTTGAAGGCCGCAGGTGTGGTGAATGTGTTGTCCACCACAAGAAGAACACCCTTGCGTTGGCAAATCTCGGCAATCGCGTGAATATCTGCGATCCGCAATGTCGGGTTCGAAACCACCTCGACCAATGCCAACCGCGTCTCCGGCTTGATTGCGGCCTCGAACGCCGCGGCATCGGTTGGGTCAACCAGAGATGTCGTGATCCCAAGGCGTGGCAGGTCTTCTTTCATCAGGCGCAGGGAACGCCCATAAAGTTGATCGCCCCCCAAAACATGATCGCCGGCCTTGCAAAGACCCATCAACACGGCCGCCACCGCCGCCATGCCAGAGCCCAGCGTCAAACCGGTTTCACAGCCTTCCAGCGCCGCAACACCTTTGGCGACGATATCCGCATTCGGGTGGCCTTCACGGGCATAGGTATAGCCCTGTGCGCGTCCCTCGTACTGGTCATCCAGTTGATCCGGCGTGTCGCTGGCGTAGACGACCGAAGGCATCAAAGGGGTGACAACTGCCGTCGAGGCAGACTGGGGCATGCCGTACGGACGCATCAGGGTAGGCTTCATCATTTCGCGTCTCCTTCTATTTCGGCAAAGCGGTGACACAGCCTATTCAAAACGACAAGCGGCTCCGCTGCGGAAACCGCCCTTGCAAAAGTGAGCGCTATCAGTCCGCGATCTTTTTCATCTTGTCGCGGAACAAACGCGCCTTTTCCTGATAGAACAGCGCGGACTTGCGAAGGTTTGCGAAATCATCTTCGCCCAACTCACGCTTGACCTTGCCGGGCATGCCCATAACCAGCGAACCGTCCGGAATTTCCTTGCCTTCCGCAATCAAGGCACCTGCCCCGATCAGGCAATTCTTTCCGATCTTCGCGCCATTCAGAACCGTCGCGCCCATGCCAATCAGCGAATTGTCCCCGATCGTACAGCCATGCAGCATCGCCTTGTGACCGATGGTACAGCCTTTGCCGATGGTCAGCGGATATCCCATATCGGTATGGCAAACGACGTTTTCCTGAATGTTGCTTCCGGCACCGACGTGGATCACTTCATTGTCGCCACGCAGCGTCGAACAGAACCAGACAGAGGCGTCTGCCTCGATCACGATCTTACCAATGATGTTTGCATCCGGCGCGATCCACGCGTTTTCGTCGATCTCGGGTGCAACGTCATTCAATGCATAGATGGTCATTCCTGGCCCCTTTCGAATTCGTCCTGCAATTTGCGCACGTGTTCCGTCAATTTCGGCTGTTGGCTCCGGCGCAGGCGTGCAGCATTCACGATAGATTTCAACCGCTCTTCGGTTTCATCAAGGTTCTCATTGACCAGAACAAAATCATAGCCATCCCAATGGCTGATCTCGTCCCAGCTTTTCTGCATGCGTTTCGAAATGGTTTCCGCCGTGTCTTGCCCGCGGCTTTCCAACCGGCGGCGCAATTCGGTGATCGACGGGGGCAGCAGGAAGATCGACAATGTATGTGCGCCAAGGTCCGAGTTCCGGATTTGCTGCGCCCCCTGCCAGTCGATATCGAACAAGACGTCTTTGCCGCTATTGATCGCGTCCCGAACGGGGCCTTTTGGCGATCCATAGAAGTTGCCGAACACATGGGCATGTTCCAGCATCTTGGATTCCGCCACCGAATGTTTGAACGCGGTTTCGGACAGGAACATGTAGTCCTGACCATCGACCTCGCCCGGTCGGGGCGCACGTGTGGTGGCAGACACTGAAAAGACAATGCTTGGATCCCATTCGCGCATGCGCTTGGCCAAGGTCGATTTTCCGGCGCCCGAAGGCGACGACAGAATGATTAGAAGGCCCCGGCGGTCTTGCATGTCTTACTCCAAATTCTGCACTTGTTCGCGCATCTGATCGATCACGGTTTTCAATTCAAGCCCGACAGTGGTCAGGGCCGCGAAACCGGATTTTGAACAGAGCGTGTTCGCTTCGCGGTTAAACTCCTGCATCAGGAAATCCAGCTTACGCCCAACGGCGCCAGATTGCTGAACCAAATCGCGCGCTGTTGCGACATGGGCCCCAAGACGGTCGATTTCTTCGGTGACGTCGGATTTCACTGCAATCAAGGCGAGTTCCTGCGCGATACGGGCCGGATCGATGTCTTCGACATTACCCGTCACGCGGGCCAGTTGTTGTTTCAGACGGTCCGCCTGATCTTCTTTGCGGGCCTCTGCCAAATCTGCGGCCTGTTTTGTCAGGCTTTCGATCTGGTTGATTTGGGACCCGATGATGTCTTCCAAAGCGCGGCCTTCAGCGGCGCGGAGCCCTCTTCGGCCAGCACGGCATCCAGGCCCACCTTCAGCTTGCGGCGGATGCGGGTGGCGTCCTTGTCCTCGGGATCGAAGGACAGGGCGCGGTTCCACTGGAATTCCGCCTCAAGCTGGCGACCGACGGCCCAGTAGACATCGCCC
>CATNDK010000384.1 GCA_950096585.1 Thalassococcus halodurans | reverse complement strand
TGTAGTCATCGGCATAAGCGCCGAGCGCCACGCTCATGCCGGTGACACTTGCGAGTACAAGGATTAATGCCTTTTTCATCTTGCTGTCTCCTTTTGCGTGTTTCGAACGTCCAATGAGTAACGCGTCGGCAAAACCGTCAGAGCCGAACTATTCCATCAGTTCTCCGGCAATAAACGCTTGCCCCTCCCGCGAGACGGGGCTATTGAAAAAGGTTTCGGCAGAGGTGTGTTCACACACTTTCCCGCCAGAGAGAAACAACACATCCCCGGCAAGGCGCCTCGCCTGATGCAGATCGTGAGTGGTCATGACGATGCGCGTTCCCCGCTGATGAAACTCGCGTACCGCGGCCTCCACGCCTTTAATCGCCGCCGGGTCGAGTGCGGAGGTGGGTTCATCCAGAAACAGCACGCGCGGATCATGGGACAGCGCCTTGGCGATCAGCACGCGGCGCTTCATACCGCCGGACAATTCGCGAATGGCCGAGTTGCGTTTGTCCCAAAGCGACAGGCGGCGCAAAATCTGTTCGATGCGCGCGTCATCGCGCGGCTTGCCGAACAAACCACGGGAATAGCGCACCGTGTTGATGACCTTTTCAAACGGTTCGAGGTTGATTTCCTGCGGCACCAAGCCAACCATCGTGCGCGCGGCTCGGTAGTCGGTAATCACGTCGTGACCACCCACACGGACGTGCCCGCCCGTGGGCGTCACCAATCCGCAGATCGTGGAAATCAGCGTGGTCTTGCCCGCGCCATTGGGGCCGAGCAAAGCCAGAATCTCACCCTTCTCGATAGTCAGAGTGACACCTTTCAGCGCCTCGAAGCCGCCATCATATATTTTTTGGACGTCATCGATTTCGACCATTCCAGTCATACGCCACCTCACTTTCCAGACGCGCACTCTACCAATGCTTAATTCTTTAGCAATGCGCACTAACGCAGAGCTAACGTGCATTTCGGTTTAGTCGTTCCAGACAAAAAATATTAACAGACACATGACGACAGAGATCTATACAAACCGGCCAGCCGCTGGGATCGCGCTTGTGATTATCGGGATCATCGCGATTTCGATAAACGACATGCTGGTCAAATGGTTATCAGCGGACTACCCGCTGCACGAAATCATCGCGATCCGATCCTTTATAGGACTGGCGTTAATCCTGGCCTTTCTCCGGTTTGACGGGGGACTAACGTCACTGCGAACGCGCACGCCGGTGATCCATATCCTGCGCGGGCTGTGCATCGTGATGGCCAACCTGAGCTTTTACGCCGCCGTCGCGGTTATGCCCCTGGCGCAGGTCACAGCGCTTTTCTTTGTGGCGCCCCTGTTCATCACGCTCCTGTCCGTGTTCTTGCTGAAAGAAGCGGTCAGCGCCGCCAGTATCGTGGCGGTTTGCGTGGGTTTTCTGGGCGTTATGGTGATGCAGCGGCCATGGGGATCGGGCGAAACCGACACGCCCACGCTGGTCTTTTTCCTGCCGATCATGGCGGCGTTTCTTTACGCCCTGACACAGACACTGACGCGCAAACTGGGCCTGACAACGCGGGCCTCTGCGATGGCGGTCTATACGCAATCGATTTTTCTGATCATCTGCGCGTCCATGTTCCTCGTGGCAGGCGACGGGCGCTTTGCTGCGAACACCACGAATGAAAGCCTGCTATTCATCGTCAAACCGTGGATCGTGCCCCCGACAGAAGACCTTTTGATCCTTGCGCTTCTGGGCGTTCTATCCGCCGTCACGGTGTTCACCCTGACGCAGTCCTACAGGCTGGCCAAAGCCGCCATCATCGCACCATTTGAATATATCGGCATGCCGCTGGCCATCCTGTTGGGGTGGCTGGTCTTCGGCGAATGGCCCACGATCGAGGTCTGGATCGGCTGCGCCCTGATCATCGGCGCGGGGCTTTATGTTCTGGCACACCAAAAAGCCAAGCCCCGCCCCCGACCGAAAGTCAGCACCTGAGCGCGGCTTACATGCCGCGCACAGTGTCGATCATCAACTTGACGTTTTCAGGGTCCGCATCGGGGGTGATGCCGTGGCCAAGGTTGAAGATATGCGGCCCCTTGCGGAACGCTTCGACCACACGCTTGGTTTCCGCCACCAGCGCATCGCCGCCTGTCACCATATGGGACGACGCCAGATTGCCCTGCACACAGCCGGACACCTGAACATGCTCGGCCGCCCATTCCGGCGTGACGCTGTCATCCACGGCCACACAGTCAGCGCCCGTTGCCTGATGGAACCCGATATAGCCGTCACCCGCCTGACGCGGGAAGGCGATGACCGGAAGGTCCGGAAAACGCGACTTCAGTTCAGACGTGATAATCCGCGCCGGTTCCTGCGCGTATTTGATGAAATCGTCAGCTTTCAGCGACCCTGCCCAGCTGTCAAAGATTTTGACAACCTCGGCACCGGCCTTCACCTGCTCGGTCAGATAATCGATCGTGGATTCCGTCAGGCGGTCGATGATCTTTTCAAACAGCGCACGGTTTTCTTCCTTCAGCGCGTGGGCCGGCCCTTGATCCGGCGTACCGCGACCCGCGATCATATAAGTGGCCACCGTCCAAGGCGCACCGGCGAAACCGATCAGCGTGGTTTCCTCGGGCAGTTCGCGGCGCAGGATGCGCACGGTTTCGTAAACAGGGTTCAGCGTGTCGTGGATCATCTCGCCGCGACCCAGCTTGTCGAAATCCGCATCCGACGTGATCGTCGACAACCGCGGTCCTTCGCC
>CATNDK010000383.1 GCA_950096585.1 Thalassococcus halodurans | reverse complement strand
TGAGATCATCCCCCTGCTTCCTGACGTTGGCCAGCAGGTCAAGGGACTGGATCTTCCGTTGCACCGCAAGCGCGGCGGCGCACGCCGTCGGGTGTCCCATGTAGGTATGGCCGTGCTGGAAAAAACCGCTGCCGTCGCGGAAGGCGTCAAAAATCCTCTCCGACACAAGGACCGCGCCGATGGGCTGGTACCCCGCCCCCAGCCCCTTGGCGACACAGACGATATCGGGTGCGATACCGTCTTGCTCGCAGGCGAACGCCGTCCCTGTCCGGCCCATGCCGCACTGAACCTCGTCAAAGATCAGAAGCGTGCCGGTTTCGTCGCACAGATCGCGTAGACCCTTCAGGCACTGATCCGGAACGGGGCGAATGCCGCCTTCCCCCTGCACAGGTTCGATCAAAACAGCCGCCGTGCGATCCGTGATCGCCGCACGTGTCGCGTCGTGATCCCCCCAAGCGATGTGGGTAAAGCCCGGCAACAGGGGCGCGAACCCCTTCACCATCTTCTCGGATCCCGCCGCGGCGATCCCCGCCGATGAACGGCCATGGAACGATCCGCCAAACGTCACGATCTCGGTCCGGCCCTCATCGCCTTTGTCGTACCAATACTTGCGCGCCATTTTCACGGCCAGTTCGCAGCTTTCGGTGCCCGAGTTGGTAAAGAACACCGTGTCGGCAAATGTGTGCTCCACCAGCTTGTCCGCCAGCGCCTGCTGTTCGGGGATCTGGTACAGGTTCGACACATGCCAAAGCTTGTTCGCCTGATCGGTCAGCACCTGAACCAGCTCAGGATGCGCATGACCCAGCGCATTCACCGCAATCCCTGCGCCAAGGTCCAGAAAACGTCGGCCGTCTGCCTCGATCAACCAGCTTCCTTCGCCTTTGACGAACGTCAGCGGAGCACGATTGTAGGTCGGCAGAATAGACGGGATCATAGTGGTATCCTCATAAAAGAGCCCGATTGGTGCCAAGGGCACGGGGGCAAGTCAAGGTTTTGCAGTGTTTGAAAGGGGTGAACAGGATCGGCCCGCCGCATTTCGGCAGGAAAAAGAGACTTAGATGTCTCGTCGCAAGATCAGATCGGTGTTCATAAGCGGCGCTATGGCAGCAGATCACCCCTCTGGCAAGAGATTCCTTACGTGGGCGCGCGTTTTCGGTCTTTTCATTCAGAACATG
Organism: Thalassococcus halodurans; assembly: GCA_950096585.1. Taxonomy (GTDB): domain Bacteria; phylum Pseudomonadota; class Alphaproteobacteria; order Rhodobacterales; family Rhodobacteraceae; genus Thalassococcus; species Thalassococcus halodurans_A. The sequence continues at coordinate 1,638 of CATNDK010000383.1, read as the reverse complement.
CTGCGTATAGTCGCGCCCATGATGATCAAAGGCCATATCACAGCACTTTCGCACCGCCCTTCGGCGGCCGCGACGCTTGGCCTGCTTCTTCTCCTAACTCGCCTCTGAGCGCGTCCCTAACGGCGCGGCCGCTCAGAGGAGTACCGGGATACGCGTCGGACAAGGACCCAGGAGAAGATAGAAGAGAGACCTGACATGACAGACACGACCAAAGACCGCGTGGTTATTTTCGACACCACTCTGCGTGACGGCGAACAATCGCCCGGCGCAACAATGACCCATGACGAAAAGCTCGAGATTGCCGAACTGCTGGACGATATGGGCGTCGACATTATCGAGGCAGGCTTCCCGATCGCCTCGGAAGGTGACTTCCGCGCTGTGTCGGAAATTGCCGAACGCTCTAAGAACTCGGTGATCTGCGGTCTGGCGCGCGCCAACTTCAACGACATCGACCGCTGCTATGAGGCTGTGAAAAAAGCCGCCCAGCCGCGTATCCATACGTTCATCGGCACATCGCCGCTGCACCGCGCGATCCCGAATCTGACCATGGATGAAATGGCGGTGAAGATCGAAGAAACGGTCACACATGCCCGCAACCTTTGCGACAACGTCCAGTGGTCGCCGATGGATGCCACCCGTACCGAATGGGATTACCTCTGCCGCGTTGTCGAAATCGCGATCAAGGCCGGTGCCACCACGATCAACATCCCCGACACCGTGGGCTACACCGCCCCGCGCGAAAGCGCCGATCTGATCAAACGCCTGATCGAAACGGTTCCGGGCGCGGATGACGTGGTTTTTGCCACGCACTGCCACAACGACCTTGGCATGGCGACAGCAAACGCGCTGGCCGCCGTCGAAGGCGGCGCACGCCAGATCGAATGTACGATCAACGGTCTTGGCGAACGCGCAGGTAACACCGCACTGGAAGAGGTCGTCATGGCCCTGAAGGTGCGCGGCGATATCATGCCCTTTGAAACCGGCATCGATACCAAGAAAATCATGCACATCTCGCGTCGCGTGGCGGCTGTTTCGGGCTTCCCCGTGCAGTTCAACAAGGCCATCGTCGGCAAGAACGCCTTCGCGCATGAATCCGGCATCCATCAGGACGGCATGCTGAAAAACGCCGAAACCTTCGAAATCATGCGCCCCGAAGACGTGGGCCTTTCGGGCACATCCCTGCCCTTGGGCAAACACTCGGGCCGTGCCGCCCTGCGTGACAAACTGCGCCAGCTGGGTGTCGATGTGGGTGACAACCAGCTCAAAGACATCTTCGTGCGGTTCAAGGATCTCGCCGACCGCAAGAAAGAGGTCTACGACGAAGACATCATCGCGCTTGTCACAGCCACCAACACCGATGCCATCTCGGACAGCCTGCAGATCGTGAACCTCGGAGGGCCGTTCATCGCGCCCGGTGCGTGCCATGCCTTCGGCTACCGCACCCGAGGACACCAGCACTACCTCCCGCCCGGCAGCCCGTAGCGCAGCAATCTGCGCCACCCAGGCGGCGATGGTTTCGCGCTGCAGGCCGAGGCCACCATTGGTGACCAGCGAACTACCGACCTTGATGACCCAGCGTTGCGCTTCAGATACCGGCTGCGTCATCGTCATCCTCATTCTGCAAAAGCTGTTCACCGA
>CATNDK010000382.1 GCA_950096585.1 Thalassococcus halodurans | reverse complement strand
AGGCGCCCATGATCACAGGTGCGCCCGCGCGGATCAGCTGGCTATAGGCCACACCGGCCAGCGTTTCAGCCAGAACCTGTGTCAGAGTGCCGGCCACAGATACCGGTGCCATAGCACCGCCCACGATGAACGGTGACACAATGCAGGCCTGATTGTTTTTCGCATAAACCTCAAGCGCGCCCATCATCACGTCATCGAACGTCAACGGCGAGTTGATGTTGATCAGGCTGGTCATAACCGTGTTCTGCTGAACGAAGTCTTCACCAAACAGGATGCCACACATATCAACGCTGTCTTGCGCACGGGACGGTTCGGTGACCGACCCCATGAACGGCTTATCTGTCAGCGTCATATGCGCCAGAAGCATGTCCAGATGGCGTTTGTTCACCGGAACGTCAGTCGGTTCACAAACTGTACCGCCAGAATGGTGCAACCACTTGGACATATGGCCAAGCTTCACGAACTTGCGGAAATCTTCGATGGTGGCATAGCGACGGCCGCCGTCCAGATCGCGCACGAAAGGCGGGCCATAGACCGGTGCCAGCACCAGGTTCTTGCCGCCGATCTCGACGTTGCGGTCAGAATTGCGGGCGTGCTGTGTAAAGGTAGACGGCGCAGTTGCGCACAGCTTGCGGGCCAGCCCGCGCGGAATGCGCACACGATCACCGTCAACGTCTGCGCCCGCATCACGCCAGCGATCAAGAGCAGCAGGGTTATTGGCAAAGACGACGCCGATTTCTTCCAGAACGGTTTCGGCGTTGTATTCGATGACTTCGATGGCTTCTTCTGTCAGCACTTCGAAGTTCGGAATGTTACGCGTGATAAAACGCGCCACTTCGACATTCACTGCCGTACGTTCGGCACGACGAGCCGCGCCGCCTCCTGTTCCCCGAGAACGTCTGCGTTGCGCTACATCTGTCATGCTTTGAATCCCTTGGTGTCAGGCTTTTTTCCGCGCCTTCGGCATTTTGGTAAGCCTCAATAGCCCAGCACAGCGACCATTCTTGGCCTGTTTCCGTCGTCTGAGAGTGGAAACCGACATTTCCTTAGGCCAACGTCACTTTCCACAGGTATCAACCGCACAAAAATCACTGACTCGCCTCTTGCGCAAAATCCGGCCTCGGCTTAATGCCGAGACATGGAAAACGCCCAGCATGACCGCCTTCTCATCATCGACTTCGGATCGCAGGTAACGCAGCTGATTGCGCGCCGCTTGCGGGAACTGAACGTCTATTGTGAAATCCACCCCTATCAGAACGTGACCGACGCGTTTCTGGCTGACTTCGCGCCCAAAGCCGTGATCTTCTCCGGCGGCCCGGACTCGGTCACACGTGAAGGATCACCGCGTCCGCCGAAATCGGTTTACGACCTTGGCGTTCCGATCCTGGGCATTTGCTATGGCCAGCAGGTCATGATGCACGATCTGGGCGGCAAGGTTGTGTCTGGCGAAGGCACCGCTGAATTTGGCCGCGCCTATGTGAGCCCCGCAGACGAACGCCTTTCCTTCCTGAACGGCTGGTTCATGGATGGCGACGGACGCGAACAAGTCTGGATGAGCCACGGCGACCATGTTGCTGAAATCGCACCGGGTTTCTCTGTTTACGGTACATCTCCGGGCGCACCTTTTGCCATCACGGCCGATGTGGACCGCCGCTTCTACGCGGTGCAGTTCCACCCCGAAGTGCACCACACACCGAACGGCAAAACGCTTTATGAAAACTTCGTTCGCGAAGCAGGCTTCTCGGGCGATTGGACCATGGGCGCCTATCGCGAAGAAGCGATCCGTAAGATCCGCGAACAGGTCGGCGACAAAAAGGTCATCTGCGGCCTGTCCGGCGGCGTTGACAGCTCGGTCGCGGCGGTTCTGATCCACGAAGCGATCGGCGATCAGCTGACATGTGTTTTCGTTGACCACGGCCTTTTGCGCCAGAACGAGGCCGAAGAAGTCGTCGCCATGTTCCGCGACAACTACAACATCCAGCTGATCCACGCGGATGAAAGCGAACTGTTCCTTGGCGAACTGGACGGTCAAAGCGATCCGGAAACCAAGCGTAAGATCATCGGTAAGCTGTTTATCGACGTGTTCCAGAAACACGCCGACACTATCGATGGCGCTGAATTCCTTGCCCAAGGAACGCTTTATCCGGACGTGATCGAAAGCGTGTCCTTCTCTGGCGGTCCGTCGGTAACGATCAAATCGCACCACAACGTCGGCGGCCTGCCCGAGAAAATGGGCCTGAAGCTGGTCGAACCGCTGCGTGAACTGTTCAAAGACGAAGTGCGTGCCCTAGGTCGCGAACTGGGTCTGCCTGACAGCTTTATCGGCCGCCACCCCTTCCCGGGACCCGGCCTTGCCATCCGCTGCCCTGGCGAGATCACACGCGAAAAGCTGGAAATCCTGCGCAAAGCCGATGCCGTCTACATCGACCAAATCCGCAAGCACGGCCTTTACGATGAAATCTGGCAGGCCTTTGTAGCGATACTTCCAGTTCGCACAGTTGGCGTTATGGGTGATGGTCGCACATACGACTACGCTTGCGCCCTACGCGCCGTGACGTCTGTCGACGGGATGACTGCGGATTACTACCCGTTCAGCCACGATTTCCTTGGCGAAACAGCCACGCGGATCATCAACGAGGTCAAAGGCATCAACCGCGTCACCTATGACGTGACCTCGAAGCCTCCGGGAACGATAGAGTGGGAGTGATCCACACTCAATCCAAAGGTCAGCTTGCATGAGCAACACGGTCCGCGCCTGTCTGTGGATGATCGGGGCGATTGCCTCTTTCACGTCGATGGCGGTCGCTGGCCGCGAGGTT
>CATNDK010000381.1 GCA_950096585.1 Thalassococcus halodurans | reverse complement strand
AGTCGCTCGGCCGCTGAGCTGCGGCGCGAGAATTTCCACATCACGGTGCGCACGCTGCGGTTCGCCTGGCACGCCTATGCCAAGGACAAGGCCGCCGTCGGCGCGCTGATCTTCATGGCGATCGAAGGCTCGATGTTCGGGCTGCTCAGCTACATGATGAAGCCGATGTTCGACCGCGTTTTTGTGGGCGGTGAAACAGACCTTATCAAATGGATCGGCCTTGCGTTCTTTGCCATCTTTGCCATCCGTGCCATTGCCAGCGTCGTGCAGAAGGTCGTTCTGGCCAAGGTTTCCCAGTTGAGCGTCGCGCATCTGCGAAAGGATCTGGTCGCCCATCTGATGACACTGGATATCGGTTTCCACGTGGACTACGGCCCCGGGTACCTGATGCAACGCGTGAACGGCGACGTGGATTCCGTCAACAAGGTCTGGCGATCAATCATCACCGGCGCTGGGCGCGATATCGTCGCTTTGATTTCACTGTTCGGCGTGGCGTTTCTGATTGATTGGAAGTGGACCGTGGTTGCCCTGATCGGCGCGCCTTTGCTGGTTCTGCCTGCCCTTTTCCTACAACGCCACGTGCGCGGCACCTCCCGCGCGGCGCGGGATATCAATGCGAACGTCTCGGCGCGTCTGAACGAAATTTTTTCCGGCATCATTCCGGTCAAACTGAACCGCTTGGAAGGTTACCAGTCCAAGCAGTACGGCAAGCTGGTGGACCGTTTTGTCAAAACCGAAGTCCGGTCTATCGCCGGTCAAGCCGCCATTCCCGGCCTGATCGACATCATGTCGGGTGTCGGCTTTATGCTGGTTCTGTTTTACGGCGCGAACGAAATCATTGGCGGCGAAAAGACTGTCGGTGACTTCATGGCGTTCTTCACCGCCATCGGCCTTGCGTTTGAACCCCTTCGCCGTTTGGGGGCCGTGTCTGGCATCCTTCAGGTCGCCTCGGCCGGTCTGGAACGGATCAAGGAACTGCTGGATATGCAGACAGCCTTGATCGAACCCACGACACCTGCGGCATTGCCCAAAGCCTCGCCCACCGTTGTCCTGACCAACGCACAGGCACAGTACGGCGATATGCCTGTCCTGAAAGGTGCGAACTTCACAGCCGAAGCAGGCAAAGTGACCGCGCTGGTCGGCTCCTCCGGCGCGGGCAAATCCACAGTCTTCAACCTACTGACCCGCCTGATCGACCCGACAGACGGCAGTGTGACCATCGACGGCACCCCGACAACGGACTTCACCAGCGGCGATCTGCGCAAGCTGATCTCGGTCGTCACGCAAGACGCTATGCTGTTTGACGAAACCCTGCGGGAAAACATTCTGCTGGGTCGCAAGGACGTGTCTGACGAGCAATTGCAAGCCGTTCTAGATGCAGCCCACGTCAGCGACTTTATTCCGCGTCTGACAGACGGCCTTGAGACCGAGGTCGGCCCTCGCGGCTCTGCCCTGTCGGGTGGCCAGCGTCAGCGCGTGGCGATTGCCCGCGCACTGCTGCGTGACACCCCTATCCTTCTGCTGGACGAAGCCACCTCGGCCCTCGACGCCCAGTCCGAAGCCGTAGTGCAGGAAGCCTTGGATCGTCTGTCAGAAGGCCGCACAACGCTTGTCATCGCGCACCGTCTGGCGACCATCAAGAACGCCCATAAGATTGTGGTGATGGATCAGGGCGTGGTCGTCGATGAAGGCACCCATGACGAGCTTCTGGCCCGTGGCGGTGTGTATGCCGAACTGCACAAGCTGCAAATGTCGCAAGGCTAAGGCACCCTTGCCTTAAGCGCCGCACAGCCCGATATAAAACCCAAGAGAATTTCGAACGAGGTCACGATGCCCCTGAACAGAACTGTTTTCCGTTTGTCCGGCGAAGATGTCAGGGATTTCTTGCAAGGCTTGGTAACCAACGATGTCACCAAACTGGATCAGGGCATGGTCTATGCCGCGCTTCTGACACCCCAGGGGAAACTGCGCAGCGACTTCTTTTTGGTGCCTGACGGTGATGATGTGCTGCTGGATGCGGCCAGCGCCAATGCCGATGATCTGCAGCGCGCGCTGACCATGTATAAACTGCGGTCCAAAGTGACGGTTGAGCGCACCGATATCACCGTCGCACGCGGTTTGGGTGACGCGACCGACGGCGCATATGCCGACCCCCGCGACCCCACGCTGGGATGGCGGGCCTATGATGGCCGTCCCAGCGACACAGATGTCGATTGGGATGCTTTGCGCGTAGCGGGTACGGTTCCGGAAACCGGCATCGAACTGACGCCGGAGACGTACATTCTGGAAGCAGGCTTTGAACGGCTGAACGGCGTAGATTTCCGCAAAGGCTGTTACGTGGGTCAAGAGGTGACCGCCCGGATGAAGCACAAGACCGAGCTGAAAAAGGGTCTGGCGCGAGTGCAAGTTGACGGCAGCGCCGAGCCCGGCACCGCGATCGAAGCAGACGGCAAGCCGGTCGGAACGCTTTACACCAACACGAATGGCGTCGGCATCGCCTACCTTCGCTTTGACCGCGCCACGGGCGATATGAAAGCTGGTGAGGCGACAGTTAAGCTGACCATTTCCTGATCCTACAGCCGTTTGGCCAACCTGTAGAAATCAGACGCGGCCCCAGCGCCTTGCAACAGGCTCTGGGACGCACTGTTGACTGCGTAGTGGGTTACTACCCATTCCGAACAACCAGCCAACTGTGCCTGCATTTCAAAAAACCGGATCATGCGCCGCGCTACACCCCGACGGCGACAAATCGGATCAACATAGATTTGGTCCAAAGTCTACAGCAACATATCGGGGTGTTCTGCTTTGATTCTTAGATACTGTTGCTGT
>CATNDK010000380.1 GCA_950096585.1 Thalassococcus halodurans | reverse complement strand
GTCGGGATCATCGCCATTGCCGCAGCGCGTGCGCGGTACAGGTCTTTGTGACGACGGTCCAGCGTCGGCTGGTCGCCTGTGTAGCTGTGGATCGTTGTCATCAGGCCGGATTCGATGCCGATGGCTTCGTCCAGAACCTTTGCCAGCGGTGCAAGGCAGTTTGTTGTGCAAGAGCCGTTGGACACCATGTTGTCTTCGGCTGTCAGGCTGCGGTGATTCACGCCGTAAACGACAGTGCGCTGAACGTTCGACGCGGGCGCCGAGATCAGAACTTTTTTCGCGCCACGTTCAAGGTGGATTGCGGATTTCTTGCCGTCATTGAAGTTGCCTGTGCATTCCAGAACAACGTCACAACCGGACCAGTCCAGTTCCTCGGGATTGTAGGTCGAGAACATCTGCATCGGGCCGCGGCCCAGATCCATTGTGTCACCGGAAACCTTCACCTCACCAGGGAAACGGCCATGGACGCTGTCATAGCGCAGCAGGTGCGCGGATGTTTCCAGCGGTCCTGTTGCGTTGATTTTGACAACCTGTACATCGTTGCGTGCGCTTTCGGCGATATGAGCCAAGGTGCAGCGACCGATGCGGCCAAATCCGTTAATCCCAACTGTGACGGTCATGGAGGAATTCCTTCACTGGTTTGCTTGAGCGCTGTCTACAGTTCGGGGTGCGTTTGCGCAAAGGATAAAAGCCATATTCGACAATGTGTTAGCGATAACTTGGTGTGGTTTTTGGCTGATTGCGCTAACGCCCGAGCCGGTTTTGCGCTAACACGATTTCCCGTTTGCGCTCACTTAGATGTTCGGCGACTCGGTCTTGGGTGCGTAATTAATGGGCGCTGAGAAAACCAAACGAATTTCCCCCATGACCGCGATCTCTTAACGCACTATGTCGTAACATCTGGCCAGAGGCTGCCGAAAGTCGCGGAATAAGCGGGCTTTTGCGCTTGCGTGGTTGGAAGGGGCCGTTAGGCTCGGGCTAACTTTGTAATTGGCTGGAAACAGCCAAGCATATGACTTGGGGGCACTAAGATGAGTGGTTTGTTTGCGCTTTTGGACGACGTGGCAGGCATTGCCAAAGTCGCCGCCGCATCCGTAGACGATGTGGCGACACAAGCGCTTAAGGCGGGGTCGAAGGCCGCAGGTGCGGTGATTGACGACGCGGCCGTGACGCCGAAATACGTGCACGGCTTTCATCCGGCTCGTGAACTGCCAATTATCTGGAAGATTGCGCGCGGGTCATTCATCAACAAATTGGTGATCCTGCTTCCCGTCGGACTTCTTCTGTCTAACTTTGCGCCTTGGGCAATCTGGCCTCTGCTTTTGTTGGGCGGTTTGTATTTGTGTTTCGAAGGCGCAGAAAAGCTGTTCCATGCGTTTTTCCATCATGAAGAAAATGGCCGTAGCCCCGAAGAAAAGGTTCTGTCTGAGCAGCACCTTGAAAAATCCAAAGTCGAAGGCGCCATCAAGACCGACTTCATCCTGTCTGCGGAAATCATGACCATCGCTTTGTCGGCAATTCCGCAATCCACCTTTTGGATGGAGGCGGCGACCCTAGCGGCTGTTGCCATTTTGATCACGGTGGCGGTTTACGGCGTTGTGGCCTTGATCGTTAAAATGGACGATGTCGGCCTATGGATGGCCGAGGTCGGCAGAACATCGGTGACACGCAAGCTCGGCATGGCGATTGTGAAATTCATGCCGCACCTTCTAAAGCTTCTGACCATTGTCGGTACAGCCGCCATGCTTTGGGTAGGTGGATCGATCATTGTACACAGCGTTGCGATGATGGGCTGGCACCTGCCTGAGGAAGTGATCCATCACGCGGCTGAAACAGTGGCGCATGGCGTACCCGCCGATTGGCAGGCCGCCGTTCAGTGGATCGTCACAGCCGCTATTGATGGCGTTCTGGGCATTGTTCTGGGCTTCATCATGATCCCGATCGGCACCAAGATTGTTGGCCCGATCTGGGGCATGTTTTCGAAAAAGTCCGACGCGTAATCACTTCGGGCTTAAACGCACCAACTTACCGTCGGGGTTTGCATCGATCAGGGCGAGGATTGTCCCGTCCTGATCCTGCGCCAGATCACGGACTCGTCCGATACCGGTGACCAGCCGCTCTTCTTCTGTCACGCGATTACCGTCAATGGACAGGCGCACCACACCACCGGGGTTAAGCGACCCGATCAGTACGTCGTTCTTCCACGCGCCAAAGGCATTGCCCGAATAGGTCAGCATACCCGCAGGCGCGATGACCGGATCCCAGAAATAGACGGGTTGCTCCATTCCCTCGCGCATAGCTTCGCCTGATCCAACGGGGCTGCCGCTATAGTTTTCGCCGTAGGAAATAACGGGCCAGCCATAGTTTTTGCCGGGTTCAATCCGGTTCAATTCGTCACCGCCGGCAGGGCCATGTTCTATCGTCCAAAGTACGCCATCACGGATCATGGCGCCTTGGATGTTGCGGTGGCCGAGCGAATAGATTTCAGGGCGTGCGCCGCTGGTTGACGTGAAGGGATTTCGAACAGGCACAGTCCCGTCGATGTTGACGCGTACTGTTTTGCCAAAAGTGCTGTCCAGATCCTGTGCTTTTCGCCGATTGGTCAGGGAAAAGCGTTCGCCGGTGGTGACAAAAATGGTGTCGTTGTCTTCGAACACGACGCGGCTGCCAAAGTGCATGTGCTGGCTGACCGCCGGAGTTTGCACAAACACGTCGCGCAGGTCATCAATCCGGTTTTCTGCATTGTCGTAGGTACCGCAAGCAGCGGCAGTTGCGCTTCCATCGACGCCAATCGGTTTGGCATAGCTAAGGCAAAGAACGCCGCTTTGTGCAAAATCGGGGGACAGCGT
>CATNDK010000379.1 GCA_950096585.1 Thalassococcus halodurans | reverse complement strand
TGATCCAATTGGCGCGGTCTGGGGATAGGCGGACGGTGCTATGACGGGATTGTTCATCGGATCAAACATCTATCGTGGTTCCAGCTATGGGCCGCTGCATCCGTTGTCCATTCCGCGCGTTCCTGTGGTGATTGATCTGACGCGGGCGTTGGGCTGGCTTCCGCTGGAACGGTACCGGACTTCACCGATGGCCAAGCCTGTGGCGCTAGAGCGGTTTCATACGCCCGAATACGTATCTGCATTGTTAGCTGCCGAGAACGCGCAAAGCGTTTCCGAGAGCACGCGCGAACGGCATCATCTGGGCACTCTGTCCAATCCGGTTTTCACCGAAATGTATCGCAGGCCCGCGACGGCTGTGGGCGGTGGTTTACTGGCCGCCGAACTGGTTGCTGATGGCGGTGTTGTGTTCAATCCAGGTGGCGGTACGCATCACGGGATGGCGGATCGGGCAGGGGGATTTTGTTATCTGAATGAACCCGTCCTCACGATCCAACGGCTGTTGGAGCTTGGTTGCCAGCGTGTGGCCTACGTGGATATCGATGCACATCACTGTGATGGTGTGGCCGAGGCGTTTTATGGCGCTGAGAACGTTCGGATGGTGTCGGTGCATGAAACCAATCGTTGGCCGTTCACTGGCGACATCGATGATGATGCAGGCGGGGCAGCGCTCAATCTTCCGGTAGCGCGCGGTTTCAATGACACGGAATACGATCTGGTGCTGGATCAGGTTATCCTTCCTGCCGTCCAGTCGTTCAAACCCGACGCGATATTCCTGCAATGCGGGGCAGATGCGGTAAGTGAAGACCCTTTGGCACGCCTGACGCTATCAAATCAATGTCACGTCAAAACCGTGCGCGCCCTACGGCCATTGGCCCCGCGCTTGGTGGTGTCGGGAGGTGGGGGATATAATCCGTGGACAGTGGGCCGTGCATGGACCGCCGTTTGGGCCGAAATCGCTGGGTTCGAGATGCCGGATGTTTTACCGTCAGAGGCGTCAGACATCCTTCGCGCGCTATCATGGCCGCGGAAAGCCAAACCGGATCACCGGCTTCTGACAACGCTCTTGGATGAGCCGCGCAATGGACCAATTCGCGACGACCTACGGCGCGATGTAGCCGTGCTTTCGGAAAGATTGAAAGGTTGGAGCGGGTAACGGGAATCGAACCCGTAACAAGAGCTTGGGAAGCTCGTGTGATACCTTTTCACCATACCCGCGCAGGCCAATCCATAGCAGCGATCGCGCGCGGTTCACAAGCAGGATCGCACAGCTTGTGTTTCATTTGCGCGCATACATGTGAATTGCCTGAATGACCAACTCGGGGCAAACTGAACGCATTGGTTCAATATGACAGGAGGGCCAAATGCACATTTCCAGACGCCGAGATTTTGGCCTGATCAAAGCCGCCATTTTGGTCGCGTTGATGGTCGTTGGACAGATGCTGAGCGGCAGCATCGCTGGCGCCGATAATGCCAGCGTTGCATTCTTGGATGCCTTCAAACTCTGCTAAGACCTAGCTGTTGACGCCGGTCCCCTGAAGCACACCGTGTTCCAGCGCATATCGGGTCAGGCCAGCGGTCGAGCTGATGCCAAGCTTGCGCTTGATGTTCTTGCGGTGTGTTTCGACGGTACGCACGGAAATGTCCAATGCGTTGGCGACGTCCTTGTTCGACATGCCTTGGGCAAGTTGCAGCAGGATCGTCTGTTCGCGGTTGGTCAGCTGTTCGCGCGTGTCACTGGCGGGAGGTTCGAGTGACCCTTGCGCCCCTGTACACAGATACCGCTGGCCGGACATCACAGCATCGATGGCATGCTTGATTTCTTCCGTGGGTACGTCTTTCAGAACGTAACCTTTGGCCCCATGGCTGAGAGCTGTCGAGATGTATTCCGGGCTGTCATGCATGGACAGGATCAGAATGCGTGTTTCTGGACGCCGCTCAAGCAGCATCTCTGTCGCTGACAGGCCCGACAGGCCGGGCATGTTCAAATCCATCAGGATCACATCCGGCGACAGATCATCGATGCGGTCGATGATTTCCTTGCCGTCAGACAGCGTGGCTACGACCGAGATATCGTCGTAGCATTCCAGAATGGCTTCGATCCCTTCGGCGACCATGGGATGGTCGTCAACGATGGCAACGCGGATCGGAGTGGTCATGTGCCGTTCCTTCAAGCTTTATGGTTCAGGGGGCAGCAAGTGCGTCAATGGCACCCGCGCTTCAATAGTAGTGCCGTTGGCACTGGATTTCACGGTCAGTGTCCCGCCCAATTGATCAACGCGTTCTTGCATATTGCGAAGACCAATCCCAGAGCGGGCTTTGCGGTTCTCTGCCTTGGGCATACCTTGGCCATTGTCGGAAATCCGCAAGGTTGCACCACGCGTATGGCCGCGCAGATCAATGTTGACCATTGTGGCCTGCGAGTGGCGTTCGACGTTGGTCAGCGCCTCTTGTGCGATGCGGTAAAGGGCGATCCGCGCCTCTTGATCCAGACGGTTGCGGAAGACCACGGTTTCGAACTTCGTTTCAATATTGGTGCGGGCGCGGAAATCATCGGCCAATGCCTTGATCGCCGGACCAAGCCCCAAGTCATCCAGCACGCCCGGCCGCAAGTCGCGCGAAATGCGGCGGACTTCCTGAATGGCGCCTGACAGGTTGTCGATGCCTTTATCCAGCGTCTCGGCCGCGCGTTTGTCTTCGTTGGTCACGCGGCGTTTGGCGATATCGAGCGAATATTTCACGCCGACAAGAATCTGGCTGATACTGTCATGCAATTCGCGCGCGACGCGGCCGCGCTCTTCTTCCTGCTTGGCAATTGGCGTGCCGCGATCATCGCGGTGCTCGTCATTCCCTTCTCCTTCCT
>CATNDK010000378.1 GCA_950096585.1 Thalassococcus halodurans | reverse complement strand
AGTTCCTGCTGAACAAATGGTCCTTCGACGATATCTACGACTTCGTGTTCGTGAAGCCCGCAATGGCCATCGGCCGCTTCCTGTGGAAGCGCGGTGACGGTCAGGTGATCGACGGTTCGATCAACGGCGTTGCCATGGGCATCATCCCGTTCTTCACACGTCTCGCAGGGCGCGCGCAGTCCGGCTACATCTTTACTTACGCATTCGCCATGGTGATCGGCATCGCTGTTCTGATCACATGGATGACGCTCACAGGAGGAGCGGAATAATGTACAACCTTCTGTCCATTGTTACCTTCCTGCCTGCGCTGGCAGCTGTCATTCTGGCGGTCTTCCTGCGTGGTGACGACGAAGCAGCGGCGCGCAATGCAAAATGGTGCGCGCTGGCCGCGACGGCTGCGACGTTCCTTGTTTCGCTTCTGATCCTTGCCCAGTTCGACCCGTCGAATACCGAATTCCAGATGGTGGAAACCGGCGAATGGCTGCTGGGTCTTCAGTACAAGATGGGTGTCGACGGTATCTCGGTTCTGTTCGTGATGCTGACAACCTTCATCATGCCGCTGGTCATTGCAGCCAGCTGGGATGTGAAGACACGCGTCAAGGAATACATGATCGCCTTCCTGCTGCTTGAAACGCTGATGCTCGGCGTGTTCATGGCGCTGGATCTGGTGCTGTTCTACCTGTTCTTCGAAGCCGGCCTGATCCCGATGTTCCTGATCATCGGCATCTGGGGTGGCGCGAACCGCATCTACGCGTCGTTCAAGTTCTTCCTGTACACGTTCCTCGGCTCGGTTCTGATGCTGGTAGCGATGGTTGCGATGTTTGCCGATGCTGGCACAACAGACATCCCGACGCTGCTGCAGCACAACTTCTCGGCGGCTGGTTTCAGCATTGCGGGTGTCCACGTGGTGGGCGGTTTGCAAACGATGCTGTGGCTGGCGTTCTTTGCCTCTTTCGCGGTGAAAATGCCGATGTGGCCTGTCCACACATGGTTGCCTGACGCGCACGTTCAGGCCCCGACAGCGGGTTCCGTTGTTCTGGCGTCAATCCTGCTGAAGATGGGGGGCTACGGTTTCCTGCGCTTCTCGCTGCCGATGTTCCCTGTTGCTTCTGATCTTCTGGCGCCGCTGGTGTTCTGGATGTCGGCCATCGCGATCGTTTACACATCGCTGGTCGCCATGGTTCAGGAAGACATGAAAAAGCTGATCGCGTATTCGTCGGTCGCACACATGGGTTATGTCACCATGGGTATCTTTGCTGCCAACCAGCAGGGTATCGACGGTGCGATCTTCCAGATGATCAGCCACGGCTTCATCTCGGGCGCGCTGTTCCTTTGCGTCGGCGTGATTTACGACCGTATGCACACACGCGAGATTGACGCCTATGGCGGTCTGGTAAACCGGATGCCGGCCTATGCACTGATCTTCATGCTGTTCACGATGGCAAACGTTGGCCTTCCGGGCACATCGGGCTTTATCGGTGAATTCCTGACGTTGATGGGTATCTTCCAGGTCAACACATGGGTCGCGATGGTTGCTACAACAGGCGTGATCCTGTCGGCGGCCTATGCGCTGTGGCTCTATCGCCGCGTTGTGATGGGTGACCTTATCAAGGAAAGCCTGCGCACAATCACTGACATGACCACACGCGAAAAGGCGATTTTCGCACCGCTGGTCGTGATGACAATCTGGATGGGCGTATATCCGGCCCCGATCCTTGACCGGATCGGACCGTCGGTTGCCGCGCTTGTCACTGACTATGAAACCGCCGTTGCCGCAGCACCCGCTGTGACGCATGTGGCCACAGACGCTTCGCACTGAGGACCAAGACAATGATCGGGACTGACCTCTCTATAATCTTGCCCGAGATCGTATTGGCGGTATTCGCCATGCTGGCGCTTGTTGTTGCGGTGTATACCCGCAAGGACGCACTCGCTCCGGTAATGGTCTGGGCGACCGCAGGTATCTTTGTGGCTCTGGCGCTCTGGATTGCTGTTGGAGGCAACACAACCAAGGTGGCCTTTGGCGGCAGCTTCATCGACGACGGCTTTGCCCGCTTTGCCAAGGTGATGATCCTTGTGTCGGCAGCGGCCATTCTGGTGTTGAGCCAGGACTTCATGGCGAAACGCGGGTTCCTGCGTTTCGAATATCCGATGCTGGTGGCCCTGTCTGTTGTGGGCATGATGGTCATGGTATCGGCTGGCGATCTGATGTCGCTTTACATGGGCCTCGAACTGCAATCGCTGGCGCTTTACGTCGTGGCATCCTTGCGTCGTGACAGCGTAAAATCGACCGAAGCGGGTCTGAAGTACTTTGTGCTCGGCGCGCTGTCCTCCGGTCTGCTGCTGTATGGCGCGTCGCTGGTTTACGGCTACACAGGCACGACCCTGTTCTCGGGCATCATCGGCGCGGTTGAGGGCGAAGGCGTGTCTGTCGGTCTGCTGTTCGGTCTGGTCTTCCTGATGGCCGGTCTGGCGTTCAAAGTGTCCGCTGTTCCGTTCCATATGTGGACGCCGGACGTTTACGAGGGTTCGCCCACACCGGTTACAGCCTTCTTTGCGACGGCCCCAAAAGTGGCGGCCATGGCGCTGTTTGCCCGTCTGATGTTTGATGCCTTCGGCACAATCACAGAGCAGTGGCAGCAGGTCATCGCGTTCCTGTCGGTTCTGTCGATGTTCCTTGGCGCGGTTGCTGCCATTGGTCAGACAAACATCAAGCGTCTGATGGCGTTTTCGTCCATCGCGCACATGGGCTTTGCCCTGATGGGTCTGGCCGCTGGCACGGCGCTGGGTGTTCAGGCGATGCTGATCTACATGGCGATCTACGTCACCATGAACGTCGGCACCTTCGCCTTTATCATGTCG
>CATNDK010000377.1 GCA_950096585.1 Thalassococcus halodurans | reverse complement strand
TTCATTTATTTGCCTAGCCCCTGTCACATTCCCGCCCCAATGACCGTTAGAGATGGGGACAAGCGGTTAATGCAAAGGTGCACGACAAATGGCATTGGTAATGATCATGGCAGGTTCCATCGTAGGTTCTCTTTCGGCTCTGGCTGGCTGGACCGCGTTTGATCTGGGATTTTTGCAAAGCTTTGGTGTTTACCTGGGCATCAGCCTTGGATTTGGCATTCTGGGCGCGATGCTGTCCCTGTCGACAAACTCCGATGAAAACTGCCACGGAATGGTGGGCTTCGCGGAATCCTAAGGCTTTAGCGCAAAACGAATGCGTATCAGCCCGCCTTCGTGCGGGCTTTTTTGCACACCCAGGTTATCGGGCAAGCTGCCGGGCCAAACCGACCACGCACCGAAAAATGCAAAACAAGTGATGGATTACTGTGTCCGCTCAACCAATTCTTCGACGCGCGGCCCTAGCACGGATACGATCCGCTCGACCCCTTCGGCATTGGGGTGAATACCGTCCGCCTGCATGAATTCCCGAACATCTTGCAGGTTGGTTCCGCCGTTCACACGAAGCCCTTCAAAGAAATCGGGCAAAAACAGCGTGTCATATTCGTGCGACAGCTCTGCATACATACTGTCGAAAGCCTCTTTAAAGCCGGCCCCATAATTCGACGGCGCCTCAAGCCCGACCAGCAACACAGGCAACTCGCGCTCGGCCGCTATGTCCAGAATGGCAGCAAGGTTTTCGCGCGAACTGGTCGGATCAATGCCACGCAGCAGATCATTGCCACCCAGCGCTACGATCATCGCATCGGACTGATCGGACAAAGACCATTCCACCCGCGAAAGCCCCCCGCGCGTCGTGTCGCCTGATACGCCAGCGTTCACGACCTTGGCATCAACACCCTGTTCGTCCAGCCATGCCTGCAATTTGGGCACAAGGCCCTGACCTTGCGGCAAACCATAGCCAGCTGTCAGGGAATCCCCCAATGCCACAACCTCGACCGGTTCCGCGGCAACGGCGCTTGTGCAAAAAATCAGGGCCAGCGCCGTCTTGCTCAGGCGATTTGAAGCCCCATATGTGAATAAACGTAACATCTGCCGGATCCTCATTTTATGCCCGATACCGTTCTTACCCTTAAAGATGTGACCTTGTCGCTCAGAAGCAATGCCGGACTTGTCGAGATTTTGCACGGCATCTCTCTGGACGTCACAAAAGGGGAAACTCTGGGTCTGATCGGGCCGTCCGGTTCTGGCAAATCCTCGCTTCTGATGATCATGGGCGGGCTTGAACGCGCTACCTCGGGCACGGTCAGCGCACTTGGCCGCGATCTGACGGCGATGGACGAAGACGGATTGGCACAGTTCCGACGCGATCACATGGGCGTTGTGTTCCAGTCCTTCCACCTGATCCCGACGATGACCGCCTTGGAAAACGTGGCCACGCCCTTGGAACTGGCAGGCGTAGATGATGCGTTTGACCGCGCGGCAGAGGAATTGAAGGCCGTGGGCCTTGCGTCCCGTGCCGATCACTACCCGTCCCAGATGTCGGGCGGCGAACAACAGCGCGTCGCCTTGGCCCGCGCATCTGCGCCCCGACCTGAAATCCTGCTGGCCGACGAACCCACCGGCAATCTCGACGGCACAAATGGCGAGGCGATCATGGACCTGTTGTTCGGCCTGCGCGACCGGCATGGCGCGACCTTAGTCATGGTCACACACTCGCGCGAGCTGGCCGATAAATGCGACCGCGTCGTTCGCCTGACCGACGGCGCGATTGATCAAGCAGCACTGCAGGCCGCCGAATGAGCCTGAAAACAGCCGCAAAATTTGCCCGCCGTGAATTGCGGGGCGGGATCAAGGGCTTCCGGATTTTTCTCGCCTGCCTGACGCTGGGCGTGGCCGCGATTGCCGGTGTCGGATCAGTCAAATCGGCCATTCAGGCGGGTCTCTCCGATCAGGGTGCCGTTCTGTTGGGCGGCGATGCCGAGGCACAGTTCACCTACCGCTTTGCCACAGACGAAGAACGCGCTTGGCTGGAAAGCCGGTCCACGGCCCTTTCCGAGGTCACAGACTTCCGCTCGATGGTCGTTGTTGGCGAAGGCGACACGGCGGAACGCGGTCTGACCCAAGTGAAATCCGTCGACGACGCCTACCCCCTGTTGGGCGACATGATGCTGTCGCCGGACATTCCCCTGCCCCAAGCCTTGGACGGAACCGCCGCACTTCCCGGCGCGGTCATGGCCCCGCTTCTGGCAGACCGACTGGGCATCGCGCCCGGCGACACCTTTAAGCTGGCCGACAAACAGTTCCACTTAAGCGCTGTCATCGAAACCGAACCGGATGACACTGGCGGCGGGTTCAGTCTTGGGCCGCGAACCATGGTGCGCACGACCGATCTGATTGGCACGGGCCTTTTGGAACCGGGTACGCTGTTCGAAACCGAATACCGCATGTTGCTGCCCGAAGGCACCGATCTGGACGCGATCAAGGCCGAGGCCGAAGACCGCTACCGCGACACCGGCATCCGCTGGCGTGACAGCCGGAATGGTGCGCCCGGAACTGCGCGCTTTGTCGACCGTATGGGCGCGTTTCTGGTGCTGGTCGGCCTGTCCGGCTTGGCAGTTGGCGGCATTGGCGTGTCTGCTGCTGTCCGCGCCTACCTGTCGCGCAAAACATCCGTCATCGCGACGCTGCGCACCTTGGGGGCCAGCCGAGCGACGATCTTTCAGACCTATTTCCTGCAAATCGGCGCACTTTCCTTGGTGGGGATTGTGCTGGGCCTGATCCTTGGTGCGTTGATCCCTGTGGTATTTTCACCGCTGATCACTGCTTCGCTGCCGGTACCTGCCATGTTCGGCATCCACCCAGCCCCACTGTTCGA
>CATNDK010000376.1 GCA_950096585.1 Thalassococcus halodurans | reverse complement strand
CCCGCCTCTCGGCCTCCCTATGCCTAATTGACACCCGCCAGCCGGACTCCGCAAGAGCACGCGCAACGATTTCCGTCACGGCGACGGAACGGTGTTGCCCGCCGGTACACCCAAAGGCGACAGAAAAATGTGCTTTTCCCTCGTCGCGGTAGGCTGGCAGCAGGAATTTCAGCATTTCCACCACACGTGTGCGGAATTCGTCGAACCGCCCGTCTTTGGCGATGCAGTCCACGACCTCGCGGTCCAGCCCCGTCATATGGCGCAGCGCCGGGTCCCAGTGGGGATTCGTCAGAAAGCGGCAGTCAAAGACCATATCCGCCCCTTGGGGCAGCCCGCGCTTGTAGGAAAAGGAATGCAACGACACCGCCAGCCCCGCACCCGCGCTCACATCAAAGCGGTCCTGCAGCGTATCGCGCAGGTCATGCGGGCTAAGTTCGGTGGTGTCGATCAACGTGTCGGCCACATCGCGCACCGGTTCCAGCAAGGCCAGTTCCTGCTTGATGCCTTCGGAAGGCGAGGTATCGGGCGACAACGGATGGCGACGGCGTGTTTCGGAATAGCGCCGCAACAAAACGTTCTGCGCACAATCAAGGTAGATCAGCTCAAGCGACAGACCCGGATCACGCTTCAGCTGTTCGTAGAGCTCCAGCAGCGCCTGAACCGAAAAATCACGGTTCCGGACATCGATCCCCAAGGCCATCGGCTGCGACGCCACCAGACCGTCCAGAAGACGGGGAACAAGGCTTAGGGGGATATTGTCGATGGTCTCAAAGCCGATATCCTCGAGAACATGGATAGTCGTCGTCCGGCCAGCTCCGGATGGGCCGGTGACAAGAACCACACTCTGGGGCGCTGCGTTCAAGATGTTACTCCTTACGACCCTGTTTAAGATATTGCAGGATCGCGGCTGCAAAAGAGGGCTGCGCGGATTTGTGAACGACTGGAACGGTAACGTCCAGCAAAACCACGCTGCGACGCGGCGGCATTCGGTCGGTTTCGGTTTGGTTCATGTCCACGGCCAGCACGATTTGCGTGCTGTCGACGGTGACGGCGTTCAGAATACCGATACCACGCGCTTCTATCATACCATGCAAATTGGGTGCCGTCCGCGCAATCAGGCTTTGGTCGCGGGTTTCCAGAACCACACGGTCGTCGCTGACCAGATCGGCGCCGTAGCCCATCAGTTCAAGCGCCAGTCCGGACTTGCCACTGCCTGACGGACCCATAATCAAAACGCCGCGCCCGTTTAAGGACACGGCGGTTGCATGAATGATATTGGACCCTTCATGCAGGGACATGACACTGCCCCCTACAGATCAGATCGGCAGACCAACAACAAAACGTGCACCCAGCGGTTCAGAGGTGACGTCCGCTTCGGTCGGGCGGATGTTTTCAGCCCAGATCACGCCGCCATGGGCTTCGACAATCTGTTTCGAAATCGCCAGACCAAGGCCCGAGTTGTTGCCAAAGTCGCCTTCGGGACGGTGCGAATAGAACCGTTTGAAGATCTTGGTCAGCGACTGTTCCGGAATGCCCGGACCGGTATCTTCAACCACGACCAGCACGCGGTTGTCGCGGCGGCGGATCCAGACGCGGATCGCGTCGCCATCTTCACAGAAACTGATGGCGTTGGTGATCAGGTTCACAAACACCTGCGCCAGACGTGCCTCAAGACCCGTAATCGAAATCGGATGCGGCGGCAGGTCGGTGATGAACTCGATCCCCTTACGCTTGGCATCTTCGCCAAGGTACTGGGACAAGTTGTCGATCATTTCGAGCAGGTTGAACTCTTGCTCTTCTTCTTTGACCAGTTCGGAATCCAGACGCGACGCGTTCGAGATGTCGCTGACAAGACGGTCCAAGCGGCGCACGTCGTGTTCGATCACATCCAGAAGCTTGCCGCGCTGTTCGTCCTTTTTGACGATACGGAGCGACCCAATGGCGGAACGAAGGCTGGCAAGCGGGTTCTTGATTTCGTGGGCCACGTCAGCAGCAAACTGTTCGTTGCTGTCGATCCGGTCATAAAGCGCCGAGACCATCCCACGCAAAGCGCCGGACAATCGGCCGATTTCATCAGGGCGCGCTGTGAGGTCAGGAATACGGATACGGCCTGGGGCCACATTGCGTTTGTTGCGATCGCGGCCAATTTCGGCCGCATCGGCAAGATCGGAAATCGGATTGGCGATGGTCGACGCCAGCACAAGGCTAAGCGCGATGGACACAAGCGTCGCCACCACAAACATCTGGAGAACGCGTTCGCGTTCCAGACGGACCACCGTGTCGATCTCGCTTGCGATGGTCACAAACCCTACGGTGCCCACGACCTTGCCGGCATGGCGGATCGGGGCGAGTGCGGTGAATTGCGTTTCGCCGTCTTCAGAATTGTCCTGAATGACGCGGGTCTGATTGACGTTGCCGTCTTCGATCAGACGACGCAGGCGGTCTTCTTCGTCAACGGGTTCATCGCCGGACAGAATGCTGAACAGTTCCGACACCGACCGCCAAAGCGTCATCAGGAAATCGGAAATTACCGTGGGCTTATCGCCCTGTTCGTCCTGAAGGATAGACTGGCTGGGCGTCATCGTTCCGGTGGTTTCACCGACCAGAAAATTCTGGTCGTCAAACACCAGAACCCGCGACCCCTGCCGCAGATCAAGATTTCCCAACGTCACCTGAACATTGACCGCGTCTTCGTCCGCCAACCTGACTTGGGCTTCCCCTTCAAGCTGGGCTTCGAACACGTCTGCGATCAGTTCAACCTCGGCCTCCATCGCGACAGCGCGCTGGATAGCCAGCGTGTCACGCGACGAATTCAGGTACAGGATGCCTGCCACCAGAACGTTCAGAGCGATCAGGTTGAACGTGATAATCTTGCGCGTCAAAGG
>CATNDK010000375.1 GCA_950096585.1 Thalassococcus halodurans | reverse complement strand
GGCGATGGCCGCTGGAAGGTATTTCTGCAAGCCACCGATGAAGTAGTAAAACGCATCGGTTTCGCCGCCTTGCGGACCCGAGAACAGGTTTTCGCCGGTTTCGATATCAAGGATCGAGTGGTGGATGTGCATGGCCGAGCCGGGTTCATCGGCAATCGGTTTCGCCATGAACGTGGCAAAGCAATCGTGGCGCAAAGCGGCTTCGCGGATCAGGCGTTTGAAGTAGAACACCTCGTCAGCCAGTTTGACCGGGTTGCCGTGACGCAGGTTGATTTCCAACTGGCCAGCGCCGCCTTCTTGCGTGATGCCGTCGATTTCAAAACCTTGCGCTTCGGCAAAATCATAGATGTCGTCGATCACGGGTCCGAATTCGTCGACAGCCGTCATCGAATAGGCCTGACGCGCGGCAGCAGGGCGGCCGGATCGGCCCATCATCGGCTGGATGGATTGCGCCGGATCAAGGTTGCGGGCGACCAGATAGAATTCCATCTCGGGCGCGACGACGGGCTTCATGCCCTCTTTGTTATAAAGCTCGACCACGCGTTTCAGCACGTTGCGCGGGGCAAACGGGATGGGGCGTTCTTTGCGGTCATAGGCGTCGTGGATCACCTGAAGCGTCCAGTCCCCCGTCCAAGGTGCAGCGGTGGCTGTGGACATGTCGGGTTTCAGGATCATGTCGCGTTCGATGAAACCTTCGTTGGCGTCAGCGGCTTCGCCCCAGTCGCCCGTGATCGTCTGGTAAAAGATCGAGTCCGGCAGGTGGAAATAGTCTTGGCGTGCAAACTTGGATGCGGGAACGGCCTTGCCACGGGCAATGCCGGGCAGGTCCGAGATGATGCATTCGACCTCATCGAGTTTTTGACCATCTAAAAAGTCTTGGGCCGCCGTGGGCAGGGTTTCGATCCAGTCGCTCATGAAAAAGGCTCCTCGCCGCGAAAGAAACGGGCGAATTGTTTGGCCATCCGTGCGCTATCCAGCGTTTGGCCCAGTTCTTGTTTGGCGGCGTCCAGTTGGGTGTCAGGCACCACACCGCGTCCGCGCGTGTCGATCAGCCCGCCGACGAAGGTATCGCCGAATTCGGGATGTGGCTGAACCGTATAGGCTTTGTGCCCATAAAGCAGCGCGGCATTTTCGCAAAAATCGTTACGTCCCACGACCTTGGCGTCAGGCGGGGTTTGAACCACCTGATCCTGATGCCACGCATGGATACGCATTTTGCCTTCGGGCATGTCGTATTCGGTCGGGCCAACCGCCCAGCCGCCAGCGAATTTTTCCACCTTGCCCCCCAGCGCCTGCGCGATGATCTGGTGACCAAAACAGACGCCAACCATGGGAATGTCCCGCGCATAGGCGTCGCGGATCAGATCCTCGAGCGGGGGGATCCAGTCGTGATCTTCATAGGCCCCGTGCTTCGATCCGGTGATCAACCAGCCATCAGCGGCGTCTGCGCCGGATGGAAACTGGTTTTGCACGACAGAATAGGTATCGAACTCAAACCCCTCATCCGCCAGAAGTTTGGCGAACATATCAGGGTATTCACCGGTTTCAGACACGAGTTCAGTTGGTGCCAGTCCGGTTTGCAGTATGCCGATTTTCATGAATCACACATGGGATGTCCTGAGGGCCAAGTTAGGCGTCGCGCCTGCCCCCGTCAAACGGTGTCGAGATAGATTTCCACCTGCTCGGTCGGGGAAAGTTCGGCCATGTAGAACAGCTCTTGTTTCTTGGTCAGAACGAAGTTGCGGATCAGCTCTTTCGAGAAGATGCGCGGCATTTCAGGGCTGGCCTCAAAGCGGTCGATGGCGGTTTGCCAATCGGTGGGCATATGCTCCATCTCTTGGGCATAAGCGTTGCCATTGATCGGCTCGGGCGGCTCGATGCCGTCTTCGATTCCGTTCAACGCGGCACCCAGGATTGCCGCAAGGCTGAGATAGGGGTTCACGTCGCCACCCGCGACGCGGTGTTCGATGCGCCGTGCTGCAGGACTGCCCGATGGAATACGGATCGCGGCGGTGCGGTTTTCATAGGCCCAGCACAATCCGGTCGGGGCATGGGCGTCAGGCACAAGACGGTCGTAGGAATTCAGATGCGGTGCAAAGACCAGCGCAGAATCCTGCATCGCGTTCAGGCAACCGGCAACGGCGTGACGCAGGGTGTCGGTGCCTTTGGGGCCGCCATCGTCAAAGACGTTATTGCCGTCCTCATCCAGAACGGAAAAATGCGTATGCATGCCTGAGCCGGGATAGTCTTCGTAGGGTTTGGCCATGAACGAAGCGGCAAACCCGTGGCGACGCGCCAGACCGCGCACCAGCATTTTGAACAGCCATGCGTCATCTGCCGCCCGCAGGGCATCATCGCCGTGCATCAGGTTGATTTCGAACTGGCCAAGGCCTGCTTCGGAAATTGCAGTGTCGGCGGGAATGTCCATCGCCTCGCAGGCGTCGTAGAGATCGGTGAAAAAGATATCGAACTGATCCAGTGCGCGGATCGAAAGCGTTTCCGCAGCCTTCCGGCGTTTGCCCGAGCGCGGGGAAATCGGGATCTCAAGTTTGCGACCGGAATCATCGATCAGGAAAAACTCAAGCTCCATCGCGACGCAGGGTGTCAGGCCACGGGCCTTGTAGCGTTCAATCACTGCTCGCAGGGCGTGACGGGGGTCGCCTTCATAGGGCATTCCGTTTTCATGAAACATCCAAATGGGCAGAAGGGCAGTGGGCGCTTCGAGCCACGGCATCGGGATAAAGCCACGATCGGTCGGACGCAGAACGCCATCGCGGTCGCCGGATTCAAACACCAGCGGGCTGTCGTCGATATCTTCGCCCCAGATATCCAGGTTCAGAACCGAAAGCGGAAAGCGCGTGCCATCTTCGACAACCTTATCCGCAAAGC
>CATNDK010000374.1 GCA_950096585.1 Thalassococcus halodurans | reverse complement strand
GATCTTCCTGCAAATCTTCGACCTGTTCACACGCGGCCTTCAGGAACAGGGCCTGCGCCCCTTGCTGGTGAACCTGTCCGACGAAACCGACCCCGCCAACTCAGTCAGAATGCTGCGGCAGTATTCGGTGGATGGCGTGGTTGTCGCCTCGTCCACCCTGCCCCCTGAATTTGCCGAAGCCTTCCATGACGCGGGCATGCCCGTTGTCCACGCCTTTGGCCGCGCTGCGACAAATCCCAAGGTCGATATCGTCGGCATCGACAACGTCGCCTGCGGGCGGATCGCGGCGCAGACGTTGATCGATCGTGGCTACCGCAAGATCGGCTTTCTGGGCGGGCCGGATACGGCGACCTCGACCCAGGACCGCCTGCAAGGGTTTCAGGAGGTGCTGACTGGTCGCGATGACATCGACCTGACAGTGTCCTTCGCCGCCGCCTATTCCTTTGACGCCGGTCGGGCCGAGATGCAGCGTCTGCTGTCCGCCCCCCGCGCCGAAGCCTATTTCTGCGGCGACGATGTCCTATCAATCGGCGCCATGTCCGCCATCGCCGATCACGGCCTGCGCTGTCCGGACGATATAGGAATCATCGGTCTGAACGACATGGAAATCGCGGGCTGGAACAACATTGACCTGACCACGATTCACCAGCCGATCAGCGACATCATCGATGCCGCCATCGCGGTCATGGGCGAATTGCTGAACACTCCCACCAAAGCCCCCGCCGCGCGGATATTTGAGTGCAAGGTGGTGGAGCGGGGGACTTTGCGAAAACTGTAAGCCAGATAGCATTTTCGAGCAGGTTGACCCATCGCGCCGCCGAACAGGTTGGAACGCCACCTGAGGGCTACGAACGACTTAAGGCAGTTTATCAACCAAAATCGCGTTCAGCGTAGATCCCGAACGGCGCAAGACAGCAAGCTCTTGGAACTCGTTCGAATTCCAGAACGCTTTTGCGTGGTCACGGTCGGGAAATTCAATGACGAAGGCCGCATCTGGAAGCAGGTCGTCCCCTTCCAAGCCTTCCGGATCGCCTCCGCGTACTAGAAACTGCCCCTTATGATCAGCAACGACGTGAGGGATTTTGTCGAAATACTCGCTCATCCAGTCTCTGCTGTGGATTTGCATTCGACCTATTACAAACGCTGCCATATGCCTGCCTTCCCTAGCCTTGAAACCAATCTGAATACAAAGCTTAAAAGTTGGACGCGCTTTCGGCAAATCCACATTGAGGCACCAGCCCATCAGCGACATCGTCGATGCCGCCATGGCGGTCATGGGCGAACTGTTGAACAGCCCCAGCAGCCCCCGCCGCGCTGTGCAGCAATTAACGGTTCAGGATTTGACAGTGGTTTCTTTTTGCATAGGCACCAAAGACTTCGGCTAGTTCTTTGGCTTTATCATTAGATGCGACCGCGAACTCGAGAAAAGGAAGAGGAATGATTTCTCCTGTTAACAGCGTATCTGCAGATGGACCTCCCGGTGCAAATGTCGTGGTAGAGCGGAAGCTGATTGGTGAAGGAAGTTCCCCAACCGCTGTCGCGAATTCATAGAAATCGGGCGCATCTTCATGGGCAACAAGCTGTTGCTCTCCGCTGTCCGTGCTGACCACCTCGGCCATAACTCGGTAAAAAAGGGAACCGTTTTCGGCTTCTAGAATTTTTCTGATATTTTCTGAATCAAGCGGAGACTGTTCCGCGCGTAGGCCCGACAAGTCATTTATTTTTGCGACCTGTTCCAGCGTCCGCTCTCTCAAGGGCAATCTGTTTACGCGCAGAATGATTGCTTGGGCGGTTGGACGAATTCCGAACTCTTTCAAATCGTAATTTCTCAAGTCGACCTTGGTGATGATGCGCGTCAAAGAAATCGGGGCATCGATCTCTCCCTCAACCTCACGCGATATAGACAGGTTGCAACCGTCAAGCTGAACAAGTCCTTCCTGCTTCAATCCATCGATCAACTCGCTATTCACGCGATGATCCGCTGAAAATTGCCAAAGAAAGTATATCGTCGGCAGCACAAGGGCACTGAAAATGCCAATCAAAATATTTTTCAAATCATCTCTCCAAGTCTCGATATTTTTAGCCCTAAGACTTGGGAAAATGACAAGACATTTCTTCACGGGCACGGTTGCCCGCAAAGGCAACTGGAATGAACACGAACGTCAAGAATTGGGAACGGATTCATAGAGAGACGGCAAGGCCTTTTCATCGCGCGGACGCCCGATTTTAAGCACAGCCTGGCTACACATTCCTCTACCTGAACATCGGCGGCCTAGCGTCGACCCAGGCTCCGTTTTCCTTGGCAGATCGTACCGCTGCATGCACCGCCGCCATGGATCTCAGACCGGCCTCGGCGGTGGGCAGGCCATCGCGGGTTTCCCCTGCAATCGCGTCCGCCAGATCGCAGTAGATGTTGGCCACGGCCAAGGGAAAGCCCTCTGGATGGGCAATCGCCACGCGTGACAGGCGTTGGGCGTCGGGGTGCAGTCCGCCTTCGCCTTTTTCGATGATCTGCGTGCGGCCGCCGACGGGTGTGTAGATCAACTGGTTCGGCTGCTCAGACGCCCAGCGCAGGCCGCCTGTTTCGCCGAATATCTGGATGTCGAATCCGTGCTGACGCCCGATGGCCACAGATGACGTCCAAAGCCGCCCGACCGTGCCGCCAGACATGCGGAAGTTGACCATCGCGTCGTCTTCCAATTCACGGCTGGGGATGGTCGAGGCAAAGTCGGCTGACAGGGTCTCTACCTCATCCCCGACGATAAAGCTGGCCATATGCAACGCGTGGATACCGCAATCGGCGAACTGGCCCGACACACCCGCCATCGCCGGATCATAGCGCCAGCGGACGCGCGGGTTATCTGCATCTGTGGCGTCGCCATGATGGCC
>CATNDK010000373.1 GCA_950096585.1 Thalassococcus halodurans | reverse complement strand
CATGCCACGCACTGTCAGATCAGGATCATCGGCGCGTGCTGTGCCCGCCCCTACCATCACAGCATCATGTCTGGCCCGTTCGGCATGAACAACGCGCCGTGCCTCGGGCCCCGTGATCCAGCGGCTTTCACCGCTGGCAGTGGCGATCCGACCATCAAAGCTGGATGCCAATTTCAGCGTCACCCACGGGCGACCATGTTCGACCTTCAGGAAGAAGCCCGCGTTGTCATGATACGCCTCTTCCGCCATCACGTTGGTCGTGACCTCGATGCCCGCATCCCGCAGCATGTCAAAGCCTTGGCCGGACACGCGCGGATCACTGTCGGAGATCGCCGCGACCACCCGTGCAACGCCTGCATCAATCAATGCCTGCGCGCAGGGCGGTGTTTTGCCAGTGTGGCTACAGGGTTCTAGTGTGACATAGGCCGTCGCGCCGCGTGCGGCCTCGCCTGCTTGGGCAAGAGCCACAACCTCGGCATGGGGGCGACCGCCCAAGGCAGTACGTCCCCGTCCGACGATCCGGCCATCTTTAACAATGACACAGCCGACAGACGGGTTGGGCCATGTCTGGCCCAGCCCGCGTTTACCCAGCACCAAGGCGTGGGCCATGTGGCGTTTGTCAGTGTCGATCACTTATCAGGCATAGCGCCGGGGCGCAGTTCGCTGACGAACTTGTCAAAGTCATCGGCCGCCTGGAAGTTCTTGTAAACGCTGGCAAAACGGACGTATGCGACCGTATCGATGCGGGCCAAAGCCTCCATCACGATCTCGCCGATCTGTTTGGACGGGATATCGGTTTCGCCCATGCTTTCCAGCCTGCGCACGATGCCCGAAATCATCTGATCAATCCGGTCAGGTTCGATCGGACGTTTCTGAAGCGCTATACGGATCGAGCGTTCCAGCTTGTCCCGATCAAAGTCTTCACGTCTGCCATTGGTTTTGATCACCACCAAATCGCGCAGTTGCACGCGTTCATATGTGGTGAAACGTCCGCCGCACGCCGGGCAGAAGCGCCGGCGCCTGATGGAAACATGGTCCTCAGCGGGCCGTGAATCCTTCACTTGAGTATCTACATTACCGCAAAACGGGCAGCGCATCGCCGTCCCCCTTTATGTCGTCTCTGCCTCAGGAATGGGGTTGATCCCCACTTATCCACAGGCACTATAGGGGCTGAACAACAATTTGGGTAGATAAGAAATAACACCCCCACATGATGCGTTGTCAGTCGCGCAACAGGTGGGCCACAACACTACGGTGATGCGGGGCATCACGGTGTTCAAAAAGATAAATGCCCTGCCATGTTCCAAGTGCCAGTTTCCCGTTGCTGACCGGAATACTTAGACTGACAGGCATCATCGCCGCCTTGATATGGCCGGGCATGTCGTCGGGGCCTTCATAAGTGTGGGTCAGGTAGGACATCGACGGATCGGTGGTCGGCGGCACGAGGCGCGAGAAAAAAGCCTTCAGATCGGTCTTCACTTCGGGATCGGCATTTTCCTGTATGAGCAATGACGCCGAGGTATGTCGAACAAAAAGGGTGAGCAGGCCTGTGCCTGTAACCCATTCCGATACATCATGTGTAAATTCATAAAGCCCTTGGCCCCGCGTCGCGATCGTAAAGTTCGTCTGCATGGCTGCTCCGCATCGTTGGACTGGGTCCATTACACCGAGCGCGGGCGCAGCTTACAAGTCGGTTTACGCGTCGACGGCGATACACTGCACATCAGGCAGATCAGACTGTTGCGTGAACAGCAAGAGCGACCCTTCATCAGAGTATGCGGGCATCGAGGCAACATCCGCCAAAGTCTGGCGACAATCAGCAAGCTCGTCGCTGGAAACCTCGATGTAAATGGTGCGCGGAGCCGTGTTCGACACCACGTCGGTCGCAGCGAAAGCTGCTGCCGCGACTGCTGCGAATACTACACTGAAAGAAACCATACGTTTCATATTCATCTCCTGCGTTTGTACAGTAAGAACGCCGGACGCCCTGAATTTGTTCCAAAATCTCGGTGTCATGGGATTAAAGGCTGCAAAACCTCTGCCAAATTGCGGAATAGGTTAAAAAGAATCGTCAGCCTCAGAAGCTACGCATGAAGCGTTATGGTTTCGTCAGTGCCAGCATCCGACTGCGAACAATTCACCTAAAATCAGTTGCGACAGATTTGTTCGATCGGGGTGACCGGATCCCACGGCGACAGCGGCCCACCCGTCAAAGCCTGGTCTGCAAGTGTCTGCACACCGGTTGATGCCACCGCCGGACCAGCCAGCGCCAACAGAACGGAAAGAAGAGAAAGAGAGCGGGTCATAGAGCACATCCTGTTTTGCCTGTGTGCTTGTAAATGGGTACGAACCGGCAACAGAAAATGCACATCCGCGCACGACAGATGTGCTGGATTGCATCGTCACATTTCAGAGACCGCAGAAAGAAAAAAGGCGCCCGAAGGCGCCCCTTTGTTTATTGGTCCAGGAACGACCGCAGCTTGCGCGACCGGCTGGGGTGTTTCAGCTTCCGCAGCGCTTTCGCTTCGATCTGGCGGATACGTTCACGCGTAACGCTGAACTGCTGACCCACTTCTTCCAGCGTGTGGTCGGTGTTCATACCGATACCAAAGCGCATCCGCAGAACACGTTCTTCACGCGGCGTCAGCGACGACAGGACCCGTGTTGTGGTTTCTTTCAGGTTTTCCTGAATGGCCGAATCCAGCGGCAGAACAGCGTTCTTGTCTTCGATGAAATCGCCCAGGTGCGAATCTTCCTCGTCGCCGATCGGCGTTTCGAGAGAGATCGGCTCCTTGGCGATCTTCATCACCTTGCGCACCTTTTCCAGCGGCATGGAAAGGCGCTCCGCCATTTCCTCGGGCGTGGGTTCGCGTCCCTGCTCGTGCAGGAACTGGC
>CATNDK010000372.1 GCA_950096585.1 Thalassococcus halodurans | reverse complement strand
CCAAAGGAATGCCCAAGAACGATCTCGTCCTCGACTCCCAGTTTTTGGGCCGCAGCGTGAAGCAGGGCGGCCTGTTGCGCGGGCGTTTCCGCTGTATTCGAAAAGGCCCCGTCCTGATCCGTGGCGCGGTCTGAATAGCCCAGACCGGGTCGGTCAAAGACGATCACACGATAGCGGTCTTTAACGCGATCGACGAACTGAAAGGTAAAGTCGCGGATGTTGCCCGAAGCCCCATGGATCAGAACAAGATCAGGTCCTGAACCGGCAACAAAGGCGTGCACCTGTTTGCCGTCAACTTCGACAAACTGGCCCACGGGTGGCCACGTCTGAAGAGATTGTGCTTCGCGCCTGTCCGCGCGGTGCCCCACAAACGAACAGCCCGCAAGTCCTAAGGCCATTACGCCCATCAATGCCTTTGCAATCATACCAACGCCTTATTTGCGCAGATCGGTCGAGTCTGTCCCAATCCGGCTAATGTCATACGGGGTAGTCAGATAGATCTCTGATACCCAGTTTCCATACAAAAGATGGGCATGACTGCGCCAACGGTTCTGCGGCGCCTGCGTCGGGTCATCATCCGGATAGTAGTTGGCCGGAATGTTGATCGGCTTTCCTTCGGCAACGTCGCGATCATACTCTTCCTTCAATGTGCCACTGTCGTATTCGAAGTGGTTGAAGATATAGAGCGCGCGGTGATCCGGATCTTCGACCAAGGCCGGTCCGGTTTCCTTGCTGTCGATCAGAATTTTCAGGCCTGCGTCTTCGATCTCGTCACGGCGCAATTCCGTCCAGCGCGATACAGGAATGACCATATCGTCGGAAAACCCGCGCAGGTAGGGCGAGGCGGGGTCACAGTTGCGGTGACGGATACAGCCAAAGGCCTTGGCGTCCAGGATGTGTTTTTTTACGCCATGGAAATAGTTGATCATCGCCATGCCACCCCAGCATACGCCAAAGGTGGAATGTACGTGGGTCTGGGTCCAGTCAAAGATGCGCTTGAGTTCGTCCCAATAGGTGACGGCCTCAAAATCCAGATGTTCGATTGGCGCACCTGTGATGATCAGACCGTCAAACTTTTCACCGGTGGCTTCGACTTCCGAGAACGGGCGGTAGAAGCTTTCCATATGTTCGGCCGCGGTGTTCTTGGTTTCGTGCTCGCTCATCCGGATCAAGGAAAACTCGATCTGAAGCGGTGTCGCACCGATCAGGCGGGCGAACTGGTTTTCGGTCGCAATCTTTTTCGGCATCAAGTTCAACAACCCGATGCGAATGGGACGGATATCCTGCTGGTCTGCCGTGCTTTCCGGCATGACCATGACACCCTCTTTCGAGAGTACGTCATAGGCAGGCAGATCGCGGGGCAGTTTGATTGGCATGGGAATGCGTCCAGATTGTCAGTTGTAAGAGTGTGGATTTAGGCGTTGCTTGTTTTGGCCTCAAGGGCCTTTGCGATGACATCTTCAAAGCTAGCTTCATCGGTGACCGTTGCCATATCCGATGCCGGAACAGTGATGCCCCAGTTGTTGGCCATCGCTTCATAGCGCGGTTGGCGATGTGCCAGTGCCTGCGCATAGGTCCAGCGGATGAAGGCGTCAGGGTCCACATCGTCAGGTTTGGTGTTCATCTGATCCAGATAGTCGTTCCAGACCCGTGTCATAAACGCAGGCTGATAGGCCATCGGCTTGGGCGCGCGGTCAAAGCGGCGGATGAGTTCTTCTGTGTGGTCCTCGGTTCCTTTGATCCAGACCATCAGGCAGTGTTCCGACAGATGTTTCAGGATCGGATCATTGGGGTTTTCCGGATCGACCCATTCACAGAT
The DNA here is from genome assembly GCA_950096585.1 of Thalassococcus halodurans. Lineage (GTDB taxonomy): Bacteria > Pseudomonadota > Alphaproteobacteria > Rhodobacterales > Rhodobacteraceae > Thalassococcus > Thalassococcus halodurans_A. The sequence goes on along the minus strand of CATNDK010000372.1, from coordinate 1,078 downwards.
CGAGCCACCGGTATCGCAGATGAAATGCGGGTAGCCGTAAAGGTCCTGCGCCCGCTGGATGAAGTAGCCAGTGTCCAGTAGCGCCTGTTCTTCGGCGCGCGCGAACTGGTCCTGACGGGTGCGGTACACATCAATCGGGGTGCCACCAGCATCGGGATTGCCGGGTTTTCCAAGATACGTGGACACAGGTGTCAGGTTCTCGAACGAGATGTTCGAGCCGATATAGATCGAATCCGACCGCAGCAGATCACGCAGGAAGGGCACCTTCATCGCCTCGCGTTTCGCGTTGTCGATGATGTATTCGCCCATATAGCGGGTGCCGATGCGGTAATCGATGGAATAGTGGAACCATTTGCCACTGTCGCGCAGCAGGTTCGACACATGGGTTTTTCCCAAGCCGGACATCGCAAAAAACAAAATGCGTTTTTGCGGGGCATCGCGCCACTCTTTGGCAGAGGAATACAACATGGTCGGGCCTTCGAATTGGAACTTCGTCTTCCGTGATGGGTAGTCAGAGCGGCGGGGCGCTTCAACAAAAAAACCGCCCGGCAGTGCCGGACGGTTTTAGATCGGGCATTTAGGCCCTGATTAGAAGGACATTTCTGCCTTAAAGCCGACGCCCCAGACGTGGTTGTCTTCGAACGACGCTGCTTCACGTCCGCCAACTTCAGCCAGCGCATCACCAACCTTAGTGTAGTTTACACCGCCAGAGATGTTCAGCGGGCCTTCCGAGTAACGTGCGCCGATGCTGACACCGAACAGACCGTTTGTCGGCCCAAGCGGGGACACGAGGTTATCTTCGCCTTCGGGTTCGTACGTCAGAGTGATCGAGGATGCCAACGCATCAGAGTAACGGCGCGCCATACCGATCGAGTAACGGTGGCTGTCGTCAAGGTTCACAAGGTCAGAACCCAGTGCGTCAGGAATAACATCCACGGCCGAGAATTCAGTCCAGCGATAGCCAGCAGTCAGCAGTGTGTTGGCTGCGATACCGGTCTGGAATTCAAGGTTCACAGACTGCGGTGTCACGTACTCAACGTCCCCTGTAACAACGGCACCAAAGATGTTTTCCGTTGTT
>CATNDK010000371.1 GCA_950096585.1 Thalassococcus halodurans | reverse complement strand
CAGAATGCAGCGGCCGCGCAGGCCTATGGCGACGCGGACCGCGCCGCGTATGAAAAGCTGAAGCTGTCCGGTCTGGATGCCGCGCCTGAACATCTGGCGGTGTTCACCGAAACCGCACCTGTCGAAGGGCGTGGTCTGGGCCGTCAGACGATGCCCCAGACACTTGAGCAGTCGACGGCCATGGCAATCTATTCGCTGTGGCTGATGGCCCGCGCCTGCAACATCGGTGTTGGCATGGTGTCGATCATTGATCCGGATGGCATCGAAAAGCTGTTCGATGTGCCCGATACGTGGCGCTTCACCGCCTACCTGTGCATCGGACACCCCGAGTTTAACGACGATACCCCCCTGCTTCACCGTGCCGGATGGCAGGAAAACACCAAAGCCCACTGGCAAGATCGCTGATCACCGCGCCAGTTCAAGCAAGCCTTCAACATCAAGATGCGTCTCAAGATGATCGGCCAGCGCATCCAGCGTCTGTTCGATAGTCGCCTCATAGGCGTTGCCCGACGGCGCGACGCCCAAACGCGACAGCCATTCTGTCCGGAACCCGTCGTCGGAAAACATCCCGTGCAGATAGCTGCCCGCGACGCGCCCGTCAGCGGAAACCGCGCCTTCGGGTGTGTCACCGACATATGCAAACGGCCGCGCGCGATCAGGGCCTTCCGATTGGCCGATGTGGATTTCATAGCCATGAAACGGCAGGTCCGAGGCCGCGTGACGGGCCGAAACCTCGCGTAGGCTTTTGTCGCCGCTCATCCGTGTTTCGATGTCCAACAGGCCAAGGCCCGGTGTCGCCCCGGCAGGCCCCTCCATCCCGTCAGGGTCATGCACCGCGCGGCCCAGCATCTGGTAACCGCCACAAATGCCCAGAACATGTCCACCACGACGGTGGTGCGCGATCACGTCAATGTCCCAGCCCTGTTCCCGCATGAACGCCAGATCGCCCCGCGTCGATTTGGAACCGGGCAGGATCACCACATCCGCATCCGCAGGCACAGGATCGCCGGGCGACAGCATGGTGACGCGCACGCCGGGTTCCTGCGCCAGCGGATCGAGATCGTCGAAATTGGCAATCCGGCTTAGCCGCAAACACACAACGTGCAAACCATCGCGCGATGGCGGTGTGGCGATATCTAACGCGTCTTCGGCAGGCAAACGCCAGCTTTCGGCAAACCAAGGCGCTACGCCAAAGCCGCGCCAACCGGTCTGGTCCTCGATCATTTTGTAGCCGTCATCAAACAGCGTCGGATCGCCGCGGAACTTGTTGATCAGAAAGCCTTTGATCAGGTGCCGATCACCGTCGGGCAACACAACCTTGGTGCCGACTACCTGCGCGATGACCCCGCCGCGATCAATATCGGCGCAAAGAACCACAGGAACATCAGCCGCCTCGGCAAAGCCCATGTTGGCGATGTCACCCTTGCGCAGGTTGATTTCCGACGCGCTGCCAGCGCCCTCGACTATCACCAGATCATAGGTGCTGCGCAGCCGATTGAAGCTGTCCAGAACGGACTCCATCAACTGTGGCTTCAGCTTGGCGTATTCGCGGGCACGGACCGTTGTCAGCCGCTTGCCCTGCACCACAACCTGCGCGCCGATATCCGTTTCGGGCTTGAGCAGAACCGGGTTCATGTCCGTATGCGGCGCCAAACCGCAAGCACGCGCCTGCAGCGCCTGCGCACGGCCGATTTCATGGCCTTCCTGCGCAACGGCAGCATTGTTGGACATGTTCTGCGGTTTGAACGGCGCGACGGTCAGCCCCCGCCGCTTGGCAGCCCTGCAAAGCCCCGCAACCAACATCGATTTCCCGACGTTGGATCCGGTCCCTTGGATCATCAGCGCGCGGCCCATCAGAATTCGACGCCAGCCTGTGCTTTAACACCGTCACGGAACGGGTGCTTGATCAACGTCATTTCGGTCACCAGATCGGCGGCCTCGATCAGTTCGGGCTTGGCATTGCGGCCTGTCAGGCAAACATGGGTCATCGCCGGTTTCTCGTTCAGCAGGAAATCGACCACCTCGTCGATATCGATATAGTCGTAGCGCAGCGCGATATTGATTTCATCGAGCAGCACAAACTGGATTTCGGGATCAAGGATCTGTTCCTTGGCAATCCGCCAACCGTTTTGGGCCGCCGCAATGTCACGTTCGCGGTCCTGCGTTTCCCAGGTAAAGCCTTCGCCAGACACAAAGAAGCGGCACTCATCCGCAAAGCGTTCGCGCAGGAACGTCTTTTCGCCGGTGTCCCAGTTGCCTTTGATAAACTGCACCACCGCGCAGGGCATCTGGTGGGAAATGCAGCGCATGATCATGCCAAAGCCAGAAGACGACTTGCCCTTACCAGCGCCGGTGTGGACCATGATCAGACCTTTCTCTTCGGTCTTGGTCTCCATCATGCGATCGCGCGCAGCTTTGATCTTGCGCATCTTCTCGGCGTGGCGAAGGTTTTCGTCGGTGGTCATGCCAGTATCCTCTTTCTTGACAAAGCCACGGGATTCAGACCATGTGGCTGCGTGTTGGTGCCTGTGTTAGCAGGTGAAAAGGGAATGTGCAGCCGTGATCTACACGGTCAAGCACAGCCGCCCCCGCGACCGTGAACGGAAAAGGCCGCTCAGTGCCACTGGCCGACGCTGGGAAGGATGAGCAGCCGCAGGGCGAACACCCCAAATCCGTGAGCCGGGAGACCTGCCAGCGCGATGCGCTTGTAACCGGACGGGGTGTGCCGGAATCGGAGGCGGCACCGAGTAACGGTCCCTTTCCGCAATCCGGCCCCGCGTTCCCGATGGGATGGGACCAGTAAAACTATGGATGCGAAATCCGAAACCCCGCAGCAAACGGAACTGTTGGTCTGCATTCAATGCCGACGCGGCCAAGAGCTGCCCGAAGACGAACGCCGCCCTGGCCAGGCCCTTTTT
>CATNDK010000370.1 GCA_950096585.1 Thalassococcus halodurans | reverse complement strand
GGACGCTTTGTCCAGGGCTTGGCCGAGATCCGCGATCAGGTCTTTTGCGTCTTCGATCCCGATTGAGATACGAACCACGTTGGGTGCCGCACCGGCCGCAGTTTGCTGTTCCGGTGTCAGCTGGCGGTGCGTGGTTGAAGCCGAGTGGATCACGAGGCTACGGGTGTCACCAAGGTTTGCCACGTGGCTGAACAGTTCGAGGCTATCTACGAATTTGACGCAGGCGTCATAGCCGCCTTTCAGCGCCACAGTGAACAACCCGCCTGCGCCGTTCGGACAGATACGTTCGACACGGTCGTAGTAGGGGGACGAGGGCAGGCCCGCGTATGTGACGCCTTCGACGGCTGGGTGCTGTTCCAGCCATGAGGCCACGGTGTTCGCGTTTTCAACATGGCGCTGCATCCGCAAGGAAAGGGTTTCGATCCCCATCAGCGTGTAGTGCGCAGCTTGCGGGTTCAGCGTCATGCCTAGATCGCGCAGCCCGATGGCGATGCCGTGGAAGGTAAAGGCCAAGGGGCCGAATGTTTCGTGGAACTTCAGGCCGTGATAGGCCGGTTCCGGCGCGCTGAGCGATGGGAATTTGTCCGAAGCGGACCAGTCGAAATTGCCCGAGTCCACAACGACACCACCCGTTACTGTGCCATTGCCTGTCAGGTACTTTGTCATGGAGTGCACAACCAGCGTCGCGCCGTGTTCGATTGGGCGGCAGAGGTAGGGCGTGGCCGAGGTGTTGTCGACGATCAGGGGCAGGCCCGCATCGTTGGCGACCTTCGAGATCGCATCGAGATCGGTGATGTAGCCGCCAGGGTTGGCGATGGATTCACAGAAAATCGCGCGCGTGTTGTCGTCGATGGCGGCGGCAACGGCGTCTGTGTCGTCAAAGTCGACGAACTTGGCCGACCAGCCGAAACGTTTGATTGTCTGGCTGAACTGCGTGACCGTGCCACCATAAAGGCGGGTCGAGGCAACGACATTACAGCCGGGCTGCATCAGCGGGAACAGCGCCATGATTTGCGCTGCGTGACCGGACGAACAGCACACTGCGCCAACGCCGCCTTCAAGGGCTGCCATCCGTTCTTGCAGCACGGCAACAGTGGGGTTCGTCAGGCGGGAATAGATGTAGCCGACTTCCTGTAGGTTAAACAGCGCGGCTGCGTGTTCGGCATCGCGGAACACATAGGCTGTGGTCTGGTAAATCGGGGTCTGGCGAGCGCCAGTGGCCGGATCGGGGCGGGCGCCCGCGTGGATCAAAAGCGTATCGAATCCGGGTGTGGAATCTTCAGTCATCAATGCCTCCCATTGGTTACGGAGGACATTAGCAACGCGTGATGTCTGACTTGCAAGCCCTAGCGCATCCAGAAACCGGCGGATTTGATACGGTTGCGGATCGCCTGTTCTTTGCGCGGCAGGTCATTGCGGTCGAACATAGCACGCACTTTGTCGCCGCGTCCCTGATAGATCATTCGCTTGAAGGGATCGTAGTTTTTCAGGATTTTCTTGATCTTATTGGGCGCTGTGATCGCCTGAAGAGTATTCACAACCTTGTCGTCTTCGCGGGCGTAAAGGAGCGGGATAACGCGGTAATGACAGGTGACGCTGCCGTCCAACAGCCCTTCGGGCAAAGCATCGCGCCCGCCACCGAATGCATGGATAACCAGTGGCAGGGCGACCTGATCCAGCCATGGATCAAGGCTTTGGCAGACCAGTTCACGTGGCGGGTCTTTCAGGATGGCCAAAGCGTATTCGAGGAATTTATCGCCGAATTCGTGCGGGCAGCGGTAATAGAAAAAGCCCGCGTTGAAATAGAGGTAGCGGCGCCAGTATTCGTCAGGCTGGGACGGATCCAGCGAGCTTTCAAACTCTAGTCCGAACTTGTCATAAAGCGATTTCCAGATATCCCTGTAGCCCGGACCATAAAGTTCCAGAACAGGCCATGTGCCTTCGCGGCGGAGCGAGGCTGTGGGTTTGTCGAAGTCGAACGGCACCTTGTCGAGCGCATCCAGAACCAGCGTGTCTGTGTCGAAAAAGATGAAAGGTTCGCCTTTGGGCAGGGCCTTTAGCGCCTCGATCTTGTTGCCATAGGGATAGCTAGGGCCGAAGTGATGGGTTTCAAAGGTGACAAATGTCGCGCCCAACTCGGTCAGCATCTCGCGCAATTCATTGTTCCGGATGCCCGGCTCGCCCGGCCATTTGAACCCTTCGGCAGGTTCCGCGATGAACAGGCGGAACCGCTTGGAGGTGCCGCTTTGCGCAAAGGACAGGGCGAACAGGGCTGCTTCCCACTGCAGACGTCCGGCCTGAGCAACGATCATCACGTTCACATGGTCGGGAACTGCGGGTTTTGCGGCGGCTGTGGCTTTGGGTTTCGCCGTGGTTTTCTTACGCGCCATGGATGCCTGTTCAACGTATTGTCTTTGTTGCGGCAACTATAGGCGCAAATGATCCCCACGGGAAGAACCCGTTCGATAAAGCAGTGTGTTAGCAACTTTATAACGTGATTGGCACCAGCACCTCGGGTTCGATCACGTTGGTATCGGGCAGGGCCTGCACCAAAAGCTCTGCCGATTGTTCAAGAATTGGAAACGTTTTGTAGTGGCAGGGGATCAGTGTTTTGAAATTGAAAAAGGTTTTCGCGGCGAAAGCTGCACGTTTCATGTCCATCGTGAAATGCCCGCCAGCGGCGAGGATGCCGATATCCGGTTCATGAAGCGCGTTGAACACGCCCATGTCGGCGGTCACGTCGGTGTCGCCCGAAACATAGATTGTGTGCCCTTCGCCCGAAATCATAAAACCGCATTCGCTACCGGGCGCGACAGGGCCGTCGGGCGTCTGGAAGGTGGAAGAATGAACAGCGTGCACCATCGTGACCTTGATGCCGTTCAAATTCACCGTGCCGCCTTTGTTGAAACCTATGGTTTCT
>CATNDK010000369.1 GCA_950096585.1 Thalassococcus halodurans | reverse complement strand
GCGGCTGGCCACCGAGGAGAAGGAGCCCGCCACCCAGCAGTTCCTGCTCCTGGTCGGCGGGCTGCGCGCCATGTGCGCCGGCCAGATCGGCACCGCCAAGGTGGTGGTGAACAACGTCTACGGCGACAGCCTCAACCAGCGCATCAAGCGCGGCGCGCGTGATCAGCCCATCGAGGATCGACGAGCGCCCCTCGGGCGTATCGACCATGTTGCGGACGGCGGTCCGCTGCTCCTCGTCGTCGGTCTCACCGGAGATCTGGTCGATCATCTTGTCGATCTCGTCATCGACCTCGGAGTCGGGCACCTCGATCGATTCGGCCAGAAGGCCGTACAGCGCGAAGGGTTCGCCATAGTTGCGGGCCATCAGGCTTTCGTAGGCCAGAAATCGAAGCTGCCACGGAACCGACCCTTTCAGGATGTGGGGGTTCAGGCTGTCAAAGCTACCGACCTCTCCGGTGACGATCCGGCCACCCTTGGGCACTTCTGGATTGGCGTAGGGTAGGGACACAAAATCGGGTGGAAGCGCGGGCTCGCCGTACATAGCTATGCCATGCTTTGGTTCGGCTGTCGCAGAGGCCGCAATTGCCGCCAATGCAAGGCCCCCGAGAACGCGGCGGAAACGCCCGTTTAAATTGCTGCTCATGTTTGAATTTCCTTTGGTCCCAAACCGTTTCTTTGCGTGAACGATACGGGGGGATTCCGGCATTTTCAAACTTTTAGCTTGGATTCATGATGCGAAAAGCTTATGAACTAAGCACTGCTCGATAGGTTTCTTGCCTGTATGAAACCTGCCTCAATAACTGAACGCCAGCCTTGTGCTGGCGTTTTTTTTTGTCCTCCAAAATCCTCAGAGCCATGAAAATAAGGGGGATTCACAGGTAGTGGCGCATGATCCGGCTGGCCAGAGCTTTGCGACTCGTTCAGGTCGTTCGCGATTCCGCAGTTCTATCTGGGCACGAATCTGCCAAGAATCGGGGGGATATCTTAACGCCCCGCGCCGGAGGGTAGATTGATCGTAACAGCGCGTTGTTGCGCAGGCATGGATTTCATGTCCAATTCAGCCAAGATTGTCGCAATTTCGGAACGAATGCCCGAAAAATGCGTTTTCTCGCAAGTGCAGAATGTTATGCTGCGAAAGCATTGTGGATGGAGATGATATGACCCTTTCAGGAAAAACAGCGATTATTACCGGTTCCAACTCGGGCATCGGTCTGGGCGTGGCCCGAGAACTTGCCAAAGCCGGTGCCGACGTCATCTTGAACTCCTTCACATATAACGCCGAAGACCACGCGCTGGCCGAAGAACTTGGCAAGGAATTCGGCGTGAAAGCACGCTACATCCAAGCCGACATGTCCAACGCCGACCAGTGCCGCGCGCTGATCGAAAAGGCAGGCGTTTGCGATATTCTGGTCAACAACGCGGGTATCCAGCACGTGGCCCCGATTGACGAGTTTCCGGTCGAGAAATGGGACGCGATCATCGCGATCAACATGAACTCGGCGTTTCACTGTACAGCGGCCGCACTGCCCATGATGCGTAAAGCCGGATGGGGCCGTGTGATCAATGTCGCCAGCGCCCATGGTCTGACCGCGTCGCCCTACAAATCGGCCTATGTCGCGGCCAAGCACGGTGTTGTCGGCATGACCAAGGTGGTCGCGCTGGAAACGGCCAAGGAAAAGATCACCGCCAACGCGATCTGTCCGGGGTACGTTCTGACCCCGCTGGTCGAGGCGCAGATTCCCGACACCGCGAAAAAGTACGACATGACCGAGGAAGAAGCCAAAGAGAAGGTGATCCTTGAACGTCAGCCGTCCAAGGAATTTGCCACCACTGAACAGATCGGCGGCACGGCGGTCTTTCTTTGTTCGTCGGCTGCGGATCAGATCACCGGCACAACGATCAGCGTGGACGGTGGTTGGACGGCGCTCTGATCCGTTAACGTCCTGAAAATCGAAATTACACAGGGGCCCTTCTGGTTTTCCGGAAGGGTCACGTCTATGTGACCCTGTAATCAGGAGAGCCCCATGCGCAGCACCACTGCAGACATCACCGCCAAAGACCGTCGCTCCGGATGGGAGATCATCAAGAAGGTGGCACCTTACCTGTGGCCTGAGGGCCAAACATGGGTAAAGCGCCGCGTTGTGATCTCGATGGCGCTGCTTATTCTGGCGAAGGTCATCGCGGTCAGCACTCCGTTCTTCTACAAAGCTGCCATCGACAAGCTGACAGGCGACAGTGTCGATCCTGCGTGGACGCTGGGTGTTGGGGCGGTTGGTTTGACGGTCGCCTACGGTATGGCGCGGGTGCTGAATTCTGGTTTCCAGCAACTGCGCGATGCAGTCTTTGCCCGCGTTGGACAACGCGCGTTGCGCAGGCTAGCGCTTCGGACCTTCCGGCATATCCACCAGCTTTCGCTGCGCTACCACATCACGCGTCGCACGGGTGGTCTGTCGCGGATCATCGAACGCGGTGTGAAAGGCGTCGAGTTTCTGCTGCGCTTTATGCTGTTCAGCATCGGCCCCTTGCTGTTGGAACTGATCCTGGTGGCCGGTGCGCTCTATTTTGCGCTGGATGTTTGGTATCTGGTGGTCGTTGTGGTCACCATTGTTTTGTATGTGACCTTCACGTTCAAAGTCACCGAATGGCGGGTCAAACTGCGTCGGGTGATGAACGAACAGGACACCGATGCGAACCAGAAAGCCATCGACAGTCTTCTGAACTTTGAAACGGTCAAATACTTCGGCGCCGAGGATCGTGAAACCGAACGTTACGATCAGGCGATGCGCAAATACGAAAGCGCTGCGGTCAAAACGTCGACCTCGCTTGCGATGCTGAACTTTGGTCAGGCACTGATCATCACCAGCGGTCTGGTTATTGTGATGGTCATGGCAGCCATCGGCGTTCAGAACGGGTCCCTGACGGTTGGGGATCTGG
>CATNDK010000368.1 GCA_950096585.1 Thalassococcus halodurans | reverse complement strand
TCAGGGCCAGATCCTCGGCAGAGGCGCCGAATTCCATGGCAACGCAGACCTCATGGATCAGATCGCCAGCCATCGGGCCGATGATGTGTGCACCGAGGATACGGTCGGTTTTCTTGTCTGCCAGAAGTTTGACGAAACCGTCGGCGGCAAAGTTGGCTTTCGCACGGCCATTGCCCATGAACGAGAATTTGCCAACCTTGTAGTCGACGCCTTCTTTCTTCAGCTCTTCTTCGGTTTTGCCGACCGAGGACACCTCGGGGCTAGTGTAGATGACCGACGGGATCACGCCATAGTTCACGTGACCGGCTTTGCCTGCAATCACTTCAGCGGCGGCCATGCCTTCGTCTTCGGCTTTGTGGGCCAGCATCGGGCCTTCGATCGCGTCGCCGATGGCGTAGATGCCGTCGACGCTGGTTTTCCAGTGGCCGTCTGTTTTGACAAAGCCGCGATCTGTTAGCTCGACACCCAGTGCCTCAAGGCCCAGACCGTCGGTGTAGGGCTTGCGGCCTGTTGCGACCAGAACAACGTCTGCATCAGCGGTGTGTTCGCTGTCGTCTTTCTTCAGCTTGTAGGTGACCTTGGCTTTGGTCTTCATGGCCTCAACGCCCTGAACCGCTGCGCCCAGAACAAAGTTCAGGCCCTGCTTTTTCAGGATGCGCTGGAAGGTTTTCTGAACCTCGCCGTCCATGGTAGGTGTGATGGTGTCGAGGTATTCGATCACGGTCACTTCGGCGCCCAGACGGGAATAGACCGAGCCCATTTCCAGACCGATGACACCGGCACCGATGACGATCATCTTCTTGGGGATCTTTTTCAGCGACAGCGCGCCAGTCGAAGACACAACGGTTTCTTCGTCGATCTCGACGCCCGGCAGGGTCGCCACTTCGGAGCCTGTCGCGATGATGATGTTCTTGGCTTCGTGAACTTCGTCACCCACCTTGACCTTGCCCGCCGCGGGGATCGAACCCCAGCCCTTCAGCCAGTCGATCTTGTTCTTTTTGAACAGGAACTCGATGCCCTTGGTGTTGCCGTCGATGACGTCGGCCTTGTACGCCTGCATCTGCGGCCAGTCGACAGAGGGGGATTTGCCCTTCAGGCCCATTTTGGCAAAGTTATGCTCGGCCTCGTGCAACTGGTGCGTGGCGTGCAGCAGCGCCTTGGACGGAATACAGCCCACGTTCAGGCACGTGCCACCCAGCGTTTCGCGGCCTTCCACACAAGCGGTTTTCAGACCCAGCTGTGCGCAGCGGATCGCAGCCACATAGCCACCGGGGCCAGCGCCGATTACGATGACGTCATATTGTGCCATTACGGTTATCCTTTCGTTGAACGGGCGGTGATGGTTGCGCCTGTGGCAGGTCCCACCCCCGAGGAATTAGCGTGTCTTTTATGGCCTCAGAGCAGGGCCATGATCAGCATGATCACGGTCGCCCCAAAGCCGGTCATCCAGATAAGTGACCGGCCCGGACGCCAGCCAAAATAGTAAGCGGGCACGTAAAGCACCCGGGCAACGAGGTATATCAGCGCACATGCGGCTGTGATGGCGTTGCCCTTGTCGGAAAAGGTGATCACCAGCACCGCTATGGTGAACAGGATCAAGCCTTCGAAATGGTTGTTCATGGCGCGCTGAAGGCGGGCGGTTTTTTCGGACATTTCCCGCGATGGCGCACGATCACGGGCGGACGTTGTATAGCCCGGTCCCAATTCCAGATTTGCGGGGATCGCGAAGATGACGAACTGAACGCACTGAAGAAGTGCAGCAAGCGTCAGGGCCGTAAGTTCAGGGGTCATTGTAAGACCTTGCGTTTGCGAAGCATGAACAAAGCAGCCGCCCACAGCGCTACTGCACTAATTGCGTACATCAATAACGAAATCGAGCGCTTGATGCTGGCTTGATGCTGTTCAACGGTTGGCATGAGAACCTGCTCTACTAAGGACCTGTCCAAGTTGGTTTCGGTTGCAAAGCCCATCGATGGGCGCGGTGGGCTTTGGATTAAGGTCCAAAGGTCCCAAAGACCTGTCAGCAGGGCAACAAGAACCACGGGCGCTGCGGAGACTAGAGCAAATTTATTCCTGGTCCAAAGGTTTCCCAGAACACTTAGGGCAAACAGAAAAAGCACACCCGCGAAGATGGCACTGTAAGGCACATTCCCCGAATAGGAGAAACGCGAAAAGCTGGACAAACTTTGGAATACTGAAAGGGCGTAGAAAAGAGCGAGCACAACGCCCACAGCGTAGGCGTAGCCAATCAGGACGTGCTTGAGCACCCGATTGAAAACTGCCGCGCTGGTTTCCATTCTTTCGCCTTTCATACCCTCCCGCACATAAGCGAGAGGGTGGAGTTTTAAGACTGCTTGATCGAGATTACAGATCCATCAGCAGGCGACGAGGATCTTCCAGCGCTTCTTTGACGCGCACGAGGAAGGTCACGGCGCCTTTGCCGTCGACGATACGGTGGTCGTAGGACAGTGCCAGATACATCATCGGGCGGGCCACGATCTGACCGTTCACGACCATCGGGCGTTCCTGAATTTTGTGCATGCCGAGGATACCGGACTGCGGGGGGTTCAGGATCGGCGAGGACATGAGCGAGCCGTAGACACCACCGTTGGAGATGGTGAAGGTGCCGCCCTGCATTTCCGCCATCGACAGCTTGCCGTCACGGGCGCGCTTGCCCTTTTCAGCGATCTCTTTTTCGATGTCGGCAAAGCTTTTCTGGTCGACGTCACGCAGTACCGGAACAACCAGACCCTGCGGTGTACCTGCCGCGATGCCCATGTGGACAAAGTTCTTGTACACGATGTCTGTGCCGTCGATTTCGGCGTTCACTTCGGGCACTTCTTTCAGCGCGTGGACGCAGGCCTTGGTGAAGAACGACATAAAGCCCAGACGTGCGCCGTGCTTCTTCTCGAACTGGTCTTTGTTCTGGTTGCGCAGTGCC
>CATNDK010000367.1 GCA_950096585.1 Thalassococcus halodurans | reverse complement strand
GCGTCTGCGTCACTCCACACCCGGCGGGACCCTGATTTCGCCGCCGCCGCACCACGACATCTACTCGATCGAGGACCTTGCGCAGCTGATCTACGATCTTAAGCAGATCAACCCGCGTTGTAAGGTCACCGTGAAACTGGTGGCGTCCTCGGGCGTTGGCACCATCGCCGCTGGCGTTGCCAAGGCGAAGGCGGACGTGATCCTTGTGTCCGGCCACAACGGCGGCACAGGCGCATCGCCTGCGACCTCGATCAAATACGCAGGTCTGCCGTGGGAAATGGGTCTGACAGAGGCGCATCAGGTTCTGTCGATGAACAACCTGCGTTCGCGCGTGACCCTGCGGACCGACGGTGGTCTGCGCACAGGTCGTGACATCGTCATGGCAGCAATGCTGGGTGCCGAAGAATACGGCATCGGCACCGCCGCCCTGATTGCGATGGGCTGTATCATGGTACGCCAGTGTCAGTCGAACACCTGCCCCGTTGGTGTCTGTACTCAGGACGAAAGCCTGCGGGCCAAGTTCACAGGCAACGCGGACAAGGTCGTGAACCTGATCACCTTCTACGCTCAGGAAGTGCGTGAAATCCTCGCGTCCATCGGCGCCCGTTCGCTGGACGAAGTGATCGGTCGTGCGGACCTGCTCAGCCAGGTATCGCGTGGTTCCGACCACCTCGACGATCTGGACCTGAACCCGCTTCTGATCCGCGTCGATGGTTCGGACGAAACGGTCTATGACCTGAACCGTCCGCGCAACCCTGTGGATGACACGCTGGATGCGGAAATCATCCGTGATGCGGCGCGCTTCCTTGAGGAAGGCGAAAAGATGCAACTGTCCTACGCGGTGATGAACACACACCGCACCGTGGGCACACGCACCTCGAGCCACATCGTCCGCAAGTTCGGCATGCGCAACTCGCTTCAGCCGGATCACCTGACCGTCAAACTGACAGGCTCTGCCGGTCAGTCGCTGGGTGCCTTCGCGGCTCCGGGTCTGAAGATCGAAGTCTACGGCGACGCCAACGACTATGTTGGTAAGGGTCTGTCGGGCGGTACCGTTGTGGTGCGTCCGCCGATGAACTCGCCGCTGGAAGCTGCGAAGAACACCATCATCGGCAACACCGTTCTGTACGGTGCGACCGACGGTTACCTCTTTGCCGAAGGCCGCGCGGGCGAACGTTTCGCTGTGCGTAACTCGGGTGCCAAAGTGGTGGTCGAAGGCTGTGGCTCGAACGGTTGTGAATACATGACCGGCGGTACAGCGGTCATCCTCGGTCCGATCGGTGCGAACTTCGGTGCTGGTATGACCGGTGGTATGGCGTATCTTTACGATCCGGATGGCAAGTCGGTGGAAATGATGAACACCGAATCCATCGTTACATGCCCGGTGGCTGTCGAAGCATGGCAGACCGAGCTGAAGGATCTGGTCGAGCGTCACTACGCGGAAACAGGCAGCCGTCTCGCCGCTGGCATCCTGCAGCACTGGGAAGAGGAACTGGCGAAGTTCATTCAGGTCTGCCCGACCGAAATGCTGGACAAAATCCCGCATCCGCTGGGGATCGAAGAGACAGCCGTCCCCGCCGAATAAAAACAAAGCCCCGCTCCGGCGGGGCTTTTTATTTGGGGTGGGCGGTGGTCAGTTCGATTGAATTTATATGCTCGTCGCAAAACCAGCTAAGTGCGGAGAACTCAGCGTCTTACAATACCTAGTCGCGAAAATAGCTATGAACTGATTATTCAAAGTCCAATTCAAGTACAGGTTCAATTGACGTTCCACCAAAACCTGTTGGACCTGTAGGTCCAGTTCCACCAGGGCCATACCCGCCACGTTTATACGTGCATTTTCCAAATACTTGACCGCAGCATTTTTCCGCAGCTCCAGCGCCACCAGGACCGCCACGACCACCAGCTCCACCTTCCCCAGCTATGCTGCTGAGAGCAATTTCGTTGTTGGATATTAGTGGGTGTCCAGAAATAAGCTTAACGTAAAAGTTGATTGACCCACCGTTGCCACCGGTGCCGCCTCTAGCACCAGCGCCACCAGATCCGGCAGGGCCGCCGTCTGCGCCATTGCAGCTTTTTCTACGTGCATCGCCGCCTCTGGCGCCTGGGCCCCCTATTCCACCATTTCCTCCGCTAGATGAGACAAGGAAAAATGGTTTTCCTAGATCACTACCGTCCGCCGCCAATAGAAACTGCGCTTGATTGACCTTTAGCGTCATTGATGCCGCGCTCTGGCCTGTGCCTCCAACTACATTTACCCCTGAGCTATTGGTCCCTTGCGAACCTTGTGAAATGATGGAGCTTCCCTTGTGGAAAATTCCGTTGTCGATAACAATGTTGACGTGACTTGTATCGGCAGGGATGACTAATTGACTTCCCGTTTTCATCTCCAAGTTAGAAAATGCGATATCTTCCGTTCCGGAAGGAATAGTAAAAACTTGTCCGTCACTTAATATCAATTTTGAAATTTTAAATTCAGACTGTGCGAATGAGGGCATTGAAAACGAAAAAATGATAAACCAAATTTTGAGTGCAAAACTAATTTTGGTCATGTTTCTGATCCTTTAAGAAAAATCTTCAATACAACTTTAAAGGTTATCAAGTCTTTCCTGAACGTAAAGAATTAATTATGACCTAGTTTGGTTTGCGAAGGTTATAGCCTCTGTCATTTGGAGGCTGCCCAAAACGGTCAGAGGTTCAAAAACCATGGTCACCCTAAACGGCTTCCTGCGCTGCGCCAACGACGATGAGCTTGCCATCGTCCAAGCGCATATTGAGGAACATATCGCTCTGACGCGGTCGGAAGAGGGGTGTCTGACGTTCGAGGTCACCCAAAGCCCCGACCCGCTGATCTGGACCGTGCACGAAGAATTCACTGACCCCGAGGCCTTCCGGTTCCACCAGACCCGCGTGGGGCAGAGTGCGTGGGGGCGGGGGACCAAG
>CATNDK010000366.1 GCA_950096585.1 Thalassococcus halodurans | reverse complement strand
GCATTGCTAGCGGATCGGTGTGAACAGATGCCATGATGTCAGCAGCAGAGCGTTCTTCGTTTTGGCCAGCCTCGTGGCTGATCCATGCGAAGATACGTTCAAAGCCGCGTCCGGATAGCACGTCTTCAATCCCGGGTTCGGGATGCTTGCGGGCAATGAAATCGCGCAGGCGTAGCTCTTCTTCACTGCGCACCGGCAGCGAAACGTGGCCGGATTCGGATGCCGGAATAACGGTGCTATTGCCGACGCTGTAGATCGGCGCAGCGTTCAGGCCGGTGCCCACACCCACAACCAGTTTCGGCGCGTCGGTCTGGATACTTTCACGTGGCAGGATCGGTACCAGATCATTACCGCTAAGCGACGCCAGTGCGTGGCCTTGTGCCTGCAAGTCGTTCAGAACCGCAACGCGGCCCGCACCGGTCGCGCGCGCAATCACGTCGCGGTCGATCGCCCAGTCGAGGTTGGTCAAACGGCCAACGCCGTCACGAACCGGACCAGCCATTGCAACGCATGCCGCATCAGGGTTGACGTCGTTCTGGCCCAGATAGTCCGTCAGGATTTGCGTCAGTCCGGTCTGGCTGGCGTTTTTGTAGCGCTTGATCGAGGTCTCGACGATGTCATGCCCCTTGGCGATGGCAACGCGCGTGTTGGTCCCGCCAATATCGGCGACAACTGCTGTTTGGGGCGTGTGCGACATGGTCTAGGTCCTCAATGCCTTTGAAAGCGCGTGGTAAGAGGCTTTGGGCGTGCGTTCAAGGCTTTCAAAGTCAACGTGGACCAATCCAAAGCGTTTTTCGTAGCCTAATGCCCATTCATAGTTGTCCAAAAGCGACCAAACAAAGTAGCCGTGAACCGGAACGCCGTCTGCTTTCGCCTGACGCACCGCATCAAGATGGAGGTCAATGAATTCCATGCGATGCGTGTCGTCTATCGTATCACCGATCAGATCGTCGGATGCCGCCATGCCGTTTTCAGTCACGAACAGTGGCAGGTCGCCGGTATATTCATCCGCGGTGCGCTTCAGGAAGTCATAGAGTCCTTGCGGATAGATTTCCCAGTTCATGAAGGTTTTCGGAAGTGGGCCTTCAACGGTTTTCACGCCTGGCCAAGGGCCACTGTCCGGCGCCATAACGCTGCGGGTGTAATAATTGATACCGCACCAGTCGACAGGGCTTTGAATGATCGGAAAATCATCCTGCCAGTTTTGGGGAAGGTGTTCTTCAATCCCATCAAGGATGATCTCGGGGTAGGAGCCCTTAAAGACCGCATCCAGAAAGAACCGGTTGTAATAACCGTCATGCAGCGCCGCCGCGCGTTTTGCGGTAACGCCGTCATCTGCCGGCGTTGCCCATTCCAGATTGAACACGGCCCCCAGATTTTCATGACCTTGCGCACGAAGCGCCTGAATAGCTTTGCCATGCGCCTTCAATGCATGATGCATCGCGCGGGCCGTGGCGCGGATGTCGCGATGACCGGGGGCGTGATGGCCCAGAAAGTGGCTCAGCCACGTGACACACCAGAATTCATTGATCGTCGCAATGGAATGCATCCGGTCGCCAATGCGATCCATGATGATGGTGGCAAAGTCGGCAAACCAGTTTGCGACATCGGGATGGGTCCAGCCGCCAAGATCGGATAGGGCGGATGGCATTTCCCAGTGGTACAGCGTGACGCAGGGTTTGATCCCGCGTTCCAGCATCGCGTCTGTCAGGCGGTCGTAATAGTCCAGACCTTCCTGATTGATCGTCCCGCGCCCCTCGGGCAGAACGCGCGCCCAGCTGGTGGAGAAGCGGTAAGCATCAAAGCCAGCATTTCGAACAAGATCGAAATCTTCGTCAAACCGGTGGTAATGGTCGCAGGCGCGGGCCCCGTTTTCGCCACGCACCACATTGCCCGGCGTCGCGGCGAATGTGTCCCAATGGGTCGGTCCGGCGCCGCCGAACCCGTGGCCTTCGATCTGATAGCTGGACGTCGCGACGCCAAACAGGAAATCGTCAGCAAAATCAGAGCGTTTGTTGCGCATCTTTATGTCCGTCAGATTGGGGCAGGGCCGGTGGACCCGCCAAGAATCATGTCAGCCTCAAGCAAGTGCTGTTTTGGCGTGTCACTGGGATTTGCGATCATATCCAGCAACATGTCCGCTCCCAGTCTGCCTGCTTCACGCACGGACGACCGTGTTGCGGTAAAGATCGGCACGTCGCCGCCATTGCGCAGGTAGCCAAGGTCATCGTCATGGGTGATGATCGACACATCGCGTCCCATGACAAGGTTCCGGTCCTGAAGCGCGCGCCTGACACCCAAAGCAACGACAAGTGACGACGTCAGAAACGCCGTGGGCGGGTCTGGCAGATCCAGCATCTTCATCGCGTTGGAATACCCGTGTTCTTCCGTCATTTCGCCGCCAGCGACATAATCGTGGTTCGGCTTGATGCCCGCGGATTCCAGCGCGGTCAGATATCCGAGCTTCCGGCGATGGGCGAAGTCCATAAACTCAAGACCGTTGATCAGGGCGATGCGTTTGTGGCCGAGCGTAACCAGGAATTCTGTCGCGCGGCAAAACGCACGGAAGTTGTTCATATCGATCCACGAATAGGGGGTCGTGACATCAGTCGCCCGACCGTGGACCACAAAGGGCAATTCCAGTTCGTTCAGAAGTTCGATGCGGCTGTCGTGCATCCTGGGGCCGTGAACGATGATGCCGTCTACATTCCCGCGCGCTTTGATAGTGCGGTAATGCTCTTCTTCCTTGCCGTCCTCGACCAAGGAGAGCATCAAATCGTAACCAGATGCCAGAAAGCTTTCGGCAGCGCCGGTTACGAAATCGCCGAAAACGGGGTTCACCATTTCATGTTTTTTCGAAAGCGGAATCACGTGACCGACCGTCATGGTGCGCCCGGTTGCAAGGCTTTTGGCGCGGCCGTTCGGCGTGTAGTTGTTCACCCTCGCGGCGGC
>CATNDK010000365.1 GCA_950096585.1 Thalassococcus halodurans | reverse complement strand
GATACCGTCTGCAGTACGCCGCACCTCGGCCAGCACAAGCCCAAGGTTCGCCCCTTCGGCAATCTCGGCTTCAGGGATCAGCTTGGACACTTCCGAATTGATGTAGAATGGCTGGATCAGCAACCAGAACGCCATCATCAGAAAGGCCGGAACGACGGTCTTCAGAGCAACGTTATAGCCGTAATAACCTGTCAAAGAATGCAAACGGCGCAGATCGCCATTCGCACTCTTCAAGGCCCACGCCCGTCCAAGAAAAAATCCGATCGCCGCGATCATCAAGACAGTGGCGATAACCCAGAGAACTGGCATAGGGCCCCCAGTAAGTTTTGTTAAAGGTCCTAAAAGGTAAGGGGCGGCAGAATACGCCGCCCCTGTGTTCGACTACTAGCCGAATTACATGTCCGCGCCCATAGTCTTTTCTTCAGAAACCAGAGCTTGTGTGTCTGCCAGTTCAGGATCGGAAACCAGACCGTATTCTGCCAGAGGGCCATCGGGGCCTGCGATCTCATCAGAGATGAAGAACTCTGCGTATTCTTTCAGACCGGGGATTACACCGATGTGGGCTTTCTTCACGTAGAAGTACAGCGGGCGGGATACCGGATATTCACCCGAAGCGATGGATTCTGTCGAAGGAACAACGCCAGACATTGTTGCCACTTTCAGCTTGTCTGTGTTGTTTTCGTAGAACGCCAGACCAAAGACACCGATTGCGTTCGCGTTTGCGTCGATGGATGCCAGTGTTTCTGTGTAGTCACCGTCGATGTCGACCGAACGACCATCAGTGCGAACCTCAAGGCACGCATCTTCCGCGTCATCCTCGGACATGCCGCCAGCGATCATTGCCGCCATTGCGCCTGTTGCTTCACAGCCAGCTGCTACAACTTTTTCTTCGAACACTTCGCGTGTGCCGTGCTTGGTGCCCGGAATGAACGCAAGGATTTCTTCGGCCGGCAGATCGGCGTTGAAGTCGGACCACTTTGTGTAGGGGTTGTCGACCAGCGCGCCATCTACAACAACTTTGGGTGCCAAAGCGTTGAAGATGTCGGACGGTGTGAACGCGTTGTAAGCAGGGCCATCCAGCTGGGATGCGAAGACGATGCCGTCATAACCGATACGAACTTCGATAATGTCGGTTACGCCGTTTTCGGCACATGCCTTGATTTCTTTGTCGCGGATTTTGCGCGATGCGTTTGCAACGTCTGTGTGCTCTTCACCAACGCCTTGGCAGAAGCGCTTGAGGCCAGCCGAGGAACCACCGGATTCAACAACCGGTGTCGGGAAGTCAAAGTTTTCACCGAATGCTTCGGCAACAATCGATGCATAAGGCAAAACGGTCGAAGAACCGGCAACCTGTACGTTGTCACGGGATTGCGCGAAGGCCGGCGATGCTACGGCCAGTGCCAAAGCGGATACGGTCAGAAACTTGGTCATGGATTACTCCACTCCGATATCAATGTCATTCTATGACGGCCCCTCATCAGGCTGTCTGAGGGGATGCCTAGTGTCGTGTAACAACGCTTTTGTGACACTTACGTAACAGGTTTATGACAGTGCCTGAGAATTTGACGAAGTTGTTTTAAAACAAACGCTTAAAATGCAGTCGTCGCTCTGAAAAATCGTCCGATCTGTCACACAGGAAGAAGAATTGTAACTTCTGTGCCCGCGCCACGGGCCGACTCGATCCGGATTCGCCCGCGATGGCGGTTCACGATGTGTTTGACGATGGCCAAACCCAGCCCTGTTCCACCCTTTTCGCGGCTCCGATGTGAATCGACGCGATAGAAACGTTCAGTCAGTCGCGGCAGATGCACAGGATCAATTCCCGCTCCACTATCCTTCACAGACAGGCGAATTCCGTCACCTTTAAGACGCGTTTCATACGCAACCGGCCCGACAGAAACAGTCACCGTGGTCCCTGCTCCGCTGTACTTTATCGCGTTCTCGATCAGATTGACCAGAACCTGACGAAGTTGGTCATCGTCGCCCGCAATGATCGCGGGCTCGTCCGGTAGATCGTTCAGGATCTGAACATCAGCATCTTTGGCCAGTGTGGATAACGAATGAATGGTGGATTTCACCAGTCCAGTCAGATCGACAGGCGTTGTCGGTCTGACACGCTCTTCAGCCTCAACACGGCTGAGTGAAAGCAGATCGCTGACCAGCCTGTTCATCCGGCTGGCCTCGGTTTCCATGATTGAAAGAAACCGGTCCCGTGCGCCGTCATCGTTTTTGGCAGGCCCTTTGAGCGTTTCGATAAAGCCTATCAATGCGGTCAGCGGGGTTTTCAATTCGTGGCTGACATTGGCCACGAAATCGCGCCGCATCTGGCCTGCTTGTTCCAGTGACGTCTCATCAACGAAGGTCACCAGAATCGACGTATCCAAAGGCCGTACATAGACTCGGAACGCCGTGTCCTGAGCGCCGTCATTGGTCAAATACCGTGTTTGCCGCTCCGAACGGTCGCGGATTGTCGCCTCGATCGTATCGAGCAATTGAGGTTGACGAAGTCCGGTGATGAAATGGCGGCGTAGAATGGCCTCACCCAGAAGCTTGCAGGCTTCTGCGTTGGCGTGACTGATCCGTTCGTCGCTTTGAATGATCAAAGCGGGCAAAGGGACTGCATCTACAACCGCCTGTTCGTTCATAGGCTGGCTCGGACCGCGTTCAGACCGGCTTGGAATGTGCCCATCAGATCATCTGGTTTTTCAAGCCCGACAGAGACCCGGAAAAATCCTTCGGAAATTCCCAAGGCTGCGCGTCCTTCGGGTGTCAGGGCGCGATGCGACGACGATGCGGGATGCGAAAGCGTGGTGCCGATGTCCCCCAGCGTGGGGGCAAAGGCCACGCCGTTGGCCGCCGTGGTAAAGGCGTTGGCCGAGGAACGTCCGCCTTTCAGTTCAAAACTGACCATATTGCCGCCCATCCCCTGCAGCACTGGCTGCGCACGCGCGCG
>CATNDK010000364.1 GCA_950096585.1 Thalassococcus halodurans | reverse complement strand
CATCGGCCGCGTCGGTTCCCTGGCGGCCGAAGAGGCGATCCAGCAGTCGGGTATCCGGTTCGAGGGCGAGCTGGCCGCGACATCCGGCGTTATTTTGGGCACATCCGGCGGTGGCCTGACCACGCAGGACGAAAACTATCGCGCCGTATATGAAGAGGGGAAGAACCGCGTTCACCCCTTTGTTGTGCCCAAGCTGATGAACAACGCGGCCTGTAGCCACGTTTCCATGCAGTACAACATAAAAGGCCCGTCCTTTACTGTTGCATCGGCCTGTGCGTCGTCGAACCACGCAATGGCGCAGGCGTTTTCCTTTGTTCGCTCGGGCATGGCGCCTGTCATGGTTACTGGCGGGTCCGAATCCATGCTGTGTTTTGGCGGGATCAAAGCGTGGGAAGGGCTGCGCGTTATGTCGAAAGACGCCTGCCGCCCGTTTTCCGCGACACGCAATGGCATGGTGCAGGGCGAAGGCGCGGGGATTTTCGTGTTTGAGGAATACGAACATGCCAAAGCACGCGGGGCCGAGATTTTGGCCGAGGTCGTGGGGTACGCCATGTCTTCAGATGCCGCTGACATCGTGATGCCATCCAAGCAGGGGGCAGCGCGTGCGATCTCTGGGGCGTTGAAAAACTCAGGGCTCAACAAATCCGACGTCGGATATATCAACGCCCACGGCACGGGCACGGCAGCCAATGACAAAACCGAATCCGCTGCTGTGGCGGATGTATTCGGGCCCCATGCGGATAAGCTGATGATGTCGTCGACCAAATCCATGCACGGTCACCTGATCGGCGGCACGGGCGCGGTTGAGCTGTTGGCCTGCATCATGGCGCTGAAAGACGGGATTATCGCGCCAACGATTGGCTATGAAGAACCCGATCCTGAATGCGCGCTGGATGTGGTGCCGAACGTCGCACGTGAGGCCAAGGTCAAAGCCGCCCTTTCGAACGCCTTTGCCTTTGGTGGTCTGAACGCGGTTCTGGCGCTTCAGAAATTCTGAGGGGGCTGCGGATTATTCCGCAGCCGTCAGTTCCCCGTTTTCGATCTGTTCCCGTTCGATGCTTTCAAACAAGGCTTTGAAGTTGCCTTCGCCAAAGCCGTCATCCCCTTTGCGCTGGATGAATTCGAAAAAGATCGGGCCGATCACAGTTTTCGAGAAAATCTGCAGCAGGATCTTGGTTTCGCCGCCGTCAATCACACCTTCGCCGTCAATTAGGATGCCGTGCTTTTTCATACGGTCCAAAGGCTCGGAATGGCCCGAGACGCGATCAAAGCTGAGGTCATAGTAGGTGTCCGGCGGGCCGGGCATGAATTTCAGGCCGTTGTCAGCGATCGCGTCGGTGGCATCATAGATGTCGCGCGCGCCTACTGCGATGTGCTGGATGCCTTCGCCTTTGTATTTCTTCAGATAGGCAACGATCTGGCCGGTTTCGCCGCGATCTTCGTTGATCGGAATGCGGATACGACCGCAGGGCGATGTCAAAGCGCGGCTGAACAGACCGGTGTATTTGCCTTCGATGTCAAAGAACCGGATTTCGCGGAAATTGAACAGGTCGCCATAAAAGCGGAACCACTTGTCCATGTTTCCCTTGAACACGTTGTGCGTCAGGTGATCGAGGTAATAGAAACCGACGCCGCGCGGTTTGCTTTGCTCGATCCAGTCGAATTCCGCGTTATAGGGCGAGGTGTCGTAATACTGATCTGTGAAATACAGCAGGCTGCCGCCGATCCCTTTGATCGCGGGCCAGTCGACGCTCTTGTCGTTGCCCTCATAGGGCTCTGCGCCGTTTTTTATGGCATGTTCAAAGGCGTGTTGGGCGTCGACGACGCGCCACGCCATCGACGGGGCACAGGGGCCGTGTTCTTCAACAAACTTGGCTGTAAAGCTGTCGGGCTCGGCGTTTAGCACGTAGGTGATATCGCCTTGCTGCCAAAGCTCGATTTGTTTTGTCTTGTGATTGGCGACGTGGGCATAGCCCATCTTGGTGAAAAGATCGCGCAGTTCCTGCGGCTCTGGATGGGCGAATTCGACAAACTCGAACCCGTCGGTGCCGGCGGGGTTTTCGGGTGTGATTGTGGATTGCGGTGCGTCGTGTGGAAACGGGCCCATGGGAACCTCCTGTTATTTTAGGCCAGTATCCCTCTGATTTGATGCGGGTTGTGCGTATTTTGGGTGATACTTTTTAAAAAAGTGGATATAATCCGCGCTAAATTCAAAAATAACGCGGAGATTGCGCATGATTCTGGATCCTGTCGATTTGCGTTTGCTGGAGCATCTTCAGAAAAACGGTCAAGCGACCGCGCAGGAACTGGGCGAGGTTCTGCACCTGTCGGCCAGTCAGGCAGGACGGCGGCGTCAGAAGCTGGAAGAAACCGGCGTCATCCATCACTATGCCGCACGGCTTGATCCGGTAAAGCTGGGGCTGTCGGTGCAAGCCTTTGTTCAGGTGCAACTGGACCGCCACGGCGCCGAACACGGGGCGAGCTTTGCACGGCTTTTGAAGACGCGACCCGAGATCACCTCGGCGTGGACGATGACGGGCGAGGCCGATTACCTGCTGCGCGTCTACTGCCCTGATCTGGCGTCACTGAACCGCTTGATTCATGAGGTGCTGCTCGCCAACCCGGTGGTCAGCCGCGTGCACAGTCAGATCGTGATGGATCAGCCCAAGGCGGACGCACCGTTACCCTTGGGCTAGTGGCCTTAATACCCGCGCCAGATCCAGCCGCCACCAAAGATGCGCGATCTTTCGTTGGCATAGAACACGCACGCCTGACCGGGAGAGATGCCTTCTTCGGCAACCATCAGTTCAACTTCAGCCTCGGTTTCCGAAATCGGGCGGATCACGGCCTCGGTCGGCGGGCGGGTCGAGCGCACTTTGACGGACAGGTGCCATTCCTTTTGCGAAGTGAACGGCTCATCCCCGAGCCAGTTGATTTCGCGCACAGGGATCGTGCGGGT
>CATNDK010000363.1 GCA_950096585.1 Thalassococcus halodurans | reverse complement strand
AGCGGCTATCCCGGGCAACATCATCGTTCGTCAGCGCGGCACTAAGTTTTGGCCGGGCGAGGGCGTTGGCATTGGCAAAGACCACACAATCTTTGCAACAGTTGACGGCGCAGTAACGTTCCACAAAGGCCTGAAAGGCCGCACCTTTATTTCGGTTCTCCCAGTGGCGGAGGCCGCTGAGTAAGCCGATCTTAGGGTTTAAAGAACACTTGGGGGGATCGGCGATACAGCCGGTCCCCCTTTCTCGTTTGCGGGGGCAATTGGGCAGAATTCGTTAAAGACATCCATATAAGGCGTGTGTCACGCGCGATGCCGAGGAGGGGCAGCCTGTGACATAGCCGATCGGAGGAATTGGAAATGTTGGTTGAAAAGTTGGCGACACCAGACGTCATTTCGTGCGAGCGGTTTGAACTGCGTCCCGTGCGTGTGTCTGATCAGGGCTTGATTGGTCATTATGCGGCTGATCTGCGACTGGCCAAGATGACGCCGAACATCCCCAATCCGGTTCCGCCAGGATGGGCCGAAGCCTTTGTCGCCCGTACTTTGAAAGGCGACGAAGACATTGATCGTTGGGTTCTGGACGGCACCTGTTCCGACCGACCCGAGGTGATGGGTGTCATCAGTCTGCAAAAGATGGATCGCGCACAGTCCGAGATCAGCTATTGGGTTGCGCCGGCCTTCTGGAATACCGGCATTGCCTCGGCTGCTGTTCGCGGCGTGATCGACGCCAATCCACAGGGTGTCCAGACCATGTTTGCCAGCGTCTTTCAGGACAATCCGGCGTCGGCGCGGGTGCTGACAAACGCAGGCTTTGAATACATCGGCGACGCCGAAGCGTTTTGCGTTGCCAGAAACAGTAAAGTGTCCACCTGGACCTACCTTAAAAAGCTATGAGCCATGAGTGCCAGAGACGACATTCACATTCAGACTAGAAGAGTGCGTCTCCGGCCTTTGGACACATCCGATGCGCCTGCACTGGCGCAACTCGGGGGGGATTCTGACGTCGCGCGGATGCTGGCGTCGGTTCCAAGCCCGTGGTCCGTTGATCATTGCGAAGACTGGATCGAAGCATCGCAATATCGGGGCCGCTTGGGATTTCGGCTGGGTGTTGAAGAAAAGGGTGGTCATTTGATTGGTTCTGTCGGGATTGGCGGAACCCCTGTTGCCAATTGCGCGTACTTCCTTGGTAAGGATCACTGGGGGCAGGGCTTGGCCACAGAAGCAACCTCGGCCCTTTTGGGCTTTGTCTTTGACCGCTTCGATACAGACGTGGTCGAGGCCGACCATTTTGATGATAACCCTGCGTCCGGACGCGTTTTGGCCAAGCTTGGCTTTGAAAAGGTCGGGCAAGGGACCGGAACCAGCGCGGCACGGCTTGAGCCTGCCGCCAATACGCACTATCGCCTGAACAGGCAGAACTTCGAGGCACACCATGAAATTTCTTGACCTCTGTAAGGTCTATATTCGATCCGGCTCGGGCGGTCGCGGCGCAGCCAGCTTCCGACGCGAGAAATTCATCGAATATGGCGGGCCGGACGGCGGCGATGGCGGGTCTGGTGGAACTGTCTGGGTCGAGGCCGTCGATGGTCTGAACACCCTGATCGATTTCCGTTACCAGCAGCATTTCTTTGCCCAGAACGGTCAGCCCGGTATGGGCCGTCAGCGCACCGGTAAAGATGGCGATGACATCACGCTGCGTGTTCCCGTGGGCACTGAAATTCTGGATGAAGACGGCGAAATCGTCATCGCGGACCTGACCGAGCTTGGTCAGAAGGTCATGCTTGCCAAGGGCGGCAATGGCGGCTGGGGCAACGTGCACTTTAAAACTGCGACCAACCAGGCGCCGCGCCGGTCCAACCCCGGTCAGGAAGGCATCGAACGCACGATCTGGCTGCGATTGAAGCTGATCGCCGACGTGGGCCTGCTGGGCCTGCCGAATGCGGGCAAGTCGACGTTTCTGGCGGCGACATCTAACGCACGTCCCAAGATCGCGGACTATCCGTTTACCACGCTGCACCCCAATCTGGGCGTCGTGGGCGTGGATAACACAGAATTCGTCGTCGCCGATATTCCAGGCCTGATCGAAGGCGCGCACGAAGGGCGTGGATTGGGCGATCTGTTCCTCGGCCATATCGAACGTTGCGCGGTTCTTTTGCATCTGGTGGATGGCTCTTCCGGCACCTTGATCGAGGATTATCAGACCATCGTCGACGAGATCGAGGCCTATGGTGCTGGTCTGGCAGACAAGCCGCGGATCACGGTTCTGAACAAGGTCGACACGTTGGATGACGAAGAACGCGAATTCCTGCGCGATGAATTGCAGCAGGCGGTTGGCGGTAAGGTCATGTTGATGTCTGGCGTTTCGGGCGAAGGCACACAGAACGTGCTGCGCGCGCTGCGCATGAAAATCGAAGAAGTCCGAGCCGAAGAAAAGGCACAAGACGAAGACGGGGATGAGGGGACATGGCAGCCCTGAGTGACGCCAAAAGACTGGTCGTAAAGATCGGCTCGGCGCTGTTGGTGGATCGCAATACAGGTGATCTGCGTGAACATTGGCTTCGGTCTGTCGCCGAAGATGTGGCCCGCCTGAAAGCAGGCGGCACGGATGTGGTTATCGTATCCTCGGGCTCTATCGCCTTGGGGCGCGTGGTTCTGGGTCTTGGCTCATCGCATTTGCCGTTGGAGCAAAGTCAGGCGGCGGCCGCTGTCGGGCAGATCCAGCTGGCACGCGCATGGCAGGATGCTTTGGCCCCCCATGACATCACCACCGCGCAGGTGCTGGTCACACTGGAAGACAGCGAAAACCGCCGTCGTTACCTGAATTCTCGGGCCACCTTGGAAACGCTTCTTGGATTTGGCGCGGTTCCGATTGTGAACGAAAACGACACGGTCGCGACCGATGAAATCCGCTATGGCGATAACGATCGCATGGCGGCGCAGGTTGCTGTGACCGTTGGTGCGGATCAGTTGATCCTGTTGT
>CATNDK010000362.1 GCA_950096585.1 Thalassococcus halodurans | reverse complement strand
CATCATGGAAGCTGGCCAGAACATCGTTCGAACCACTCTCAGATTCCAGAAGTTGCAGTCGCGCGGCATAGTGCCTGCCGTTCTTTTCAACTTCGCAATTCACCACGTTGTTTTTGGCGCTTCGCAAGGTGTCCAAGGCGTGCTCAAAACATTCGGTCGCGTAGATGGGGTGCACATCGCGCATGGAGGCGTCAGGATCAGCAGTATGTTCCAACCCGTGCGCGGCCTCGGCTGCGCTGTTTGCGTATTTCAGGCGAAGCGTATCCAGTTCAAAAATAAACACCTCATCCACAAGGTAGTTCAGCGTTTTGAAGACCTCTTGAGTGACGCGCATGTTTTTGATTTCGGTAATGTCGGTCCGAACCGAGATCGCGCCGCATTGTTTGCCGAAACGGTCATAGCCGGGCAGGATGGTCAGGCTGGTCCAGAGCGTGCTGCCGTCTTTTTTGCGGATACGGGTTTCACCCTGCCAGCAGCCGCCAGCGTCAACCGTTGCCTTCAGCTCCATCCGCTGTTGGATATCTTGCACGTAATACAACATATCCACGTGCTGCTGGATGATGTCGTCGTAGTCGTATCCTGTTGTTTTCAGGAAGTTTTCATTGGCGTGCGTAATGATGCCGCGGCTGTCGGTCACCAGGACAAGGCCGTGGGTGTTCAGCGCCAGGGACTCTTGGCTCAGTTGCAGGCTTTTGGCACGGATTTTCTTTTCGGAGCGGGCGAATTTGCGGTAGCCGATCCAAAGGGCAATCAGGCCGATGGCGGATACCAACGGCAAATAGACGGCAAGACCGTCATAACTAATCAGTTGATGCTGCACGTCGAAAAGCGCAACCAATTGCATGGCCGCGATGCCGAACACCGCAGTGTTGATGAAATTTCTGACACTCAACAACTTCATTACGACTACCCTTTCCGATCCGCTGGAAACCAGCATCGGACCTTGGGTTGACCGTACGGAGCGTGGTAGTCGAATTGATGACAACAATAGGGCCATCCTGCGTCTTTGTGTGCTCAGTTTGCCTTACTGAACAAGACGAAGCGCCTGTTTTTCCGAAGAAAATGACTCTGGCATAGTCAAACTGACCCAGAATTCGGTCATATTGTCGTCGGTTTTGCGATAGCCAATCTGACCGCTCATGCGTTCGATGATTTCCCGGGCGATGCACAGGCCAAGCCCTGTGCCGCTTTTTTCGCGTGTGTCGGAATTATCCGCCTGCGAGAAGGGCTTGAACAGCGATGGAACAAAGCTTTTGGGAACGCCCGGGCCTGCATCGCGCACATAGATGCGCACTTGCGATCCAACGGTTTCCGCACCGACCTGAATGGTTGTCTCTGCGGGGGCGAACTTACAGGCGTTCGACAGAAGGTTCGCCATGATTTGCAGCATGCGGCTACGGTCCATCGGCAATACCGGATCGTTGTCGGCCGGCTGAATGTCCACGTCGATGTTTGCGGTCTTGGCGATGGGCAGAATTTGTTCGCGCGCATCGCGCAACAGCGTGTTCACGGCGATATCTTTATATTCAAGTCGCATATGTCCGGCTTGAACCCGTTCAAGATCGAGGATGTCGTTTACCAGTTCTGTCAGGCGATCCACGTTGGTTTGCGCAATGTCCAGAAGACGGGCGGAGGGCGCGGGCAGCGACAAATCCGGCGATGCCTTAAGCAAACCGATCGCACCTTTAACCGCGGTGATTGGCGTACGGAGTTCGTGGCTGACGGTGGCAATGAATTCGTTTTTCACACGGTCCATTTCACGGGACGCGGTAATGTCGATTTGCGTTCCGACCAGTTTAAGCGCCCTGCCATTTGCGTCGCGGCTGGACACAAATGCATCCGAGCGCATCCAGCGCGTGCCGTTGTCCAGATGCACGCGGAATTCGGTGGTGGTCCGCTCTTCCTTGCCTTGGATGCAAGCCGAGTCATTGGCCTGAAGGATGCGGAAATCATCAGGATCAATGGACGCCTCGAAATAGGCTTGGGCATCAAAGTCTTTCGTGCAGTCGGGGACGTTCATGATGCGCATCCACATGTCCGACACGATCGATTCCCCAGTTGCCAGATCGATTTCGAAAACCCCGATTTCGGAGGCTTGCAGCGCGAGATCCAAACGCTTTTCCGCGTTGATCGCGGCGGCCGAGGTTGCCTCGGCTGTTGTGATGTCGCGCAAAAAGTAGGTGGACCGCTTTTCACCATGGGGCGTGGTCCAGTCGTTCTTTTTCACAGAAAGGATTTTGACGCTGTCGTTGCCTTGGAACTCCAAGCGCGCCCGTGTTCCGCCCTCCATTCCATTGAGTTCAGGCACGACTGTCAGCAGGTTGGGTACATAATCGTGGCCGATTTCAAGGATCTGGTTCGACGCATCGTTCCGACGCAGGATTTGGCCCTTTGCGTCGGTGATCATGATTGCCAGAAGAGGGTTGTTCAGAATGGATTCATTCTGGACCTTCTGCGCTTCCAGATCGAGCGTCTTACGGCGGACAATCTGTTCAACAGTTTTCTGGCGCTGGGACAGGTTCTGAAGCAACGCATACAACAGACCGGTCAGCAACAGGCCGAACACCATCACGAAAATATAGCCGTTGCTGCGTTTGGCGGCTTCGAATTCAGGCAGACTTTCCCATTTGATCGTCCATGTGCGACCGTAAATCTCTAGCTGTGACTGCGTTGTGAAAAACGACGTGTGCGTTTTCTGTTCGTCAGCCGAACTGTCAAAGATCAGCATATCAGGCTCGGTCGCCTCGCCGTCATAAACGGAAAAGCTGTAGGCTTGGTTCTGCGATGGCGTCAGGTTTTCCGTAGAGTCGTTCCACTTGGCGGGCCATTCGTTCCCGAAGGTAATTGCGTATAACGGGATAGGATAATGTAATTCGGTTGTCGCAATAGATCGGCGATTTCCATCCAGAGGCCCATGTAAAAGGGTTTTGTGGTTGCAATTTTATTGCATTAATTTGCAACAGTAGTTCGGCTGTCTTTTGAGCCGTCTCTTTATTTAAA
>CATNDK010000361.1 GCA_950096585.1 Thalassococcus halodurans | reverse complement strand
GATAGAAAATCTTGCCGCCCGAGCTGGCCTTTTCGATCACACGATCTTTGCCTTCCAGATAGTCGCCAAAGCGGCCCTGAAGGCGTGTCCATTCCGAACGTGCGACCTCGACACTGTCAAAGGCGCCAAGCTGCACCAGACGCGTTCCCTTGGGTAGCGCTGCGGGATCAAGCTCTTTTGTGCCCGTGGCAACCGGTGCTGCGGGCGCAGACAGCGATGCGGTCTGGAGCCCTTGCGGACGGCGGATCGGGCGCAAGGACTTGGCGACGCCTGCAACATCTGCAGGAATAATCGCCTTTACAGGTTGCGCAGCCGGTTTTTCGACCACGTTGTTGGCCGCCAAGGCGGCTGTCACCACAGGATCGGCCTCTTCCTCGACCTTAGCCAAGGGCGTAAACGGCTGTGCCTCGCCGGCGATCTGATCTGCCAATGCCTGAAGCAACTTTTCGGCGTCATCCGCGCCGGTCAGTTCCATCATGCTGGGAAGTGTGGATTCGACAGCCTCTTCGGTCGGAGCCGAGGCGGGTTGGATACGTTCGATCTGCTGGGTTTGCTGACGCAGTTCCGCAACAGCCATATCCTCTTCGGTCAGGCCAGCGCTTTGCGGCGCAAGGCGCAATGTATCTGCAGGTGCGGCGGCTGTGCCGCTTCCGGCCACATCGTTCACGGCCAAACCTTGGTGATCTGCCGGGCGACCACCTGGATTTTCCGGAGCAATGCGCATTGGGCCTTCTGCCGCGCGTACAACCGGTACGCCGCTGACGTCCCGCATCACCAGTTCGGTTCCCCAGATGCCAACGCCCACAATCAGCGCCAACGATACCCCAGCCCCAGCAAGGTTCGTCAAACGCCGCACGCCGCTGGTTGCAGCTGCGGGCGCGTTATCAGTGCGATAGTAGTCTGCCATGCCTGCCCTACTCCTACAGCGGACCGCATTGCGATCCACTATATGCCTGCTCGATTTCAGACCGGCATGAGCGTTTTTTAACGCATTTCTTCTGCCGGTTTGACGCCCAAAATACCAAGACCTGCGGAAATAACAACCGCGACGGCCTGCGCCAGTGCGATTTTCGCTTGGCTGGTTGCGGCATCGCCATCCTGCAGGAAGCGCAAGGACACTTCATCGTTGCCACGGTTCCACAGGCTGTGGAAGTCGGAGGCAAGTTCATACAGGTAGAAGGCCACACGATGCGGCTCATGCGTACGCGCCGCAATCTCCGCCAGACGCGGCCATTCGGCCAGTTTCTTGGCAACGTTGACCTCGGCCTCATGGGACAGGTTGCTCAGGTCCGTTGCGGCCAATGTCGGGATCGACACGTCAATGCCAGCCTCTTTCGCCTTACGCAGAACCGAATGCACACGGGCGTGCGCGTACTGAACGTAGAATACGGGGTTGTCTTTGGACTGTTCCTGAACCTTTTCAAAGTCAAAGTCCAAAGGCGCGTCGTTCTTACGGGTCAGCATCACGAAACGCGTCACGTCCGAGCCGACCTCGTCCACAACATCGCGCAGAGTGACAAACGTCCCTGCCCGCTTGGACATCTTGAACGGCTCGCCGTTTTTATACAGCTTCACCAACTGGCATAGTTTGATGTCGACCGGGACTTTGGCTTCGGACAGCGCCGCAACAGCCGCCTTCATCCGCTTCACATAGCCACCGTGATCGGCACCAAACACGTCGATCAAGGCATCAAAGCCACGGGTCAGCTTATCGTAGTGATAGGCGATATCCGGTGCGAAATAGGTCCAGCTTCCGTCCGACTTCATGATCGGGCGGTCAACATCGTCGCCGTAGTCAGTGGATTTGAACAGCGTCTGTTCGCGCGGCTCCCAATCTTCGGGTAGCTTGCCTTTGGGCGGCTCAAGCGTGCCGCGATAGATCAGGCCCTTGCCTTTCAGATCGTCAATCGCTGCTTCGATGCGGCCTGTGCCGTAAAGCGACTTCTCGGAAAAGAAGTGATCCATGGTCACGTTCAAACGTGCCAGATCCTCGCGGATCAGATCCATCATTTGATCGGTCGCGAAAGTGCGCACTTTTTCCAGCCAGACGTCTTCTGGCTGATCGACGTATTCATCGCCGACCATGTTTTTCAGCGCTTCGCCGACCGGTACAAGGTAATCGCCCGGATAGGTGCCATCTGCGAATTCAACATCCCGACCGTGCGCTTCAAGGTAGCGCAGGTATACAGACCGTGCGAGGACATCGACCTGCGCACCGCCGTCGTTGATGTAGTATTCGCGCGTGACGTCATAGCCCGCATAGGCCAGCAGAGAGGCCAGCGCGTCGCCCACGATGGCGCCGCGCGCATGGCCGACGTGCATCGGCCCCGTCGGGTTGGCCGAGACATATTCGACGTTCACTTTCTGGCCCTGCCCGAAATCGGTCCGGCCATATTCCGTGCCCTCGTTCAGGATGCGGCCCGGCAAGGCCTGCCAGACAGAAGGTGCCAGCCGCAGGTTGAGGAACCCCGGTCCGGCCACCTCGGCGCTGGCGATGCGGTCGTCGATGCGCAGTTTGGCGGCCAGCGCCTCGGCGATGTCGCGCGGCTTGAGCACGAACTGCGCGCCCTCGGCGTGATCATTGCGATAGGTGCGAACGCCCATCTTGTCCGACATCCCGAGCTGCTCGACCATCATCGACGCCACGCCCGTGGCCTGCTGCAAGTCGTTCCAACACCCCGAGGAGACCTCGCCGAGGATCATGTTCTCGGCCTCGCGCCCCCCGAGCGCCACACAGATCGAGTCGAGTAGCTCCGAGCGCGTGCGCACGTGCTGGTTCTGCGACACCGCGTGCATCACGTACCCGAGGTAGTCCTCCTCTTCGCTCGCGATCGTCACCCGCTCGACCGTGGGGCAGTGCGGGAGGACGTAGGCGAGGATAGCGTGACCGGCCTCGTGGATAGCGACGGTGCGGCGCTCGCTCTTGCTCAACGAGCGCTGCTTCTTCTGGCGCGCCCCGAGCACCTTCTCGACGTCCTCCTTGGTCACGATCATCTCGCC
>CATNDK010000360.1 GCA_950096585.1 Thalassococcus halodurans | reverse complement strand
CGGATGACCACAGGGCACTTAGACCCAGATACTGCGGATAGGTCACGCCCAGGTCTTCAAGCAACGGGCGGTAAGCCTGCTGCATCGCATGCGTCGCCGAGTACAGCGAAAAGCAGAACATATCCGAAGGTGCGAGTGCCATGCCCCTAATTTATATCGCGCGCGATTTTTCCGCAAGAGATTGACATTGCGACCACGCGACATACATAGTGTGCAAGATTAAATCGTGCACAAAGGAATATATCATGTCCGTCGACACAAAATACTGGACCGAAGCCCATGCAACTGGCGGTGGCCGCAACGGGCTTACCAAGCTGAAAAACGGCATGCTGACCGTCACCATGACCAGCCCGAAAGAACTGGGTGGTTCCGGTGCGGGTCATAACCCAGAAGAGCTGTTCGCGATGGGCTACGCGGCTTGTTACCTTGGCGCGATGCGTTTTGCGGCGCAGAACGAAAAACTGGGCACCGTTCCAGAAGATGCGACTGTCGACGCACACGTAGGCATCGGCCCCCGCAGCGATGGCGGTTTTGGCCTGAAGGTAAAACTGGTCGTTGAAATGCCGGGCGTCGACAAAGACGTGGCGGAAAAAATCGCCGAGCGCGGCCACTTCATTTGCCCCTACTCCAACGCGACGCAGGGCAACATCGAAGTCGAGACGGAAGTCAAATAAGACGCCCCGAACAAAACAAAAAAGACCCGCCGCAATGCGACGGGTCTTCTTTTTTCCGAAGTAGACGGCTTACTTTTTCAGCGAGTCGCGGATTTCCATCAGGATATCCAGCTCGGTCGGACCTGCCGGAGCCGCCTCTGCAGGCTCGTCGTCTTTTTTGATCGCGGCGTCTTTCATCTTGTTGACCCACTTAACCAGCAGGAAAACGACAAACGCGATGATCAGGAAGTTGATGACTGCCATCAGGAAAGAGCCATAGGCAAAGACCGCAGCACCTGCTTCACGCGCAGCTTCAAGGCTTGCGCCCTCTGCAACGTCACCGGACAGAACCGCATAGTTATTGGTAAAGTCCACGCCGCCCATGAACAAACCGATGATCGGGTTGATCAGGTCGCTGACAAGCGAGGTCACGATGGCCGTGAACGCCGCGCCGATGATGATACCAACAGCCATGTCCATGACATTGCCCTTGGCGATGAAAGCCTTGAATTCGTTAACCATTCCCAGTGTCCCCACATTTAAGAAGTGCCGCTTTTTGATGCGGCTAGGGGAAGCATAGACAAGTTCAAATATCTGTCAGCGGGAATTTTCAAAAAGATGCGTCAAAAAGTGGCATTCGTGATGGAATGCCACTTTGGTCGCGTCGTTAGCCGGGCAGAGATCCGGTCAGAACATAGCGCAAAATCTCGACCACCTCTTCGGGTTCGCGGGCAACGGCCTGCGCGGCAGCGTTGACTTCTTTCAACGCGTGATCGTGCTGTTCGGGCTGAAGGATGATCATGGATTTGCCCAAAGCGCCTGCAAAACCAGCATCAAAGGCAGCATTCCACTGTTTGTATTCGGTTCCGAAACGGACGACCACAACATCAGCATCCTCGATCCCCTTGCGGGTGCGGATGCTGTTGACCAACGCGCCTTTGCGATCGTGCCAGAACTTTTTGTCTTCGCCGCCAAGGATCGCGACACCACAATCATCCGAGGCTGCGTGATCCGTTACAGGGCCAGAGAACGTCACATCCAACCCCTGCGCGCCGCTTATGATGCGTTCGCGCCAGTCTGTGTGGATTTCACCCGACAAATATACGTTCAGTCCCATGTGCTCGCTTCCTATTCCCGTGTTGGCATGAAAGCTAATCCATGACGGGCTGAAGGCAACCGCGCGTTTCTGCGCGGTCGCCTGAACCGTTAGCCGCGCAGCGTACCGCGGGTGGCTTTGGTGACCTTTTCAACGATCTTGCCAGCGACGGCTTCGATCTCTTTTTCGGTCAGTGTCGCGTCTTTGGGCTGCATCCGCACGGTGATGGCCAAGGATTTTTTGCCCTCGCCCAGCGACCCGCCGATGAATTCGTCAAACACGCGCACGTCTTCGATCAGTGCCTTATCCGCACCCGCAGCCGCGTTCACCAGATCCAGCGCCTGAACGTCCGCATCAACCACAAAGGCAAAGTCGCGTTCAACCGGCTGCAAGTCAGACAGTTTCAGCGCAGGGCGCGTCGTGACTGTCTTTTTCGGCATCGGGATTTCCGCAGGCCAGATGGTAAAGGCCACGGCAGGCCCTTTCACGTCCATTTCCTGCAGGACTTTGGGATGCACTTCGCCGAAGATGCCCAGAACCTTTTTCGGACCCAGACACATCACGCCGTGACGGCCCGGATGCCACCATGCCTCGCCCGTGCGCAGAATCTGCATCTTTGCAGGGGCACCCATGGCGGCCATCAGCGCCTCGGCATCGGCCTTGGCGTCGAACACGTCGACCGCGCGGGAGGCGCCGTGCACATCTTTGGGCGCGGTCTTACCGACCAGCAGACCCGCCAGCATCAGCGTCTGTTCACCCGGCTCACCGCCGGCAAAGACGTGCCCCATTTCGAACAGCGCCAGATCGGCAAAGCCGCGCGACTGGTTGCGCGCTGCGGCCTGCAACAGACCGGGCAACAGCGACGGGCGCATGTGGCTCATTTCAGACGAAATCGGGTTCGCCAGCATGGTCGCATCATCACCACCGCCGAACAGCGTGGCCGAGGCTTTGTCGATAAAGCTGTAGGTGACGCATTCGTTGTAACCCAGCGCAGCAGCGGTCCGGCGGCCTGCCTGCTCACGCTTTTGCAGCGGCGACAGGATCGGCTTGGGAACGCCCGCATTGATGCGCGCCAGCGGCTTGCCCTGCAGCTTGGTCAGAGACGCGACGCGCGCGACCTCTTCCACCAGATCGGCCTCGCCCTGCACGTCCGGGCGCCAGCTCGGCACGTGGGCCATGTCGCCCGCGAGCGTGAAGCCGAGCGCCTCCAGAGTGGCGCGCTGCTCCTCGGCCGGGATCTCCATGCCGACGAGGCTCAC
>CATNDK010000359.1 GCA_950096585.1 Thalassococcus halodurans | reverse complement strand
CGCCGTTCGACTTGTAGATCCGATCCATCTCGTCCTTGACGATGGCGAACATCGACACCGCGTTCGTCCGGATCGTCCCCGAGACGATGGTCACCAGATCAGAGACATCTTCCAGACGTAGATTCAGCATTCAGAACTCCGAGTTACAGAACCCTGCTTAGCGCCCCACCCGCAAAAGAAAAAGGCCGCCCAGACAGGCGGCCTTTCGGGAATTTTGAAAGCGGTAGAATTAACGCTTGGAGAACTGGAAGGAACGACGCGCTTTGCGCTTACCGAACTTCTTACGTTCAACAACACGGCTGTCGCGTGTCAGGAAGCCTGCGGCTTTCAGAGCCGAGCGCAGTGCGGGATCGTAGATCTGCAGCGCTTTGGAGATGCCGTGCTTAACCGCGCCGGCCTGACCTGACAGGCCACCGCCTTTTACGGTTGCCATGACGTCGAACTGGTCTTCAACGCCTGCAACTGTGAACGGCTGGCGCAGGATCATCTGCAGAACGGGGCGTGCAAAGTACGCCTTCATTTCTTTGCCGTTTACAACAACCTTGCCAGAGCCGGGCTTGATCCAGACACGGGCAACAGCGTCTTTACGCTTGCCTGTGGCATAGGAACGGCCCAGTTCATCACGAACGGGTTCGCGAACGATGGCGGTTTCTTCAGCAACCGGAGCAGCGCCGCCGGCAACCTGGTTCAGCTCTTCGAGCGAATTGATTTGATCAGCCATTTATTCACACCCGGGTGTTTTTGGAGTTCATCGACTTCACGTCGAGCACTTCGGGGCTCTGGGCCTCGTGGGGGTGCTCGGCGCCCGCATAGATGCGCAGGTTTGTCAGCTGCTTGCGGGACAGACGGTTGCCGGGAAGCATACGCTTAACAGCTTGGAATACGACACGCTCGGGGTGTGCGCCTTCCAGGATTTGCTGTTTTGTGCGGGATTTGATGCCGCCGGGGTGGCCTGTGTGCCAGTAGAAGTTTTCTTCACGCTTCTTGCCGGTCAGCTGTACCTTGTCCGCGTTGACGATGATGATGTTGTCACCAGTGTCCATGTGCGGTGTGAAAGACGGCTTGTGCTTGCCACGCAGACGCATAGCAACGATCGAAGCAAGACGGCCGAGAACGACGCCTTCCGCGTCGATCACGAACCATTTCTTTTCGATTTCTGCCGGTGTTGCAGAATAGGTTTTCATGGTCGGTCCTGTTTTCAAAATGGGGCAAGCGGGAATCCACCGGCCCAAAAATCCGATTGCGGGGTTATACTCGGCCCGAAAATGCAGTCAAGCGGCACAAGTCCAAAATAACCAATTAAAAACAATGCCTTAAAATTATGGTACAATAATACCCCACACTCAGACCGCGATTCTTTCCGGAGGATTGTCCAAAAGTACCCGCAAACGCCCCATCGCCTTTTCAAAACTGGACAACGTGACCTGCGCATTGATCGAAATACGTACAGCATGGGGCACACGCGCGTCACGCAAGGCAAATTCATCCGCCGACCTGATTTGAACCCCTTCTGCCTCCGCGGCCTGACAAAAGGCCGCGGCCCGCCACCCTGCAGGAAGCGTCAGCCACATAAAAGGCATGTCATTGCGCCATACCAGATCATAGCCACCCAACACATTAACCCCTGCTTGTACGTACTTGGCGAATTCGTCGCGAATCTTCTGGCTCAGTTTTGGCATTCCCGGATCACACAGAACCATTTCGGCGACGTCTGCCAACGGCCTGGCCAGACCAAAGAACCCGTGTTCCGCCACTCTGCGCAGGTCGGCAACCTTGCCACGCGGCGCGACGACAAACCCGATCCGCAAGGCGGGCGTGATGATTTTAGAGATCGAAGACACATACCAAGCCAGATCAGGCACCAGCGCGCGGTAACAAGGTTCATGAGATATCGCCATCCGGTAGCAATCATCATCGATGATCTGCAGGCCAAGCCGTTCGGCCACAGCTGCAATCTCCATGCGCCGTTCCATAGGGGTCGAGAGCCCCGTGGGATTGTGCATTTCCGGCGTCGTACACAGAACCTGCGCCTTATGCTGACGGGCAAGACGTTCTAGGGCTTCGGGAATGATCCCTTTTTCGTCCATCGGAACGCTGACAACTTCGGCCCGCAACAACTCTGCCGCGCGACGAAAGCCCGGATAGGTCAGTTCTTCCAACAACACGACGGGCTTCGGCCCTGTCAAAATGGACTGTAAGGCCAATGAAATGCCGTTTTGCCCACCATGACACAGCACCATATCCTCGGAATTAATCGGGCCAAGGGGTACATTTTTAAGCCAATGTACCACTGCTTCACGCGCCGGTTTATACGCGGCACGAGATGGATAGTTCATCAAATCATCTGCGGGGCGGTCGGCCAGTCGGGCAAAGGAATCACGGATCAGTGCGACCTGTCCGCAATCCGGAAGCTTTGGCGAAAACAAACTGACGACTTCGGAATCGACGGGCGCGTTATGACGTTCCCAATTCAGATCTCGCTTTGCGTCCCGCCCCTTAGAGACTGAACGTTTTGCATTGATATCAGCGATATACGTACCACGCCCCACTTCGGCGATAGCCACACCATCATCGGTCAGAATGGTATAAGCCCGCGCAACAGTGCCCGGCGTAATATTCAACTTCCACGCAAGTTCCCGCACCGGAGGAAGCTTTTCACCGACCTGAACCTCACCTGCCCGAACGGCGTCGATGATCGCCTGAGCAACCCCTTTGTGCTTGGGTCCTGCCTCGGCACATTTTTCGAACCGCTCTAAAATTGTATCCATTACAATGTTTCCGTAGACGAGAGTGAAGCACGATTGTATCAATATATCCGTAACAATGCAGTTACATTGTGTCAATACAATTTCGATACACCTAGGACATCTTAATATAAGGAGTAGACCAATGTCCGCGACACCACATGCAGCACACATCGCGTTCCTCGGAGCAGAGCCTCGCCTCGCCCCTATGGCCTCTTTCGCGCTGACAGCGGCCGTGGTGATCACAAAATGGTCCCAGAACGCG
>CATNDK010000358.1 GCA_950096585.1 Thalassococcus halodurans | reverse complement strand
GGCCGGCGCTGCTGACCGGCAGCAATGTCGAGATCTTCACCACCCTGATCGGGAAGCGATCGCGGGTCGGCAGCGTCGAGGAAATCCTCGAAATGGTCGCCACGCTATCGCGGATCGTGGGAAAAGATCGCCAAGATGGAGAAAACCGGCGACCGCAAGGTCAAGTTCACCTTCAAC
This sequence comes from Thalassococcus halodurans, assembly GCA_950096585.1. Classification (GTDB taxonomy): domain Bacteria; phylum Pseudomonadota; class Alphaproteobacteria; order Rhodobacterales; family Rhodobacteraceae; genus Thalassococcus; species Thalassococcus halodurans_A. Next base: position 2,845 of record CATNDK010000358.1, on the reverse strand, counting down.
GTCGAAGACCGTGAACTACCGCTCATCCTTGGCATGCGTCCGATCCTTAAAAAGGCACAGTGGGACGGCAAGGATTTCGCGGAATCCGGTTTGGACGACATTCCGATCACCACTGCCCCCTACACGATCTCGGATTTCGAAGCCGGTCGTTACGTGACCCTGACGCGCAACCCCGATTACTGGGGCAAAGATGTGCCGTTCATGCAAGGCGTCGCCAACCTTGATGAAATCCGCATGGAATTCTTCGGCGATGCGCAGGTCATGTTCGAAGGCTTCAAGGCCGGCATCCTGAATTCTCATCGTGAAACCAACGCCGAAAAGTGGGAAACACAGTTCGACTTCCCCGCCGTTCAGAACGGCGATGTGGTCAAATCCCTGATCCCGCACCAGCGCCCCACCGGCATGACGGGCTTTGTCATGAACACCCGCCTGCCCGCGTTCAAAGACTGGCGCGTGCGCGAGGCGCTTATTCAGGCGTTCAACTTTGAATACATCAACGACACGATGACCGGCGGACGTCAGGCGCGGATCGGGTCGTATTTCAGCAACTCGCAACTGGGTATGGACAACGGTCCCGCGAAAGGCCGCGTTCTGGAATTCCTTGAACCCTTCGCCGATGATCTTCTTCCCGGCGCGATCGAGGGCTATTCCCTGCCCGTCAGCGACGGATCGGAACGCAACCGCAAAAACCTGCGCGCAGCGATTGATCTGATGGAGCAAGCGGGCTGGACCATTCAGGACGGTGTCATGGCCGATGCGAATGGAACGCCGTTCACCTTTGAGATCGTGCTCAGCCAAGGCTCGGGCGAGGCACAATCTATCATCGATCTGTATGTCGAGGCCCTATCCCGTATGGGGATCACCCCGCAAGTGACGATGATCGACAGCGCGCAGTACAAGGAACGCGTCAATGCATATGACTTTGGCATGACCTACTACCGCCGCGGCCTGTCGCTATCTCCGGGCAACGAACAGCATCTGTACTGGGGCTCCAAAGGCGTGACCGAACCCGGTTCGCGCAACCTGATGGGCATGAATTCACCCGCGGCCGAGGCGATGATCGATACGATCCTGAACTCGACCGACCAGAACGACTTTGTCGCCGCGACCAAGGCATTGGACCGTATCCTGACCAGTGGCCGCTATGTCATTCCGATCTATGATTTCTCGTCCAGCCGGATTGCCCACGTCAAGGAACTGAAATATCCCGAGACACTGCCGATCTACGGTGACTGGATCGGTTGGCAACCGGATGTCTGGTGGTGGGAAGAGGAGTGATAGAAATGCGCATCAGCATTTTTCTGGCCGCAACACTCATGCTGGCAAGCTGCGGCACAATCGAAGGTGCAGGCGAGGATATCTCGTCTGCTTCCAGAACGGTCCAAGGCTGGTTCTGATTAGATCAAGCGAGCGAAGTGACCCACAGGATGGTCGCGTCCTCGTCGCTGATCGACACAACGTTATGGCCCATCGTGGCGTCGTAATAGGCACTGTCGCCACGGCGCATTTCGATGGGTTCATAGAATTCTGTATAAAGCTGGATCACACCGGTCAGCACGTACAGAAACTCTTCGCCGTCATGGCGCACCCAACCGTCAAATTCGTCCATCGACCGCGCACGGACGCGTGCACGATACGGCAGCATCTGCTTTTTGGTCAGCGTTTCTGCAAGCAGTTCATGCTCGTAGGTGGCTGTCGCCTGCTGCTGGCCGTTGCCGTTCTTGGTTACCGCCAAACGACCGTTGATCTGGTCGCGCTTGGGCGGTGTGAACAACTGGGGCACCGAAATCTCAAGCCCCGTGGCCAATTTCTTCAAGGCGTCGTAAGTCGGCGACATCTGACCATTTTCAATCTTGGACAGCGTAGACCGGGCAAGACCTGCCTGTTTGGCCGCTTGTTCAAGCGTCCAGTCACGCGCTTTGCGCAAATCGCGCACGCGTTCGCCCAAGTTCAGGGCTTCGATTTCGCCGTCTTGACCGTTTTCACGGGCAATTTTGATCAGACTTTTGGGATCACCTTCGCTCATATCAAAGCTATAGGCGCGGTCCTCGTAGCTTGCAAGATCGATGGTTTGGACCTAAGTCCGCGCCATGCTGTCTGTTTTTGATAAAGGGCCCTTTGCGCCCTGCCCGACCCCGTTCAATATGGCCGCCCATGTTCTTGCAGCGGGTCAAGCCACACCTGACAAAATCGCCCTGTCCATTCTAAAGCCGACAGGTGCGGAACGGTGGAGCTATGCCAAGCTGACAGCGGCCATTCTGGGCACCGCACGTGGCCTTCTGGATCAGGGCCTGACACCGGGCCAACAGGTATTGATGCGGCTGGGCAATACAGTTGATTTTCCAATCGCGTTTCTGGGGGCCTTGGCGGCAGGTCTGGTGCCTGTGCCCACCTCGGCCCAGCTGACAGCGCCCGAGATCGAAAAGATGTCCAAGGTTCTGGATTTGGCCTGTGTTGTCAGGGATGAAACCACGCCCTGCCCCGAACTGGGTATCCCAGCATTCGATCAACAGACACTGCATCAGTGGCGCGACCTGCCAGCGGCTGATTACCATTTCGGCGATCCTGAACGCCTTGGCTATATCGTCTTCACATCAGGCACCTCTGGCGTCCCTCGTGCCGTGGGTCATGCACATCGCGCGATCTGGGCGCGTCAGATGATGATGAAGGGCTGGTACGGCCTGACACCGGAGGACCGCCTTTGTCATGCAGGGGCGTTCAACTGGACGTTCACCTTGGGCACTGGCCTGATGGACCCATGGACCATGGGCGCGACGGCTCTTGTGCCAGCCAGCAATGTAACGCCTGACCAATTGCCACTGCTGATCAAACGGAATGAGGCCAC
>CATNDK010000357.1 GCA_950096585.1 Thalassococcus halodurans | reverse complement strand
GGGGTGCCGGCGACGGGGGGCAGTTCGGCCGGGTCGAGCGCGCGGAGCCGGTCGAGCGTGGCCTCGTCGAGCGTGGCGCCCGTGATGTCGGGCACATGGGCCGAGAGGTCGCGCAGCGCGCCTTCGGCGTCGATCACACGGCCCAGAAGACTGTCGCCGACACAGGCCGTATGCCCGTCGCCCACGCGTTTGACCTGTGCGCCCACGGCGATCTGCGCGCCTGGTTCGTCCAGAAACAGAAGGTTGCGGCCATCAGAGAACCCGACCACCTCGCCATGCACGCCACGTCCGTCTTCTGTGTCGATATGGCACAAGGTTCCCGGGCTGGCTGGAAAGCCCGCGCATTCAAGGATCAACCCGTCATAGCGGTGCACTGTGCCTGTCAGAACCGGCTGGATGGGGCCAGCGGCATCGGCAACAACGCGGCTGAGTTTGTTCAGGATCGCGTTCATTTGCGGTCCCCCAGAATATCCCGCAGCCCGATTGATCCCGCGTCGATTTTCACGTCTCCACGCTGCAGGTTCATATCGACCTTCAGGCGTGCCTCGGACAGGTGTGAACCTGCCTCAAGGTAGGGGCCGATGGCAGATAGGTCGTCGGGGTGAAAGGCAATGGTCAGGTCTTCCGACGCGCGCGCGACCTTTTCCGCCAGCTTTTCGATCCGGCGGCTGAACAGTTTGGGCGACTTGTCGATTTCCTGCCCCGCACGTTGGGATGCAAGGCTGTGGATCGCGTCTGTCAATTGTGTGGCAAAGCCTGCGAACAAGTCGCTTTCGGCCACGTCGTTCAGGGCATTTGTTGCGGCCAGAAAAATATCGCGGGCTTCGGCGACAACGGCGGCGGCTTCGCTACGGCCTTCTTCGCGGCCTTTTTCCAAAGCTTGCGCGACTTCGTCCTGCATTTCGGCCATTGCTTGGCGACGGCCTTCCTCGAAGGCTGAGGCGCGCAGCTCTTCCAGATCGATCTCGGGCGCTGGCGGGGCAGGGGTGAAATCGGATGGTTCAGCTGGCGGCTGATCCGCTTGGTCGGCAGACTGGGCCACTAGCCCGTCGTGGATAGCGCTTAGAATTGACTTTTCTGTGGGCTCTGGCGCGGCGCCAAATGCACTGTCCTCGACGCGGGCATAGGGCGAACGTTGACGGAAGCTGCCGGTATCTTCGCCTTCGGGCTGTGTCGACAGGGGGGCGCGGGGTTTGAACCGGCCTTCTGCTTCGCGGATCAGGCTTAGGATGTCTTCGTGACCAAGGGTTTTGGGCGCTGTCTCTGTCATGCCTTACACCATCTGTTCCCCGCCGCGACCGGCGAGCGTGATCGTTCCCGCATCCGCCATCTGGCGGGCGACCGAAATGACCTGCTTTTGTGCTTCCTGAACGGCGGTCAGGCGCACAGGTCCCATGTTTTCCATTTCTTCCAGAATGGTCTGCGCAGCACGGCTGGACACACAGCCCAACAGCTTGTCTCGCAGGGCATCGTCTGCGCCCTTGAGAGCGAGGATAAGAACGTCCTGATCGATTTCGCGCAGCAGCGTCTGAAGCGACCGGTCTTCGGATTTGATGAGGTTGTCGAAGACAAACATGTTGTCCTGCAACGACTCCATAAGTTCCTTGTCGTCCTTCTTGATGTCCTTGAGGATACGCTGTTCCATGTCCTGACGGGTAAAGTTCATAATCCGCGCAGCGGCCTTCACGCCGCCGATCTGAGATGCGCGCAAAGTGGTGTTGGCCTTGAACTTGCGCTGCATGACTTCTTCCAACTCGCGCAGCGCGTCCGGCTGGACGGTTTGCAGGTTGGCGATGCGGCGTACGATTTCGGGTTGGAAATCTTCGGGCAGGATTTTCAGTACTTCGGCACCCTGACTGTAATCCAACGACGCAATCACCAGCGCCATGATCTGTGGGTGTTCGTCGATGATCAGCTCGGAAATGGCGGAGGGATCCATCCAGTCCAGAATCTCGATCGGGCGTTCGCTGCTGGCTGGAGTAATGCGGCTGAGAACCGATTGCGCCTTATCCGCGCCAAGCGCGCCGGTCAGGACGTTGCGCACGTAGGCGTTTGCGCCGATGCCCACATCCGTCTGTCGGCGTAGCCCGTCAAAGAATTCGTCCAGCACCGCGTTTACGGTTTCATGGCTGACACCGCGCACGGTGTACATGGCCGCGCCCAGTTCCTGTACTTCATGCGGGCTCATGGATTTCAGAACGTTCGCGGCGGCCTTTTCGCCAAACAGCATCATCAGGATCGCAGCCTTCTGAACGCCGGTCAGGGTTGTGATATCAAGTTCACTCATCGCGGCGGCCTTCATGTGGTGACTTCCTGATCAGAGGCGATCATGTTCTGGAAAGCTGTGGCGATGCGCGGGCTTTCGCTTTCGGCAAGACCCTTAAGAAGCTTGATTTTTTCCTCATAGCTGAGCGCACCGTTCAGGTCTTCGGCATCAGGTGCGACCTCGTCCAGTTTGGCACGCAGAGTGGACAGCGTTTCTCCCGGGCCGACTTCGACGGATTCGGAAATGTTCATAGCAGTGGTCGAATTGTCCTGCACCGGCGGCAGTAGACGGTTCAGCAACGGGCGCAGTACGCCCAGTGTGATGATGCCAAAAATCACGATCTGCGCCAGAATGCGGCCGGCAGTGGGAAGCCAGCTTGCTTCGTGCCATACAGGTGTGGCTTCGACCATTTCGACATCCACAAAGGGGCTGGACGACACGATAACAACGTCGTTGCGGCCGTCTTCAAAGCCCACGGCACCTTTGGTCAGACGTTCGATTTCGGCCAGCGTTTCGGCGGGGAATGTCGCGGGGGCTTCTGGATCTTCGGGCGTGGGCGTGCGCAGCAGAACCGCAGCGTTGACCCGTCTGATCACGGCGCTTTCTGGCTGGATTGTTTCAACACGACGGCTGACTTCATAGTTGCGGGTTTCGGATTTGGACATGTTGCCGTTCGCAACGGTCTGGTCCGCTTGATTGACCTCATCGCCCAGAACCGGTTCGGGCGGCGGCGTGTTGGCCACTGTGCCGGGGATGCC
>CATNDK010000356.1 GCA_950096585.1 Thalassococcus halodurans | reverse complement strand
AAATTTTTGGACCCCCGCGGCGCCAGCCAGTACCGCGGCTCAGAACGACTGAAACCAGACAGTCTCAAGGATGATGTCTTGCCCATTTACCGGGGCAGTTATCGTGGCGAGTATCTTGAGGTGGCCCGCAGTGCAGCGCGTGCAAATGGTGTTCCCGAGGATCTTTTCCTGCGTTTGGTGCAGCAAGAGAGCAATTGGAACCCTGCCGCCCAGTCTCATAAAGGGGCCTTGGGACTGGCCCAGTTGATGCCGCAGACTGCGCGCAGTCTGGGTGTGAATCCCAAGGATCCGGCGCAGAACCTTGAAGGTGGCGCACGCTATCTGAAACAGCAGTTCCTGACGTTCAAATCCTGGCGTCTTGCGCTGGCCGCGTACAACGCTGGCCCCGGCGCTGTGATCAAGCACGGCGGTGTGCCGCCTTACCGTGAGACGAAGAACTACGTCAAAGTGATCTGGGGCAGCTAAGAAGCTGTCCTAGTCGGCAAAACCCAACCGATAAAGCGGAATGGTGAAATCGGGGTGCATTTCGGCCCCGACGACATTCGGTCGTGTATGCCGGAATAAAGACCGCCAGTAGGGCTGTACGATCACAGCATCGTCCCGAAGCATATTCTCAAGTTTCTCCATCACGCCCTGACGTGTGGCCGCATCGGGTAGCGATAGCGCCTCGTCCAGCAGTGCGTCGAACTTAGGATTGCTGTAGCCGGTTTCATTCCAAGCGGCGGTGCTTCGGTAGGCAAGGTTCAGGGTCTGGATGCCCAAGGGACGGTGGTTCCATTCGGTGATGGACAAGGGAAAGGTTTTCCAGTCTGCCCAGAACCGCGAACCGGGAACATGTGTCAGTCTCGCCTTGATGCCCGCGTCAGTCAGTAATGCAACAACAGCTTCGCCCGTGCGCCGTGTCAGGCCGTCGTCGACGGTAAAGACCTCATGCTCAAAATCCACAAATCCCGCAGAGTCCATAAGTTGCTTGGCTTTGGCGGGATCGTAGGTCACTGGTCCTATGTCGGCATAATCCGGCTGTATTGGCGCGACATGGTGATTGGCCGCGACTTTTCCACGGTTGCCATAGCCCAGTTCAAGGCAGATCGCGTTGTCGATCGCCAATTGCAGCGCGCGGCGGACATCGGCATTGCCATAGGGCGTGTCATCGCCGATCTTTGCAATCTGACTGCCACGCAGGACCACTGTTGCGGCGGTTTCAACCTCGGACTTGGTCCAGCCCAAGGCGTCTGCCTCGGCAATAAAGGGCCCGACGTTTTCATAGAGCATATCAACGCGGTCTTCGCGGATGGCGTCGATCCAGTTTGCAGGGTCGGTGCTCAGATCATGAAATTCGATCGCATCCAGCGTGACCGGCCCCCAGTCCGCCAATTCCTGTCCCCACCAGAGATGATCGGGATGGCGTTCCAGACGGGCGATCTGACCGACGTCGATTTGGACGGGGCGGAAGGGGCCGGTACCGACAGGATGGTCGAGCATCGTTGCGGGATCAAACCCTTGCGGAACAACGGCGGCGGGATAATCCGCCAATGACACCATCAGCGCCACGTCAGGCTTGGGCAGTGTGATACGGACTGTCAGATCGTCCAAGGCTGTCACCGCGCCTTCGACAAGGCGCCCGGTGTCGGGATCAACCAGTACCGACAGGCTCGCCGCCATGACGTTTCCCAGCACGGAACGATCACACCAATAGGCGAAGTTGTGTAAAACATCCGCGCTGGTGAACGCGTCGCCCGTATTCCAGCGCACATCGGGGCGGATATGAAGCGTGTATTCGGTCGCGGTATCGTTCACGTCCCAATGGCTGAGCAGCATGCCACGTAGCGTTCCGTCGCGCTGATATTCGACCAGATACTCAAGCCAGCCCCGAGTGAGGTTTGCGATTTCCGACCAGTCCGCGGTGCGCGGGTCTTTGGGGGCGCGTACCTCTTGCTGGATGCGCAGGGTGCCACCCTGCCGTCTGGCCTGTGACGCCTGAACAGGCAAGCCGGTGGCGGCAAGCGCGGCGGCAGAGGACACACCCAAAGCCGTAGCACGCGTCAGGAATTCACGGCGATCTATATACCCGTTTCGGAAATCGGCCTGACAGGCACGGGCAAGGGGATGCCGCATCGTCATTACAACGCAGTCACATTTGCCGGCTTCTTAAGCGCGGCCTTGCGATAGGCGGTGGGCGACATCCGAAGGTGCGACTGGATAAAGCGCGTGAAATAGGCGGCGCTGCCAAAGCCTAGTGATTTGGCGATTTCCTTCACTTCGATCTTAGGCTGGGCCAACATGCGGCGGGCTTCGTACAGTTTCCGTTCGACCAACATATCGGCGGCGGTCTTGCCACATGTTGAGCGGCACACCCGCGTCAGATGGGTCGGGGTGACGTCCAACGCCTCGGCATAATCCGCCATGACCATATCTGTTGTGTAGTTCTGAACCACCTTTGCCGCGTAGCGTTTCACAAGGCGTTGGGCTGCGGTTTCCTTGGGGGCATCCAATGCGCCATTCGCCTCTTGCCGCGCAATCCAGACCGAGATCAGACGCATGTGCGCTTCTAAAGCCTTATAGAGGAAAGGACGCGCCAAAGAGATTTCGCGCTGCATGGCCTCGATCTCTCCGGTGAGTTCCGCTTGTCCCAGAGAATCCCGAATGCGCAAATGTTTCGCGCCTTTATTATTAGGATCCAGCAAACCGGTCGGGCATTGCACCACCTGAGCAAGTGACTGGGGGCCAAGTTCCAGCGACATCAATGTGCCAGAGGGCAGAACCATAGCGTTGTGCGCCCCGATACCGCGACGCACGCCATTTACGGTGACGCGGCCTTGTCCACGGGTGATCCAGATCAGCAAATCGTCCTTGCGGTCATGCAGGTCGGACAACCGCCAAGCCTCGCCGCCGGTGAATTGGGCCAAGTTCTGGCAGCGAATGTCCTGTTCCGTCGGGGGCGCATCGTTTATGCGTGAGGGTTTGCGCAGGAAAGCAGGACCAGTCATGCCGCCTCCTTCCGGGTAGCCGAGATATGGCGCCAGTCGCCCATATTGGCGCGGAACCACGTACGTTGCCGTTTGGCGTATTGGCGGG
>CATNDK010000355.1 GCA_950096585.1 Thalassococcus halodurans | reverse complement strand
CGCAGGCGGTTCGCCTTACGATCCTCGCGCGTCGCGTATTCGGGCCGATCCAGCAGATCGTCGCGCCCAAGATGCCGTGCAAGAGCAACCCATTGTTCATCCTTATTGGCCGCGATGTTCACCAGACCATCGGCACACTGGAATGCACCAGAGGGTGCCGAGGTCGGATTTTCATTGCCATTCGCCTGTGGAACGACGCCACCGATCATATAGTTCGACACGACCCAGCCCATTGTCGCCAGAACGGAATCCAACATCGACACGTCGATAAAGCAGCCACGATCCTTGGCATTCAAAGCGCCGCAAATCATCATCGCAGCAGTCAGCCCGCCAATCGTATCACCGATCGGATAACCCACACGCGTGGGCGCGCTTTTCGCATCGCCAGTAACCGACATCACGCCGGACACACCCTGAATGATCTGGTCATATGCGGGATGTTTCGACCACGGGCCATCCTGACCAAAACCGGAAATCGCGCAGTAGATCAGCGCGGGATTTGCCTCTTTCAAAACATCGTAATCCAAACCCAAACGCGCCATCACGCCGGGGCGGAAATTTTCGACCAGCACATCGGCTTTGGCGACAAGACGCCTTAGCACCTCTTTGCCACGTGGGTCTTTCAGGTTCAGGGTGATCGACCGTTTACCGGGGTTCTGGGCCAGAAAGCTGATACCCATTCCAGCCGCGCTTAGTTCCGGATCAGCCCCCAGATTACGGGCCAGATCGCCGCTTTTCACGGCCTCAACCTTGATCACGTCCGCGCCCATATGCGCCAACTGGTGGCAGGCAAACGGGCCCGCCAGAACGTTCGTCAGATCAAGCACCACCACATCGGACAACGGGCCGCCAACTGGCGACCCGCTTTTGTTTTCATCAATCCCCATCTGCAACACCTTCGGCGCGGCGACGGGCGCGTCTTGCACGGTAACTGGGCAACAGAACCAAGACCGCAGCAAGCACCAACAGACCCAATGTCATCGGACGCTCAAGGATGAAGTCCAGACCACGGTAAAGCTGCATCGAGCGGGCAAAGTTGTCTTCCAGCATTGTGCCCAGAATGAACCCGATCAGCAGGGGTGCCAGCGGGAAATCCGCAAACCGCAGGATCGTTGCGACAACACCCAGACCAACAAGGATCAGAAGTTCTGTCGCATTGTTCTGGCCAATATAGGCTCCCATCAGGGTGAAGAACAAAATGAACGGGATCAGGAAGTTACGCGGAACAGCAAGGATCTTTGCGATGTACGGGATCAAAGGCAGGTTCAGGATCAGCAGAACAAGGTTGCCGATGAACATCGAGATGATGACAGCCCAGAAGATTTCCGGCGTGTCTGTCATCAAACGCGGCCCCGGCGTCACGTTCAGCGCGATCAAAGCACCCAACAGGATCGCTGTAGTCCCAGAGCCCGGAATACCCAACGTCAGGAGCGGAACAAAGGAACCCGTACACGCGGCGTTGTTGGCGGCTTCCGGCGCGGCCAAGCCACGAACCGATCCTTTGCCGAACTCAGCCTGTGCCTCACCTTTGGCGATGTTGCGTTCGACCGCGTAGCCAAGGAACGACGCGATTGTTGCGCCCGCGCCCGGAAGAACGCCGATGAAGAAACCCTGAACAGACTGACGTCCAATGACGGGCGCCATGATCTTGGCTTCGTCCTTGGTAAAGCGCAGGTTCGAAATCTCGCTGCTTTTGCCTGTCGCACCGCGCGCGGGGTTCAGAACAAGGAACATCGCTTCGGGCAAGGCAAACATCGCCATCGCTAGAGTGATGAACGAAATACCCGACTGCAGATCCATCAGGCCCAACGTAAAGCGAGGCATGTTGAACAGCGCGCCTTCGCCAACGGTGGCAAGGATCAGACCAAGGATGGTCATCATCAGCGCTTTGGCCACTTGGCCTGTGCCCGCGAACGCCGCAATAGCAGACAGGCCCACAACCATCAGCGCAAAGTATTCAGCCGAATGGAACAGCAGCGCCACGGTGGACAGCATCGGCGCAAAGATCATCAGCAGGATCGCACCAATGGTGCCGCCCGCAAAGCTTGCCACAGCGGCAATCGTCAGCGCTTTGCCGGCCTCGCCTTTCAGGGCCATTGGATAACCATCGAAACTGGTAGCAACCGTTCCGGCAACCCCCGGTGCGTTCAGCAGGATCGACGATGTCGAGCCGCCAAAGATAGCACCGTAATATACACCAGCCAAAAGGATCAGTGCCGCAGTCGGATCACCCAAGGTGATCGCCACAGGGATCATAATCGCGATGATGGACATCGGGCCAAGGCCCGGCAACATCCCGATGAATGTGCCGATCAGACAGCCCGCGACAACCATCAACAGGTTCTGGATCGAGAATGCGGCCGACAGGCCAATCATAATACCTTCAAGCATGCCTCAGACCCCCATGAAGTACGGAAACGGACGCAGGAAGATGCCCAGCACTTCTTGCACGAGATACCAGATCGAACCGGCAGCGATCAGCGCGACGGGCAGCATCACGTGCCATTTGCGTTCGCCCAGAACAAAGCTTCCCGCGACGAGGAAGACCGTGGTGGAAATCAGGAACCCAGCAGGACGCAGCGCCAGAGCGTAACATACCATCAAGCCAATCAGCAAAAGCGCCTGACCCAAGTTGTATTCGTGCAGACGACGATAGTTGATGTCGCTTGCGGAAGGTTCACTTTCATTTTCGGGTGTTTCCAAACCCAAAAGCACGACCAAGCCGACGATACAGCCGCCGATTGCCAGCAGCTTCGGAAACGTAGATGGCCAAACCGGATTGCGCTGCATGAACGGCGGCAACAGGTGGTCCATAGTGAAGAAAGCTAGATATCCGTAGATGCAACAGAACCCGACGAATACCCGCGCGATCCAACGATCAAGCGCCATGACGATCCCTCCCCAGGAATGTCGAAAGGTGTGTAGGTATTTTGGGGCAGCCTGTGCCGCCCCAAAACCGTTGTGAAACGTTCAGGACTTAGAGGAAGCCCAGAGTTTTCATCAGGTCGCCGATTTCTTTTTCCTGACCTTCAAGGAAGGTGCGGAAATCGTCACCGGGGTTGAAGATGTTGACCCAGCC
>CATNDK010000354.1 GCA_950096585.1 Thalassococcus halodurans | reverse complement strand
TTGGTTCTGAAACTTTATGGCCCCAACACATCCGATGTCATCGCGCGGGTCCAGAAGCGCTTTGAGGAAATCAACGCAAGCCTGCCGGATGGTGTACTGGCGGTCCCCTACTATGATCAGGGAACGCTGGTAAACAAGGCCTCCGCAACCGTCACGACGGCGTTGTGGCAGGGGGCTGTGCTCGTAGCGTTGGGGGGGTTTGTCTTCCTGGGCGGCTGGCGTCCCAGTCTGATTGTGGTCCTGTCGATCCCGTTTTCCGTAGGTTTTGCGTTTATCGCAATGTACGTGCTCGGCATCAGCGCCAATCTGATGTCATTAGGAGGGGTCGCCATCGCCATCGGGATGATGGTCGACGGGGCGATTGTTATCTCTGAAAACGTGGATCGCAGTTTTGAGGAAGATGACGGCTCTGAAGAGCCGCGTATGTTGGTTGCCCGATCTACCGCCGAGGTAATCGCACCTCTGGTGGCGGCGGTTGCCGTGGTTATCGTTGTTTTCCTGCCGCTTTTCTCGCTGCAAGGGGTTGAGGGCAAAACCTTCCGGCCCTTGGCGGCATCGGCTGCACTCGCCATGACCGGATCGCTGTTCTATGCGGCCCTGATTGCGCCTTCCATGGCCTTTTCGGTGATGCGCCGATCCGGCAAGAAGGCCCCTGACAAGCCGGGGCGGACTGTCGCGATGGTCAGTGGTGCGGCCGGGTTCTTTGTCCGTAACCGTTTTTTCGCCATCGTCCTGTGCGGCATATTTTTGGCGGTGGGCGGTTTTGCAGGATCGCGACTTGGTTCCGAATTTACGCCATCGTTGGAGGAAGGCGATATTCTGATGCGCGTCACCATGGCACCCTCGATTTCGCTTACCGAAGGGACGAAGACGACGACGCTTGTGGAAAAGCGGCTGTTAAAGAATTTTCCTGAAATCAAGTCCATCGTGACCCGTATTGGGCGTGGTGAGGTTGGCGCGCATGCTGACCCGACCAACAGCGCCGAAGCCTTCATCGAGTTGAACCCGGTCGATCAGTGGCGGCCCGGCTTGTCTGCCGAAGGTTTGCGCACGGCGATTTCGGAAGATCTGGAAAGCTTTCCGGGGATTGTGGTAAATATCGGCCAACCCATCGCGATGGCTGTTGATGAATTGCTGACCGGCACACGCGCCGAACTGGCCGTCAAAATCTTTGGACCGGATTCCGAAATTCTGTTGGAGCGATCACAAGTCCTGCAATCACTCCTGCAACAGGTTGAGGGTTCTGCCGAGGTACAGGCCGACCAGATCACCGGTGCGCCGCAACTTGTGGTAACCGTGGATCGGTCAGCCCTTGGTCGCTACGGGCTTGATGTTGAGGACGCGTTGGATGGGCTGCGTGCAGCCGTCGGCGGGGCCGAAGCCGGATCACTGTTCGAGGGCGTGCGACAGTTTCCGATAATGGTGCGTTTTGACGAAGAAAGCCGCGACACACCGGAGGCGATCAGACGCATCGTGCTGGAATCGCCTTCGGGCGCACGGGTGCCGCTGGACACAGTGGCCAATATCGAAACTGTAATCGGTCCACGCCAGATCACACGCGAAGATGGCGAACGCTTCATCACGGTCCAGTCCAACGTGCGCGGTCGCGATATCGGCTCTTTCGTTGCCGAAGCGCAGACGTTGACGGACGCTCAGTTGGATCTACCGCCCGGGTATCGTTTGGTCTGGGGCGGCCAATTCGAGCTTCAGCAACAGGCGAATGCCCGTTTCAAAGTGGTTATTCCGATTACGTTGGGCATCGTTCTGCTGATCCTTCTGGTAACCTTTGGTCGCCTGAAATCAGCGATCCTCATCCTGTTGAATATCCCCTTGGCGCTGACGGGTGGTGCGATGGCGCTCTGGTTGACAGGGTTGCCGGTGTCGGTGCCTGCTACTGTCGGGTTTATCGCATTGTTCGGCATCGCGTTGGGCAACGGTATGGTATTGGTCAGTTTCATGGATGATTTTGCGCGCGCCGGTCGCAATCTGGAGGCTTTGGCCATTGAGGCCGCAGGGCTGCGCGCGCGTCCGGTCCTGATGACCGCCATGACGACGGCACTTGGGCTGGCACCATTGCTCTTCGCCACCGGCGTCGGTGCCGAGGTCCAACGCCCGCTTGCCACTGTGGTAACCGGGGGGCTTGTTTCGTCAACCGTGCTGACCCTACTGGTCATGCCCGCCCTGCACCGCTGGTTTGCGCCCAGACAAGGTGGGCATCATTCACTTGTCGAAACGGTCCACGAGCATGGTACGAAGGCAAAATCTGTAAAGAAGGCTTAGGGCATATATGTTCTGATGCGCAGGCAAAGGTGCACGGCTGTTTGACGGTGCGTGCTCCCTTGCGGCCGTACTTTGGGTCAATACAACGCATCTCCGGTCAAAAGATGAGTACTATAGGCTGATGCAGATAGTTTCGCGTTTGGAATATAATTCCAGATACTGGAGGATGACATCGTCGGTGACATTCCCTGACGTGGTCGAAAAGAATCCACGTGCCCAAAATAGCGTTCCCCAGTATCGTTTGCGCAATTCGGGAAACTCAATCTGCACGTGCCGCGATGAGCGCGCCTTGATCTGCTGCATCAAGGTAGAGAACGCCAATTTTAGCTTACGTCGCCCCATCCACGACCAGTCGCCACCATAAGTGCTGACCACGATTGGGCCAAATCTCTTACTGCTGCTGCGAGGGATATGCGTGCTGCGTTTGCAAATCGTTCGGCGTCCAACAGGTCTGGTAAGTTCAGTTCTCCCAGTTCAAAAACTTTGCGGCTCAACTGAAGAGTACGATCCCTTGATCGTTGAGCAGCGCGCAATGCGGCCACCTCTCTTTGTTTTCGTGTAAATTCACTTTGAGTTTTTTGCACATCTTCCACCGCGGCCAACACCTGTGCACGCCATTCCAGTTCGGCGGTCGTGGCTGAAATAATAGCCGCATCTCGCCTAGCGCGTAGCGGACCTTGGTTGAGGATGGGCAATGAAAGTGCTGGACCAAAGGACCATTCTGACGGGTTTGCCGCTGTCACCGAGCCAGATAAAGTGACCGATGGGTACAACTTTGCTTCTGCGACACCTACTCCGGCAACTGCGGCAGCTAGACGGCG
>CATNDK010000353.1 GCA_950096585.1 Thalassococcus halodurans | reverse complement strand
CATATCGCGTCGGCGACACGTCCCAAAACAGCGGCACAAGTGGTGGCCATGAACATTCATCGTAACGAAACAGGCGCGGGTCTGCTCCATGTGGTAGACCGCACCGCCGGTTACTGATAGCAGCGCGCCAAGCCAATGGAGAATCCCATGACCTTCGACCGTTCCATCAAAATCGCCCCGTCCATCCTTGCTGCCGATTTCGCCAATTTCGGCGCGGAAATCGATGCCATCGAAGCGCAGGGCGCTGACTGGATCCACGTTGACGTCATGGACGGTCACTTTGTGCCGAACATCAGCTTTGGCCCGACCACCTGCGCCGCGATCCGCCCGCACATCAAAACCGTCATGGACGTGCACCTGATGATTGCGCCGGTTGATCCCTATATCGACGCCTTCGCACAGGCCGGTGCCGACATCATCACCGCGCATGTTGAGGCAGGCCCCCACATCCACCGCACGCTGCAAGCCATCCGTGCGGCGGGTTGCAAGGCTGGCGTCGCACTGAACCCCGGCACCCCTGCCGAGGCGGTTGAACACCTGCTGGACCTGACCGATTTGGTCTGTGTGATGACAGTGAACCCCGGTTTTGGCGGTCAGAAGTTCATCGACATGACCAACAAAGTACGCAAGCTGCGCAGCATGATCGGCGATCGTGAAATCCACATCGAAATCGACGGTGGTGTTGATCCGACCACGGCACCTTTGGTGGCTGCTGCCGGTGCCGATGTTCTGGTTGCAGGATCGGCCGCGTTCCGTGGCGGGTCGGTCAGCAACCCAGCGCCTTATGGCGACAACATCCGCGCCATCCGCGCGGCGGCAGAAGGCGCGCTGTAAGCCGCGCCTTTACCGTTTGCGGTAGCGGAACACGCCTGTTCCCTTGGCGATCAATTCGCCTGTTTCATCCTTGACGGTGGCTTCGGCGAAAAAGGTGGATTTGCCCCCACCTGTACGCCAGCCTTCACCGATGAATGTCTTGCCCAGCGGGCGGGACAGATACTGCACGTTCAACGACAGCGTCAGCGCCATTTGCTGCACGTCGGGATCACCCGTCCAGCATCCGGCATAGCCCATGACCGTATCCAGAAGCGACGCATGCACGCCGCCGTGCGGGTTGCCGTGGCGGTTCGAATGCACATCTTCCAGATCAATCTCGAACCGCGCATAGTCCTCTTTCCAGTCCACCATGCGCATTCCCAGATGGGCGGCGAAGTTATAGGGCGGTTCGTGAAAACGCGGGTCGAGTTCTGTCATCAGGCGCGGGCCTCCAGCCCCATTTCGGCAAAACGGGGCACATAAGCCCCCAGTCGTAATGCCTTTTCGGGGTTGGACGCATTGCCGTCAAGCGCACGTTTCTTAACGCCTTGCAGGATCGCCGCCATACGGAAGAAGGCAAAGGCAACGTAGTAGCCGAAGCGGTCAGGCCAGTTGATGCCGCGCATCTGGCAGTACAAGTCCACGAACGCATCATCCGAAGGCAGGCCAATCGCGGCCCGATCCACACCGGCAAGGCCGCGGCCCTCAGGTCCGACAGGCATCTGCCACTGCATGATGACACCTGCGAGATCGGCAAAGGGATGGCCCAAGGTGGACAGTTCCCAATCCAGAACAGCCAAGCATTCCGTGCCATCCTTAGCGAACAGCATGTTGTCGATGCGGTAGTCCCCATGGACAAGCGTGCGCTGGCCGTCGTCCTCGGGCATCTCGGCACCCAGCCAGTCGATCAACGTCTCCATCGCGGGAATGCTATCGGTTTCGGATGCGCGGTATTGCTTGGTCCAGCGGGCCAGTTGGCGTTCGTAATAGTTTCCGGGCGGGCCGTAATCGGACAGGCCGACCCATTCCAGATCGACCGAATGGATCGCGGCCAACACACGGGCCATTTCGGTGATGATCGCCTCGCGTTCGGCGTTTGTGGCGTCCGGCATCGACGGGTCGTCGATATTGCGGCCCTTCACGTGTTCCATCACGTAGAACACCGATCCGGTGACGGCGTCATCCTCACACAGCGCCAGCATCTGCGGTACCGGCACATCGGTATCCGCCAGCGCGCTTTGCACGCGGAATTCACGGTCCACCGCGTGCGCCGATTTAAGCAACACACCCGGCGGTTTGCGGCGCAGAACGTATGACCCCTTGGGCCCTTCCAGCAGGAACGTCGGGTTGGACTGCCCCACGTCGAATTTTTTCGCCGTCAGCGGGCCTTCAAAGCCCGCGACATTGTCTGTCATCCACGCAGCGACGCTGCTTAGATCAATGTCCGCCATCAGACGTTGGCCTGCGTGTATTTCCGCAGCTCCGCCCGTGCGACTTGACGGCGGTGTACCGCATCGGGGCCGTCCGCAAAGCGCAGCGTGCGCACGTGGGTCCACATATGGGACAGCGTCATATCCTGCGAAATGCCCTTGGCCCCATGAAGCTGCATCGCCTCGTCAATCACCTTACCGGCCATCAAGGGTGCGATGACCTTGATCTTGGAAATCCACGGCTGGGCCGCGCGCACACCGGCGCTGTCCATCATCCACGCCGCTTTCAGACACAGCAGACGGGCCATTTCGATCTCCATTCGCGCGTTCGCGATGATGTCATAGTTTGCCCCAAGCTCGGCAATAGGTTTGCCGAATGCTTCGCGCGACAGGCCACGGGTACACATCAGTTCCAGCGCCTTTTCGGCCTGACCGATGGCACGCATACAGTGGTGGATACGGCCCGGCCCCAGACGGCCCTGAGCAACCTCGAACCCGCGCCCTTCGCCCAGAACAATGTTCTTGGCGGGGATGCGCACATCGGTGAACCGCAGGTGCATGTGACCGTGCGGTGCATCGTCAGCGCCAAACACCTGCATGGCGCGCAGCACTTCGATACCCGGCGTGTCGGCATCCATCACGAACATCGTGTGACGCTGATGTTTCGGCGCATCGGGGTCGGTGCAAGCCATCACGATGTACAGCCCGCAGACGTGCGGCGACAGCCCGACTTTTGTCCAGCTGCCGCCGCTTCTGCTGACGTCTCGTGGACCTCGTGATTCGCTTTCAGGTGTCATCCCCCTTTCCGGTCTGAGCTGTGAGCCTTTGTGCTCCGTCTCCGGCTGGATAGGGGTATGCGAGGTAGCGC
>CATNDK010000352.1 GCA_950096585.1 Thalassococcus halodurans | reverse complement strand
CATCATTGCTAGTTTGGAACTGCCGGTAAAGCCGATCAAATCGCGCCGAGGCAAGGCATCTACCCACGGGCGGCAGGCCGATTGGCGGCGCACGATCCGTGGCGCGATGCGCCAAGGGGGCGAGTTACAGAAACTGGCCTTGAAAGAGCCGCGGCCACGTTGGCCGAACCTTGTGGTCCTATGCGATATCTCGGGATCCATGAGCCAGTACAGCCGGATGGTTTTGCACTTCCTTCATGCCGTCGCCAACCAGAAAGGTGCGGGCTGGGCCAAGGTCCATGCCTTTACCTTTGGCACGCGTCTGACCAACATCACGCGCCATTTGGCGACCCGCGATGTGGATGCGGCATTGAAGGCGGCGGGCGCAGAGGCGCAGGATTGGGAAGGCGGCACGCGGATCGGCGAATGCCTGCACAGCTTCAATCGTGATTGGTCGCGGCGTGTTATGGGGCAGGGTGCTGTCGTTCTTCTGATCACCGATGGTCTGGATCGTGATCCAGAGGGGGATCTGGAAAAGGAAATGCAGCGTCTGCATCTGTCCTCGCGCCGTCTGATCTGGCTGAACCCGCTGCTGCGTTGGGACGGTTTCGCGCCCAAGGCTGCTGGTATCAGAAAGATGCTGCCGCATGTAGACAGCTTCCGCGCCAGCCATTCGATCCAGTCTTTGGCCGATTTGGCCGAAGCGATTTCACGGCCCGACGATCTGGGCGAAAAAGCCCGCCTGATGGCGATGATCAACGAATAGAAAAAGCCCCGCCAATTTGACGGGGCTTTTTGATTTGGATTGGTCGGCTGTTACGCGAAATGCTTGGCAAAGCTACCGCGGTACAGGTCGCGCAGTTCGTCCAGCGATGCGCTTTCCTTGCCAAAGCTGACGTCTGTGCCTGCGAACTTGCCGACGTGGGTCAGGGTCACGCCAGCTTGCGCGGCGCGTGCCATCAGTTCCTCGGCCGCGTCGAAATTACAGGCGATCAGGTAGCGGCCCTGATCTTCGCCAAAGAGCGTCGGTGTGTCGTCTGCATCAATGCTGACACCAACGCCTGCGGCTTCTGCCATCTCGAACGCAGCCATTGCCAGACCGCCATCAGACAGGTCGGTGCAAGAGCGGATCAGATCACGGTTCGCGCGGATGAATTCGCCGTTGGCGCGCTCCGCTGCCAGATCGACAGCCGGTGCGTCGCCGTCTTCGCGACCGAACGCTTCGCACAGGATCGCAGACTGGCCGAGGTGACCAGCCGTTTCACCCAGAACCAAGGCCACGTGACCGTCGCGGGCATAGCCGAGGATCGGCTCTTCATCAGCGGCGATCAGGCCAACAGCGCCGATGGTCGGCGTGGGCAGAATGCCCTGACCGTCGGTTTCGTTGTAAAGCGAAACGTTGCCGGACACGATGGGCATATCCAGCGCCAGACACGCCTGACCGATACCATCGAGCGCGCCCACGAACTGGCCCATGATCTCGGGCTTTTCGGGGTTGCCGAAGTTCAGGTTGTCTGTTGTTGCCAAAGGCTTAGCGCCCACTGCGCAGAGGTTGCGGAACGCTTCTGCAACCGCCTGCTTGCCACCTTCAACGGGGTTCGCGCGTACATAGCGCGGTGTCACGTCAGAGGTAAACGCCAGCTTTTTGTCGGTGCCGTGTACGCGGATCACGCCAGAGCCGAAGCCGGGCTGGCGCATCGTGTCGGCCATGACTTGGCTGTCGTACTGTTCGTATACCCATTCGCGCGAGCTGTAGTTCGGCGAAGAGATCAGGGTTTTCAGACCCTCAATCGCGTTGATGCTGGGCGCATCTTCCAGAGGCGCGGCCGCAGGGGTCGGAACCCACGGGCGGTCATATTCTGGGGCCGTGCCGGACAGGGCCTTAAGCGGCAGGTCGGCTTTGACCTCGCCGTTGTGGACGATCAGGAAGCGGTCTTCGGCGATGGTTTCGCCAACGATGGCAAAGTCGAGGTCCCATTTGTCGAAAACAGCCTTAGCTTCGGCCTCTTTCGATGGATCCAGAACCATCAACATGCGTTCCTGGCTTTCCGACAGCATCATTTCATAGGCTGTCATGCCGTTTTCTCGGCAGGGCACTTTTTCAAGGTCCAGACGTACGCCAAGGTTACCTTTGTCGCCCATTTCCACGGCGGAACATGTCAGGCCAGCGGCGCCCATATCCTGAATGGAAATCACAGCGCCGGTTTGCATCAGCTCAAGGCAGGCTTCCATCAGGCGTTTTTCGGTGAAGGGGTCACCAACCTGAACGGTCGGGCGCTTTTCTTCGATTGTGTCGTCGAATTCTGCCGACGCCATTGTCGCGCCGCCAACGCCGTCACGACCTGTTTTCGCGCCGAGGTAAACCACGGGGCGACCGACGCCCGAAGCGGCAGAGTAGAAAATCTTGTCAGCATCCGCGAGACCGGCTGCGAAAGCGTTGACCAGACAGTTGCCGTTGTAGGCATTGTGGAAGCGCACTTCGCCGCCCACTGTCGGAACGCCAAAGCAGTTGCCGTAGCCGCCAACGCCTTCGACGACGCCGTGAACCAGTTGGCGGGTTTTCTTGTGGTCTTTTTCACCAAAGCTGAGCGCGTTCATCGCCGCGATCGGACGGGCGCCCATGGTGAATACGTCACGCAGGATGCCGCCAACGCCTGTGGCCGCGCCCTGATAGGGTTCGATGTAAGAGGGGTGGTTGTGGCTTTCCATTTTGAAAACCACTGCCTGACCGTCGCCGATATCAACAACGCCTGCGTTTTCGCCGGGGCCACAGATAACCTGCGGGCCAGTCGTCGGCAGCTTGCGAAGGTGGATCTTGGACGATTTGTAGGAACAGTGTTCGTTCCACATCGCCGAGAAAATACCAAGTTCGGTGAAGGTGGGTTCGCGTCCGATGATTTCGAGGATGCGGTCGTATTCGTCGGGTTTGATCCCGTGTGCATCAATCAGTTCGGGCGTGATGGCCGGTTCCTGCATGTCGTCATCCCCTTTGGCAGATGCGCGCTCTTTAAAACCTTGTGGGCGCGGGGGGAAGGGGGCTGATGCGCCTTTATGCAAAAAGGGGCCGCCCGGAAGCGGCCCAGAGGAAGAGGTCTGGCAAGTCAGGGATCAGTCCTGCCAGAACATCCGGCGGGCTTCCCGGTGGGCAGCACGCGGATCAACGCCAATGTC
>CATNDK010000351.1 GCA_950096585.1 Thalassococcus halodurans | reverse complement strand
AAGAAGTCGAAGTCATGGTTCTGGAAATCGATGGCGCCAAGCGTCGCGTTTCCCTTGGTCTCAAGCAGACCATGCGCAACCCGTGGGAAGTCTTTGCAGAGACACACCCTGCCGGCACCGTTGTCGAAGGCGAAGTCAAGAACATCACCGAATTCGGTCTGTTCATCGGCCTCGAAGGCGAGATCGACGGCATGGTTCACCTCTCCGACCTGTCCTGGGACGAGCGTGGCGAAGATGCGATCCAGAACTACCGCAAAGGCGACATGGTTCAGGCCGTTGTTTCCGAAGTCGACACCGACAAGGAACGCATCTCTCTGTCCATCAAGAACCTGGGCGGCGACAAGTTCGCTGACGCAGTTGGCGGCGTGAAGCGCGGTTCGATCATCACTGTTGAAGTAACAGCGATCGAAGACGGCGGCGTAGAAGTCGAATACGAAGGCATGAAGTCGTTCATCCGTCGTTCCGACCTGTCCCGTGACCGTGCCGAACAGCGCCCCGAGCGTTTCTCGGTTGGTGACAAGATCGACGTTCGCGTCACAAACGTTGACTCCAAGACACGTCGTCTGGGTCTGTCGATCAAAGCACGCGAAATCGCAGAAGAGAAAGAAGCGGTGGAACAGTACGGTTCGTCCGACTCCGGCGCATCGCTCGGCGATATCCTGGGCGCAGCTCTGAAGGGCGACGAATAAGTCACCCTCAGCTGATACCGACCAATAAGAAAGCCCCGTGGTTCGCCACGGGGCTTTTTGCGTCTTTGGTGCTGTTGACCAAGATGACAAGCTGTGGATTGCTCATCTCTTGAAGGAGATTGCATTCATGGATTTCACTGTTTGGATTACGTTTGTCACGGCCTCGATGGTTTTGTTGATCATTCCTGGGCCGACCATTTTGCTGGTTTTAAGCTATGCCATCAGCCAAGGGCGCAGAACCGCGCTGGCGACGGCGCTTGGCGTGGCTGTGGGGGATTTGATCGCCATGACCGCGTCTTTGGCGGGGCTGGGGGCCTTAGTTCTGGCTTCGGCAACCGCGTTTACGGTGCTGAAATGGATCGGGGCTGTGTATCTTATTTATCTGGGCGTGAAAATGTTCCGCAGCGCCGAGGGCGCGACATTGGGTGGGCTGACGCAAACCAGAAATGAAAGCAGGCTGCGGATGTTCGGCCATGCGGCCACGGTCACAGCGTTGAACCCGAAATCCATCGTCTTCTTCATCGCCTTCGTGCCGCAGTTTGTCACAGCGGATAGCGCCTTGCTTCCGCAGTTTGCTTTTCTGACAGCAACCTTCGTGGCCTTGGCGGGCAGCAACGCGATTATCTACGCGTTGATGGCGGATCGCGTGCGGCAAAAGATTGCCAGACAAAATGTGATCAAGTGGGTCACACGCGCGGGCGGCACGGCGTTGGTTCTGATGGGCATTGTCACCGCGACAGTCAGGCGGTCGGCCTAAGGACCCGGCAATGGTGTTGTGCGAATCGGCACCATCGCCAAAGGCAATGCCGCAGAGCAGCATCTTGAATAACCTGCCAATTCGTTTGGCAGACCGCCTTTAAGGGCTGTTTTCTGTACGTAATTTCAGCGCTTTCGTCGATTCACACGGTTTTCGAATGCCATATTCGCCCCTATAGTCAGTGACATATAAAAAAGCCACGGGGAGAGGGATGGATGATCAGATCCGAACTCATTCAAAAAATTGCTGACGATAATCCTCATTTGTACCAGCGCGATGTCGAACGCATCGTGAATACCATTTTTGATGAAATTACCGATGCCATGTCGCGTGGTGACCGGGTCGAGTTGCGCGGGTTTGGTGCGTTCTCGGTTAAAAAGCGCGATGCGCGTGTGGGACGGAACCCACGCACGGGCGAGTCTGTTCCTGTCGAGGAAAAGCATGTACCCTTCTTCAAGACGGGCAAATTGCTTCGTGATCGACTGAACGGAAAGTAATCAAATCTATGCGGTATATTCGCT
Organism: Thalassococcus halodurans; assembly: GCA_950096585.1. Taxonomy (GTDB): domain Bacteria; phylum Pseudomonadota; class Alphaproteobacteria; order Rhodobacterales; family Rhodobacteraceae; genus Thalassococcus; species Thalassococcus halodurans_A. The sequence goes on along the minus strand of CATNDK010000351.1, from coordinate 1,187 downwards.
ACTTCTTTTTGGGCGCCTTGGCGCTTGTGCTGATTTCGGTGGCTCTGGCCAACCGTGAACTTGTGAACCTGCAACTGCTGCCGACAGGTCTGTCCGATCTGCTGGGCATCCAGCAGCAGATTTCCCTGCCGTTGTTCATCGTCATCTTTGGCGGTGTCATCGCGGGTCTGTTGGTCGGGTTTGTTTGGGAATGGCTGCGTGAACACAAGCACCGTGCAGAAGCAGCACGCAAAGGCACCGAGGTTCGCCAGTTGCAGCGCGAACTCAAGCGCACCCAGAAAGAACGCGATAAGGATAAGGACGAAGTGCTGGCGATTTTGGATCAAGCCAGCTGAAGTCCACAGCGGGTCAGGGGCGCAAACGATGCGCCCCTTTTCCGTTTTGCATTGACCCCATCGGGTCTGCGCCCCATCTGACACCAATCATCTGAAAGAGCAGCCCAGTCATGGCCGACGTGCGCGTAAAAATTTGTGGTCTGAAACGCCCCGAAGAGGTGATCGCCGCCGCCGAAGCAGGCGCTGCCTATTGCGGGTTTGTCTTCTTTCCCAAATCGCCCCGAAACGTGACAATCGAACAGGCGGCGGAACTGGCTTTGGCCGCGCCCATCGGTCTGGCAAAGGTCGCTTTGGTCGTCGATCCGGACGATGCGCTGTTAGATCAGATCACGGCCAAGGTGCCGCTGGATATGATCCAGCTACACGGCAAGGAAACGCCCGAGCGTGTGCGTCAGGTGAAATCGCGTTACGGCCTGCCGGTGATGAAGGCCGTGGGCATCGCGGAAGCCTCCGACATGGATCAAATCGACGTCTACGCCCGGGTGGCCGATCAGTTGCTGATCGACGCCAAACCGCCAAAAGGCGCCGATCTGCCGGGCGGCAACGGGTTGGCGTTTGATTGGCAATTGGTGCGGGACAAGAAATACTGGACCGTGCCATGGATGTTGGCCGGTGGGTTGACGCCGGAAAACGCGGCGCTTGCGATCCTGCGCACCGGCGCGAAACAGCTGGACCTGTCCTCGGGTGTCGAAAGCGCGCCGGGCGTCAAGGACCCCGCCAAGATCCGCGCGTTCTTTGAGGCGGTGCGATCCGCCCGTTAGGGTGCGAAATTCTGGCGCGGTCACGCCCCATTGCCTTGTCGACCCCCCATCGCTGAGCTACACCCTTTGGCAACGCTAGGGAGCACCGCGA
>CATNDK010000350.1 GCA_950096585.1 Thalassococcus halodurans | reverse complement strand
ACACGCGCGTGATCCGCCAGGTCATCGTAGAGGCCCGCTTGGTTCGGGATCGTCAGCTTCAGCATGACGTCCTGACCCTCGGCCAGAGTATCCAGATGCTTTGCCAGCGCGTCATGCAGGATCGCTTCCGCTTCGGATTTTGTGTCGGAATGGATGTCGACTTCCGGCTCGATGATCGGAACCAGACCCGCGCCGATCACAGTGCGTGCCACTTCGAACTGCTGGGCAACAACGGCCTCGATGCCTTCTGCATTCGCCGCATGGATGACCGAGCGTTCTTTGGTGCCAAACACACCATGGCCCGCCGCCTCTGCCAGTAGGTCTTCCAGACCCGGCATCGGTTTCATCACCTGTACGTCGTTGGCTTTATCTTCCAGACCTTTGTCGATCTTCAGGAAGGGCACAATGCCACGGTCTTCCCACAACGCAGCCGCTGTCGGCTTACCATCCACGTCGCCACGCATGGTGCGTTCGAACAGGATCGCCCCCAGAACCTTTTCCGACGTGAAATCAGGTGCCGTGATGATACGGGCGCGCATCTTGTGGATTTCGCCGAACATCTCTTCGTCGCCGTTGTATTCGGACTCTTCCACGCCATAAAGACGCAACGCCTTTGGCGTCGATCCACCCGACTGATCCAGAGCTGCGATAAAGCCTTTGCCCGATGTGATACGGGCTGCTTGTGCGTCAAAGCGTTCAGACGTGTGACTCATTGAACCGAAATTCCCTTGGCTGTCCCAATTTTCGGTTTCAATAATCCATCGCGCGAAGCGAAGATAGATAGACAATCATATGTTTAGCGCTAACGCATTGAATTTCTTCACAGCTATACGCCCTGAAAATTGACGCGCGAAAAAAATTTTAAACGTTTCCGCTGCCAATCCACACCAAAATTCCCAGCAAACTGCGTAGCTATGTTTTGTGGTGCCCTTTGGCTTAGTTGCCCTCGCTACCTCTCACCTCTATCCGCAGATGAATGCCGTGCTTGGCCCGCACCGTCAGATGCGCGGCGGGTTCGGGAACTCGGCCCTCGACGGCCTCGATGCGGAACACTCTAATGATCGCGGACAGCAACAATACGCCCTCAGCCATCGCAAACCCCGCGCCGGTGCATACGCGCCGACCCGCTGAAAACGGAATATAGGCGTCGCGGGCGCAGGCTTTGCCGTTCTCGGTCGCCCAGCGGCTTGGATCAAAGCCATCGGGGTCGTCCCAAAGCCGTTCATGGCGATGCAGGTGCCACGGACTTAGAACCACCTGCGCGCCTTTGGGCACCCGTCTGTCGCGGAAGGTTTCCGCACGCGCTGCCTCGCGGACCATCATCGGCACTGGCGGATAGAGCCGCAGGGTTTCGCGGAACACGTCACGCGTTACGCGCAATTTTGACAGATCAGAAAAGTCGCCAGAAAACGCCGCAGCCTCTTCTGCTACCTTCTCCTGCCACTCGGGATAGATCGCCAGCAGGTAAAGCCCCCACGCCAAAGCCGAGGCAGAGGTTTCATGACCTGCCAGAAAGAAGATCGCGACGTGATCGACCATTTCGTCGATATCAAAGGTTTCGCCCGTGTCCGGATCGACCGAGGTCATGATCTTGGTCGCCAGATCATCCGGTGCAGTGCCCTGCTTGATTTCGTCCAGACGGCGTTCGGTCAGTTGCCGGATCAGCCCCCTGATACGATCCGCAGCCTGCCGTGTGTCCTGTCGGAAAAACCGCGGCATCCAGCGGGGCAGCGGGATCAGGGCCGCGATGTTCACAATAGGTTGGCTGCGCTGATAGGCGCGGAATTCGTGGAACACCTGCTGCGCCATCCGGTCTTCGATCGGAATAGAAAACAGTGTACGAAAGATGACGTCGGCCGCGGCGTGGCTGGCGTCTTCCTCAATCTCGACAATGCCGCCTGCCCGCGCCTGCAACCGTTTAACGGCGGCCTCTGCAGCTTCGCGCATCGGGTGCCACGTATCGCGCAACCGCCCGCCTTCGAACGCGGGATCAATGATGCGCCTCTGGCGTTCCCACTGCGCTCCGTTGGTCAGAAACACGCTGTCCCCCAGTAGGGGCCGCAACCCTTCGCTGACACGACCGGATTTCGGAAAATCTTCGGGCCGGTCTTTCAGTACTGTCTTCACCAAATCGGGCTGGTTGATCAGGAAGGATTTGAAGAACGGCGTTTTGAACTCGGCCATCCACGCACGATAGAGCCGCGCAGGCTGTGCCGACAGGATGTCCTGCTTGAACAGCTTGGCGTAGCGCCAGAGCGGCACCCTGTTGGGGCGGGATGGGGGTTTGGGCGGGATCATGCGGCCATCGACGTGTATTTCGACACCGCATAATCGATCCGGCTGGCCGACGGCGGACGGTCAGCATAGCGGGTGCCCAAGGTTATGGGGCCAGCGGTGATCTGGAAATAGTCATAATCCAGCGGCTGATCGAAAGCGCATAGATACTGGAAATGCAGTCGGAAGAACCGCCAGCGCAGCGCTTTCCATGTCTCGGGCTTCAGCGATTTGGTGAACTGTGCAGAAAACACCAAAGGCCAGCGTTTGTCCGCTGGCGCGACGCCAGACACCGAAACAGGGTCACACAGCGCAAAGGCACAGCCATCGCCGGGCGCGGTGACGTCGACCCAAGTCAGAACGTCCTGACTGGCCAGAAAATGCAGGTCTGCGCGAAGGCGGTCAGCTTTAGGCAAAAACGACACCATTGGCACCACCTGCCCCAGTGACAGAAACGCCAAGGCTGGCCCGTCATCAGGTACCTCACCCGCACGGATCAAATCGGCAAGAATGGAAACGGACAGATGCGCGCCCGAGGAATGGCCAACCACCAACACCTCATCCACATCGCTTTTCAACGCATCCGCGATCATGGCCCGGAATTCTGTCATGCGGGCCTCAAGCTCGGGCGGGTTCGCGCCCTTCCATTTGGCCGAATAGCTATAGTCATGCATGAGGTAGTAGGCGAACAGTTTGCCGTCTTTGGCTTTGAACCACCTCAGTACAAAAACCATTAGGGCCAAAGCGACGATCCCGCCGATCAAACGCGCAAGAACCCCGATCTCCGCCGCGAAATAGGTCACCACGCTGTACAACAGCCAACCAAGCAGCACGGCGACAACCAGCTGCAACAACAGCATGCCGATAGGATAAAGCGCCGCAATCACCGGCCCCTTGCGCAGCTTCATCAACCGCC
>CATNDK010000349.1 GCA_950096585.1 Thalassococcus halodurans | reverse complement strand
CGCCAGCCAGATCCATGGCCGCCCCGCCCTTCCATGCGGCGATGAGGTTCCGGATGCCGTAAAAAATCAGAAAGGCCGCGCCAAAGATGCGCATGGCAAATTCCAGCCACGGCACCTGTTCGGCCAACGCGCCGAACCCTGTGACACCGGCGGCAATCAATACGGCATCCGACAAGGCGCACGTCAGCGCCACAGCAAAAACGTGCTGCCGCGTCAGGCCAGACTTCAGGACGAACGCATTCTGCGCCCCGATCGCAAGGATCAGGGACAAACCGAGTGAAAATCCAGCAAGAGCGGCGGACATCGAATTCTCCTTCTGCGCAGTCGGACTTATCCCAGCCCACAGACAGACGCCAGTCGCCCTTGCCCTTTCCACCTTCCCTGCCCTATAGAAGCGGGCGAAATTCAAAGAACTCGATGCAAGGGAAACGTTATGGCCGGCCACTCAAAATGGGCGAACATCCAGCACCGCAAAGGGCGCCAAGACGCCGCCCGTTCGAAACTGTTTTCGAAACTTTCAAAGGAAATCACCGTCGCTGCGAAAATGGGCGACCCTGATCCGGAAAAGAACCCGCGTCTGCGTCTGGCGGTAAAAGAAGCCAAGTCGAACTCGGTCCCCAAGGACGTGATCGACCGCGCGATCAAGAAATCGCAGGGCGGCGACGCGGATTCCTATGACGAAATCCGCTACGAAGGTTACGGCCCGAACGGTGTTGCCGTGATCGTCGAAACGATGACAGACAACCGCAACCGTACAGCTTCGACCGTGCGCTCCACATTCTCGAAAAACGGCGGCAACCTTGGTGAAACCGGTTCGGTCGGCTTTATGTTCGACCGCAAAGGCGAAATTACCTATCTGCCTGATGCTGGCGATGCGGACACGATCATGATGGCCGCGATCGAGGCCGGTGCAGAAGATGTCGAAAGCTCGGAAGACGGTCACATCATCTATTGTGCGGACACGGACCTGAACGAAGTGTCCAACGCGCTTGAAGCCGAACTGGGTGAATCTGAATCCACCCGCCTGATCTGGAAGCCGACAACAACGACGGAACTGGATCTGGACGGCATGCAGACCCTGATGAAGCTGGTCAACGCGCTGGAAGATGACGATGACGTTCAGCGCGTCACAACCAACTTTGAAGCATCCGACGAAGTTATGGCCCAGCTCGAAGACAGCTGAACCGCTTCATCCTGACGGATTTGGAAAACGCGGCCTTCGGGTCGCGTTTTTTGTTTGGCGTCACCGCCTTGCGCTGCGCTGGACAATAATGGGCAACCCGCCCAAGGTGTTCGGACTTTGATGCATTCAGACCAAGGCCCATTTCCATGACCTCCCACTCTCGATCCGGCCTTTTATGCCTTTCCCTCTGCGCCGCGACGGCGGCGAACGCGGAATGTCCGCAAGGGCAATACGATTTCAACTCATGCCGGATAGAAGGCCGCAACACCGAGGTTTCCGTCTGCTATGACGGTGACACAGCCACTTACAGCTATGGCCCCGTGGGCAAACCACCCGAACTGTTCCTGACCGAACCAATCGCAACGGTCGATTTCCAACCTTGGCATGGCGTCGGCAAAGCGATTTTCGAAAGCGTGACCTTCTACAACGGAGACTATGCCTATCAGGTCGGCGGCGGCTTTGACCGCCCCTTCACCGAAGAGGAAATGGAGCAAGGCCCCCAGCATTTCGGTTGGATCGACATTTCAAAGCACGGGAAATCTTTGGCCACGCTGGAATGTGTTCCTGACACCGTCAGCTTTGGCTTTGGTGGTGGCATATATGATGTGAAAGAAGCCGCCGGATATGAATGGGACGATCTGGCGCTGTCATGGATCGACAAAAAAATTAAGGTATCCGAGCCGCCCTTGCTGATCAGCCAACAAGGCGCGAACGTGCCAAAAGACTGCCTGCCTGCGTCCGAATTCAGCTTAGGCGGCGTCACGATATATGACACGGCCAAGTCTCTGGCAAAACTCGGATCGCCCGAGGCTACGTCAGCCACAACGCCTCAAGGTTTGCCAATAGATCAGATCACTTCGCATGGGCTTGAGATCAGCCTGATGAATGAGGCCGTCGTAGGCATAACCGCCACCACCGAGGTCTGGCCCACACCGTCCGGCCTGAAAGTTGGCCTGACCCGAGGCGAGGTTGTCAGAATACTGGGCCATGTGCCTGCAGGCGTGTACGCCGCTGATGATCAGTTCACACTACCGATCTGTCCGGCTGGCGAGGGTGACGCCCCAGAATGGACGGCAGAGATCGACTTCGGTCAGGACAGGCGCGTGGCGACCATCAGTTTTTTAGGCCCCCTTCCCTAGTTTCCAAAATGGGTAAAACAACGAAAAAGGCGCAGCCAACAGACTGCGCCTTTTTCGTTTGATATTCGACTGACCTTACTGGTTCGCCCGTTCCGCTTCGATCTCGCGCCAGCGCGCGACGTTGCGGTTATGCTCATCCAGCGTCACCGCAAAGGCGTGACCACCTGTGCCGTCAGCCACAAAGAAGATGTAATCCGTCTCTGCCGGGTTTAGGGCGGCTTCGATAGACGCACGACCCGGGTTGGCGATGGGTGTCGGCGGCAGGCCTTCGATCACATAGGTGTTGTAGGGCGTCGCACCGCGCAATTCGGACTGGCGTAGACCACGACCCAACACGCCCTCACCCTTAGTGATGCCGTATATAACCGTCGGGTCCGTTTGCAGACGCATGCCGTCGTTCAGACGATTGATAAAGACCGACGCGACCTGCGGACGTTCGCTGGACACACCTGTTTCTTTTTCGACGATCGACGCAAGGATTAACGCCTCTTCAGGGCTGTTCAGCGGCAGGTTATCTGCGCGGTTTGCCCATGCCTCGGCCAGAATGCGTTCCTGACTGGATTGCATCCGTTCGATCAGGCTGGCGCGTGTGGCACCGACGGTGACCTCATAGCTGTCGGGCGCAAGGCTGCCCTCTGCGGGGACGTCAACAGTGCCTTCCAGCACATCAATCTGCCCCAGCTCGTTCACGACCTGCCAGCTGGTAACACCCTCGGCCAGAAGAATGCGGAAGCGCGTGTCACCTTCGGCTTTGACAGCCGTGTATTCGGCAGGAACTTCGTCAGCTTCCGGGTCGAACTTGACCAGTTCAACATAGCGACCAGTCGCAGGATCCAGTTCACGCACTTCAACGGACGCCGCGTTTACACCGATGCGGTACA
>CATNDK010000348.1 GCA_950096585.1 Thalassococcus halodurans | reverse complement strand
CTGGCGGCGATCGGATATATCATCACGATCTCGATCTACGTGCGTCTGAACCCCGGTAGTGCTGGCACGCGCGAACCTATTCCCTATGCAGAACGCTTTGCGGCGCTGGTCAAAGTCTGGCCTGTGATGACCGTGTTCCTGCTGGTTGTGGGCGGTATCTATCTGGGTTGGTTCACGCCGACCGAAGGCGCGGCTGTTGGTGCCGCCGGTACAGGTCTTGCTGCACTTTTGTCGGGCAACCTGACATGGAAGATTTTCATGGAGTCGATCATTGCCACGGCAACGGCGACTGCGATGATCTTCTTCATCGTGTTCGGTGCGGGTTTCTACAACTCGTTCCTCGCGCTTAGTCAGGTGCCGCAGGAACTGTCTTCGTGGGTGGGCGGATTGGGTTATAGTCCATGGACGATCCTGACGATCATCCTGATCTTCTATCTGGTGTTCGGTTGTCTGATGGATTCGCTGTCGATGATCCTGCTGACCATTCCGATCTTCTTCCCCGTCATCTCGGCGCTGGATTTCGGTATGAGCACGGAACACATGGCGATCTGGTTCGGTATTCTTGTGCTGATCGTGGTCGAGGTCGGATTGATCACGCCGCCGGTCGGGATGAACCTGTTCATCATCAACTCGATGGATCGGGAAACCCCGATGATGGAGACCTACAAGGCCGTAATGTACTTTGTGACGTCTGACATTGTGCGGGTCATCATTCTGGTGCTGTTCCCGTCGATCACACTGTTCCTGATACCGTAACACCTGTTTCGGAAGCCCCGTTCGCGGGGCTTCCTTTGGCGAACATGGATATAACGCATAATCAAATTTCGGAGGGCCAAACATGAAGCTTACTGGAAACACAGCATTGGTCAGCGGCGGCGCGAGCGGCCTTGGCGCGGCGACAGCGCGCAAATTTGCAGCCGAAGGCGCAAAGGTCGTTGTGCTGGACTATAATCTGGACGCGGCAAAGGTGGTTGCGGACGAAATCGGCGGTTTTGCCGTACAGGCCGATGTGGGCTCTGCCGATGCGGTCGAAGCAGCGGTGAACGCGGCAACCGATTGGCTGGGCGGTCCGGCCCGTGTGGCAGTGAACTGCGCGGGCATCGGTCTTGCTGCGCGTATTGTGGGCCGTGAAAACAAACTGTCTATCGACATGTTCGAACGCACCATCCGCGTGAACCTGATGGGCACCTACAACGTCATGAGCTTTGCAACACGCGCTATGATGGATCTGGAACCCGAAGAAGACGGCCAGCGCGGTGTTGTGATCAACACGGCCTCTGTCGCATATCAGGACGGCCAAATCGGCCAGTCTGCCTATTCCGCGTCCAAGGGCGCGATCGCAGCGATGTGTCTGCCTGCTGCCCGCGAATTTGCCCGCAACGGCATCCGCGTGATGGCGATTGCGCCGGGCCTGTTTGAGACCCCGATGATGGAAGGCCTGCCCGAAGAAACCACCGCGGCGATCACGGCGAACATCCCGTTTCCGCACCGTCTGGGCATGCCGGCGGAATACGCCCAGCTGGCGACCCACATTGTTGAAAACGCTTATCTGAACGGTTCGACCATTCGTCTGGACGCTGCTGTTCGTCTTCCCCAACGCTGATCCGAGGCACTTATGACCGAACCTCTTGTAAAAATTGATATCGATGGTGAGATCGCCATTCTGACCATGAACCGCCCGGACAAGCGCAACGCCATGTCCGACGCGCTTCTGGAAGAAATCGATGCGTTCTTCAGCAACGTGCCGGAAGGTGTGAAGGTTGCCGTTTTGACAGGCACTGCAGGCCATTATTGTTCGGGTCTGGATCTGGCCGAAGCCAAGCAGCGCGACGCCGAGGGCATCGTGCGCCATTCCCGTGGCTGGCACGCGGTCATGGACCGTATCCAGTTCGGCGGTCTGCCGGTCGTGTCCGCCATGTTCGGCGCGGTGATTGGTGGTGGTCTGGAACTGGCGACATCGACGCACGTGCGTATCGCCGAACCTTCGACCATTTTCCAGTTGCCCGAAGGCCGTCGTGGCATCTTTGTTGGCGGTGGTGCGAGTGTTCGTGTCGGCCGCATCCTTGGCGCAGACCGCATGATCGAAATGATGCTGACGGGCCGCAAATACGGGGCGGACGAAGGCAAGGCACTGGGTCTGACCCATTACGTGGTCGAAGAAGGCAAGGCGCTTGAACTGGCGCTGGAACTGGCCCGCAAGATCGCCAAGAACGCGCCGTTGTCGAACTATGTGATGATCCAGGCGCTCGCGCGGATCGAAGACATGTCCAAAGCCGACGGTCTGTTCACAGAAAGCCTGTGCGCCGCCCTGACGCAAACCAGCCCCGACGCGCAAGAAGGCCTTGCTGCCTTCCTTGAAAAGCGTACGCCAACGTTCCGGTAAGCCCATGTCAGCGTCTGACGAACACGATTGTAAGGTGGCGCTTAATACCCGTGCGAATGTTTTGCACGGGTTCACGGGCTATCACCTGCGCTGTGCATGGCAGGTCGTGCAGGCAGATCTGATGCACGTTCTCAAGTCGCTGGATTTGCGTCTGGCGACCTATTCGACCTTGCTGCTGATCGTTGAAACACCGGATCAGCGGCAGTCGACGCTGGCCGATACGCTGGGCATCGAACGCCCGAATTTCGTGGCCATCGTAGAAGAGCTGGAACGCCGTGGTCTGATCACGCGTACCCGCGATCTGGATGACCGCCGTGCCTATTGCCTGAACGCGACAAGCGAAGGGCTCGCCCTTGCGGATCAGGCTGTCAAAGCCTGTCGGGCCCATGAAGAAAAGCTTTTTGGCCAATTGTCGGCCGAAGACCGCGCGCAGCTTGACCGCATTCTGCGCCAATTCCGAACTTTAGAATCCGGCCGCTAGGCCATCAGGATCAGGAGCCCAATATGATTGATGTAAACAAGGTCCGTGCGATCGACATTCACACCCACGCCGAAGAACCCTGCGGCTGCCACGCGGATGACGGTTATGACGATCTGCAATCGACTATGGCCAAGTATTTCCGCGCGCCTTGGGATCATCCGCCGACCATTCCCGAAACCGCTGCGCATTTCCGCGAACAGAATATCGCGGCGGTGATCTTCCCCGTCGATGCGGAACGCGAAACCGGCTACCGCCGCTATTCGAATGACGAAGTCGCCGAACTGGTCAAACAGAACGACGACATCCTGATCCCCTTCGCATCTATCGACCCGCACAAAGGCAA
>CATNDK010000347.1 GCA_950096585.1 Thalassococcus halodurans | reverse complement strand
CGGAGGGATTTGCATTGATGATCAATCCGGACGATCCGCTGAACCTTCAGGTACAGAAACAGGCCAAGATCATCGAGGCACTGGTGCGCCGCGCCAACCGCCAGCATGAAATCGGCAGCACCGCCTATAGCGCGTTCCAGTCGGCGATTGCGTTGCAGGGGCAGATCTGGGCCAAGACCCGCGATCTGGAACGCACCACAAACGAACTTGAATCCGTCCGCTATGATCGGGAACGGACCCGCAAAAGCCTGACCGATGCTTTGGCGTCGATGGAGGGTGGCTTTGCCCTGTTCACCGATGGCAAGCTTGAGGTCTGCAACGATCTGTTCCGCACGCTTCTGCCTGACCTGAGCCGCCAGTTGGTGCCGGGGTTAGAGATCGAGCTGTATTTCGACGCGCTTCGTAACAGCCGCTATCTGGTCAGCACCGACGGGCGCATGTCGACGTCCTTGACCGAGGCACAGCGCGGCCCTGTGGGGGCGATGGTTCTGTCCTTCGTGATTGAACTGACCGAAGACCGCTGGTTCCAGATCAACATGCAGCGCACGTCTTCGGACAACATCGTGATCCTGCAGACCGAGATCACCGGCATTGTCCGGCAGAACCGGTCGGAAAAGGAAAACCTGATCGACAAGCAGGCGCTGTATCTACAGGCCGTTTTTGAAAACATGTCGGCGGGCATCTGCACCTTTTCGCAGGACGGCGAGGTGATGATGCACAACACGCGGTTCCGCGAATTGCTGGGCCTGCCCTATACGTTGCTGCAAAAGGGAACAGGGCTGCAGCAGGTGCTGGATTTCATCAGCGTCAATGCGCTGGTGTTGGACAGTGCCGCGCTGAACGTGAACCTGTGGCGCGAACGTCTGGCACATCAGGGGCGGTTGCGCCGCCGGATCCGCCACGCAGGCGGGCGCGTTCTGGACCTGCATGCGCATGTGTTGCCGGACCAGGGTTTTCTTGTGGAACTGAAGGACGTCACTCTGGAAAGCCGCGCGACCGAGATGCTGGAAAAGCGCGTCGACGAACGGACGCTGGAACTGACACAGGCCAACAAACGCCTGACCGCGCAATACGAAGCCCAAGCGCGGGTTGAGGAAGAACTGCGTCTGGCCAAGGAACGGGCCGAAGCGGCGGTGTCGTCCAAGACACGTTTCCTTGCAGCAGCCAGCCACGATCTGTTGCAGCCGATCAATGCGGCCAAGCTGCTGATTTCGACCCTGAAGGAAACCACCAAGGACAACCCCGTGTCGGGCACAGTGGATCGTTTGCAGGGGTCTTTCACCTCGATCGAGGAACTGCTTCACGCGCTTCTGGATATCTCGCGGCTGGATTCCACCGACACGGCGTTGACGCCATCCGATGTCTGTCTGGGCACGTTGATGCAGGGCGTGGTCGAGGATCAGGCGCCTTTGGCGGCACGTAAGAAAGTGCAGCTGGATGTGGTGCCGGTCAGCGCGCTGGTGCGGTCCGATCAACGGTATCTGATGCGGTCGATCCAGAACCTTGTGGTGAACGCGATCCAGTACACGCCCGAAGGCGGGCGGGTGTTGCTTGGCTGTCGGCGCAGAGGCGACAAGATCGTGCTTGAGGTCTGGGATACCGGCATCGGCATCAGCCCAAAGGACCAGAAACGGATTTTCGACGAATTCACGCGGGCCGACAACGTGCCGATCGGGTCGGGGATGGGGCTTGGTCTGTCTATCGTGGACCGGACCTGTCGCCATCTGGGGCATAAGGTATCTGTGCGGTCGAAACGTGGGGTGGGGTCGATCTTTTCCATCGAGATGGATTTGGTCAAAGGCCAGCCTCAGGAACCCACGACCTACCTTGCGCCTGCGGGTGCCAACGAAGCGGATATGGATCTGATCGTGCTGGTGGTCGAAAACGACGAAGACGTGTTGTTCGCCACCACCCAAAAACTGGAACTCTGGGGGGCGAGCGTGTTGCCTGCCGCATCGACCGAAGAGGCGCTGGGGTTGATCCGCGATATCGGCATGCCGCCGGATATCATTCTGGCGGACTACCAGTTGGACAACGGCGATACTGGCGTGAACGCGATCCGACAGGTGCGGTCCGAGACCAAAACCAAGGTGCCCGCCATCATGATCACCGCCGACCGAAGCCCCGATCTGGTGCGTACCGGTGCGCAGATGGGCTTTACCGTTCTGACCAAACCCGTCCAGCTGTCACGCCTGCGTCCGCTGATCGATTGGAAAACGCGGCCACAAAACCGCAGTGGGGCCGGCATGAAGGCGGTCTATGCCGGTGAGTGATACAAAAGTAGCGCCTGACACAGGGTTTACAGGCAATAGGCTCTGATCTCGGGAGGACTCAAATAATGCTAAGAATTCTGGCGACGTTATGCGCGTTGGCGATTGCTGCTCCGGCTGTGTCGGCGGCAGAGGGATCGGGAAACGAAACCTATGATGTGCTGTTCAAGAACGGCACGCTGGACGATATCCCCGAAGGTGCGGAACTGGTCTATAGCCGGTCGTCGGGCAACCCTGTGAAGCCCGAGATATCAAAGCGCGATACGGGCGATATTGCCCTGACCATCACCCCGGCGGATAAACCTGTTGCGCGTCTGGAATTCACCCAGTTCGGCGGGCAGAAGCGGAACCTTGGATCGTTCCCCGCCAGCGTCGGCAACCCGATGATCATGTACTTTTATGAAACGGTCGTGCGGGACATGGCCGAGATTTCTGGCGGCAGCCCCTTCTACATCCGTAACCGCGTGAAAGACTCACTGATCCAGCCTGCCGATATCACCACTGGCGAGGCAGAGTTCGACGGCAAGACGATTCCGATCACGACGGTGAAAATCCATCCCTTTGACGGTGATCCGAATGCGGACCGCATGATGGGCTTTGGCGATCTGGAACTGATCGTTCAGATGTCCGACGAGGTGCCCGGCTGGTACCTGAGCCTGACCGCAGCAGCCCCCGATGCCAAGCATGAGGATGCATGGATCTACCTGTCGCAGATCACGTTCAAGGAACTGGAGACCGCGCAATGAAACGTCTGGCGGTTTTGCTGGCGATGATCGGCGGGGCCGCGCAGGCCCAGACGGTTGCGGAACGGTTGAACGACTATCCCACGGCGGCGCGGGCGGACTATGTGTTCGCCTGCATGGCCACCAACGGGCAAAGCCGTCAGGTGCTGGAGCAGTGTTCCTGTTCTATCGACCAGATCGCGCAAATCCTGCCCTACGACAAATACG
>CATNDK010000346.1 GCA_950096585.1 Thalassococcus halodurans | reverse complement strand
GGGCAAGGTACGTCGTGCGCTGTTTGTCGTACGCAGTTACGACACGTTCCTACCCTCGGCCTATCGCAAACGCTGCGAGTTTCGAAAAATCGCGCCTTTCGTTGAATACGCTGCCGATCAGATGAAAGCTGACCGCGGTTGGCCCGAACTGATCGACGACATCCGCAATGCCTTTAGCCCCGAAGAACTGGTGGTTCTGACCTACGAAGACCGCTGGTCGCACATCGAAATGCTTCAGCATCTGATGCCGGAAACCGAACAGATTGATTTTGCTCCTCTTACGCGCCGCTTCAACGTATCGGCGACCGACGCCGCCTGCCGCGCGATGCAGGCGCATTTCGCCAGCGGAAAGAAACTGTCCCCCGCGGGTCTGGCACAGATGATCCGCAAATACGCCGACGACACTTCGGGCCCGCCGATTGCGGCATTCGCGGATAAAGATGCCGAAATTCTGCAAAGCAGATACGCGGAAGACATTGCCCGCATCAGCAAAATGTCCGGTGTGACCCTGATAAGCCGCTAAATACGCCTAATATGAGCCGCGCTCACGTTCTGTGTGAAAACTTTGGGTTGAACGCACTGTAGCCACCTTGGCAGCTTCCGCATATGTAAAGGACGTCGCGAAGATCGCACCGAGGGTCGAAATCCGACCGCGCGTGTCGTTTCTTCCGCGCTATGCAGAACTATCACGAGGGAGGCCAAGATGCCTGACGTCACCATTGTCTACTGGCGCGATATCCCCGCGCAGATCACCGTGGGCAAAGGCCGTCGCGGCACCAAGGCCCAGTTGCCCGAACGCTTTGAACAGGCCATCGACCGCGCTGCCATGAAATCCGGCGCAGCAGGCACCGATGAATACCTGTCCGAATGGCGCAAAGGCACCCCTTATCAGGTAGAGGGCGAAGCATCCGAGATCATTCAAGCTGAAACCGCACGGATCGACCAAGAGTACGACACCGAGCGGCTGAAAGTATTGATTGAAAACGGGGGCAAGGCCTGAAACGCATAGGCGTAGGAGGAATACATGGCCGTGCTTAAATTTGGCAGAAAACAAGCCGCGACAAAAACCGCGACTCCAGCGGCGTCCGCACTTTTGGCCAATGCCTCGATCGAGGTAATGCCGCGCACGGCCGAGAAGGTCGAAAGCTTTACAAGCATTCTTCCTGCAAACACACGCGTCTACATCGCGCACATCGAAGGCACACCGATCGAGGACATGGTCGCCACCGCCAAGCGTATCGCTGGCGAAGGCTTTCCCGTGATGCCGCACTTCCCGGCCCGCATCATTGCTGACAAGGCGACGCTGGGTGACTGGATTGCCCGCTATCAGGGCGAAGCTGGCGTTGATCAGGCGCTTGTTCTGGCTGGTGGCGTCAAAGAACCCTACGGTGATTACGAAAGCTCGATCCAGCTTCTGGAAAGTGGCCTGTTCGATAAAGCAGGCTTTAAACGACTGCACGTTGCCGGTCATCCCGAAGGCAACCGCGACATCGACCCCGATGGCGGCGAAGCCGAAGTGACCAAAGCGCTGGAATGGAAAAACGCCTTTGCCGAGCGCACAGATGCGCAAATCGCCATGGCGACCCAGTTTGTATTCGACCCCGAGCCTGTCATCGCATGGGCCACACGTCTGAAGGACGCAGGCATCACGCTGCCCATTCACGTGGGCGTCGCGGGCCCCGCGAAATTGCAGACGCTGATCAAATTCGCCATTGCTTGCGGTGTCGGCCCGTCCCTGTCCGTGCTGCAAAAGCGTGCCAAGGATGTCACCAAATTGCTGCTGCCCTTTACTCCGGACGATGTGGTTGATGGCATCGCTGAGGGCGTGGCAGGGTCCGACGCCACCAACATCGAGAACATTCACCTGTTCCCGCTGGGTGGTATCAAGGCCAGCGCCGAATGGCTGTCCGAGCGTCGTGGCGACACCCTGACAAACAGCAAGACAGGATAAGTCTTCACTATGCGCCCTGCCCTGCTTTTCGATCTGGACGGCACCCTGCTGCACACAGACCCGCTTCATGCGGCCGTGTTTCAGGAATTGTTCGCCGAACGTGGCAGGGCCATTGATGAAGCCTATTACCTGCGTCACATCCACGGTCGTCTGAACGCGGACATCTTTAGCGAAGCCTTTCCGGATGAAGACGCCGAGGCGCTGAGCCACGAAAAGGAAGCCCGTTTTCGCGATAAACTGGGCGCGTCGGCAGAACCGGTTGCCGGTCTGATCGAACTTCTGGATCTGTGCGATGCCAAAGGCTGGGGCCGCGCGCTGGTCACCAATGCGCCGCGCGTGAACGCCAATGCCATGCTGAATGCCATCGGCCTTCGCAACCGCTTTGAAACACTGATCATCGGCGAAGAATGCGAACGCGGCAAACCCGACCCTGCCCCCTATTTGGCTGCCATGCAGGCAACAGGGTCAGGCCCCGAACTTAGCTTTGCCTTTGAAGACAGCCCTTCTGGCATGACAGCCGCCCGCGCATCCGGTGCATTCTGCGTTGGCCTTCGGTCCAGCCTGAATGACGCAGAGCTTCGCGCCGCTGGCGCCCATATGACTATCGACACCTTTGATGATCCGCTCCTTCTTACAGAGCTTGATCGTAGAATGACCCCAACAGGAGCACACTCATGACCCGTACTATTATCGAGTCAGCCACCAAGACTGCCATTATGGGCTTTGACCAGCCCTTCTGCGTGATTGGCGAACGGATCAACCCGACGGGCCGCAAAAAACTTGCTGCCGAACTGGAAGCAGGCGATTTTTCCACCGTTGAAAGCGACGCGCTGGCACAGGTTGCCGCTGGCGCCAACATTCTGGATGTGAACGCAGGTGTTGTTTACAACTCGAACCCCAACCCGAACGAAACCGAGCCGCCGTTGATGCGGAAGATGATCGAACTGGTTCAGGGCCTTGTTGACGTGCCGCTTTGCATCGACAGTTCGGTTCCCGCTGCGCTTGAGGCCGGTCTGGAAGCCGCCAAAGGCCGCCCGCTGGTAAACTCGGTCACAGGCGAAGAAGAGCGTCTGGAATTTGTTTTGCCGCTGGTCGCGAAATACAACGTTCCCGTTGTGGCGATTTCGAACGACGACACAGGCATTTCCGAAGACCCCGACGTCCGCTTTGCCGTGGCCAAACGTATCGTTGAACGCGCAGCCGACTACGGTATTCCGGCGCACGACATCGTGGTTGACCCGCTTGTCATGCCCATCGGCGCGATGGCGACGGCGGGG
>CATNDK010000345.1 GCA_950096585.1 Thalassococcus halodurans | reverse complement strand
CCGGGATCTCGCCAGGGTTGATCCACACGCGATTGGCCAGGTCACCGTGTTGGACGTTGATGCCGCTGTCGCGAAATTCGGGGTGGGTCAGGGTCAGGATGACGTTGTCATAGACACGACCGTCCAAGGCCTCGGTCTTGATGCCAAAGCTGATGTTTTCAACCGCGGGCACTTCGTTGGTGACCCACTGAAACTCGGGGACGCCTTCGAACAGTTCGATCTTGCCAGCGGCGGTGCCGGGGGCGGGCATTTCATCGACGATTGGAACGGCACAGAACACCCCCTGTTCCAGCCAGAGGGAAGAGGCATCGTATTCCGCGCTGGCCCAAGCGGCAGGTGCGGTCAGGGTCAGGCAAAACCCGGTGATGAGGCGAAGCGAAGTCATAGGTCAAAGGTGGTCAGGTGGCGTGATGTGTCAACCAGTGGCCTGTGCAAAAGAAAAGGCGCGCGAAAATCCGCGCGCCTTTCGTATAATTTTCAGCCGGTTCAGCCGGTTCAGCCGGTTCAGCCGATTGCGACGGCTTTCACGTCTTCGTCGATGAACGGAACATACTGTTCGAAGTTATCAGCGAACATCTGAACCAGTTTCGCGGCCTGCGCGTCATAGGCGGTTTTGTCGTCCCATGTCTTGCGCGGATCCAGCAGAAGCTGCGGAACGCCTTCGACTGCGACCGGTACGTCGAAACCGAAGTTCGGATCCTTGCGGAACTCGGCCTCGGTCAGCTTGCCGGACAGGGCCGCTGTCAGCAGGGAACGTGTTGCCTTGATCGGCATACGCGAACCTGTGCCGTAGGCGCCGCCGGTCCAGCCGGTGTTCACCAGCCAGCAGGTTGCGCCGTGCTTGGCGATCTTTTCGCGCAGCAGGTTGCCGTAGACTTCCGGACGACGCGGCATGAACGGCGCGCCAAAGCAGGTCGAGAACGTGGGCTCGGGCTCGGTCACGCCGCGCTCTGTGCCCGCAACCTTCGATGTGAAGCCGGACAGGAAGTGATACATCGCCTGCGCCGGTGTCAGACGCGCGATCGGAGGCAGAACGCCGAAGGCATCACACGTCAGCATGATGATGTTCTTCGGGTGGCCACCAAGCGCGGTGCTGGACGCGTTCGAGATATAGTTCAGCGGGTATGCGCAACGCATGTTGGCTGTCAGGCTGTCATCTTCGAAATCAAGGTCTTTGGTCTCGGGATCAAAGACCATGTTTTCGATGACAGTGCCGAACTTTTCGGTTGTGTCGTAGATTTCCGGCTCGGCTTCGCGGGACAGGTTGATTGTCTTCGCATAGCAGCCGCCTTCAAAGTTGAAGGTGCCACGGTCGGACCAGCCGTGCTCGTCGTCGCCGATCAGGATGCGATCGGGGTCAGCGGACAGGGTGGTTTTGCCGGTGCCGGACAGGCCGAAGAAAACGGCTGTGTCGACAGGGTTGCCCACGGCGTGGTTGGCCGAGCAGTGCATCGGCATGATGCCTTTTTCGGGCAGCAGGTAGTTCAGCAGGGTGAAGACAGATTTCTTGTTTTCACCGGCGTATTCTGTGTTGGCGATCAGGATCAGCTTCTTGTCGAAGTTCAGCGCGATCACTGTTTCCGAACGGCAGCCGTGCTTGGCGGGGTCCGCTTTGAACGACGGGCAATTGATGATGGTGAAATCAGCAACAAAGCTGTTCAGGTCTTCGCGGTCAGGACGGCGCAGCATGTGGCGGATGAAAAGGCCGTGCCACGCCAGTTCGGTCACAACGCGAACGTCGATGGCGTGGGCCGGGTCGGCACCGCCAACCAGATCCTGCACAAAGTAGTCGCGACCCTTCATGTGCTCGACCATGTCGGCATAAAGCGCGTCAAAGCCCTCGGGCGACATTTCGGCGTTGTTGTCCCACCAGATGCTGTCAGCAACGCTGTCGGTTTTGACGACGTGCTTGTCTTTGGGGGAACGGCCGGTAAAGGCGCCGGTTGTCACGAGGAACGAGCCGCCTTTGCCCAGAGTGCCCTCTTTGCGTTCGAGGGCAGCCTCGATCAGCGCGGGCTCCATGAGGTTGTAATAGACATTCCCAAGACCCTCAATTCCCTGGTCTTCAAGGCGGAACTGCGGATTTACGCGTCCAAATGTCATTTTCGATGCTCCTGTAGCCGCGAAGGGTGCGGCGGTCACTGTCTGCACGCCAACTACGTGCTCCTACGGCCTGCATGCCGTTGGATGCGGGGCCTGTAACACGATGATTTCACAAGTGAACAGACCTCTCCAAGGCCGTTAGCGCAACCATCGTCAGTTTAGCGCAATCATGTCCGATCTGTCGCAGGGCAGTGCGGCAATTTCGCCATTCACGAGAAAAATCGCACCAAAGTTCATCGCGTTTCATCCGGTGATTCGCACTTTGGAATTGCTGCACCGGCCAATTCCCCCCATACTGTGCCCAAAATATAAATTGTGAGCAGTACAAGGATAACACCATGTCCAAGATCGCACTGGTGGACGACGACAGGAATATTCTGACGTCAGTCGCCATGACTCTTGAAGCCGAAGGGTTCGAGGTAGAAACATATAACGATGGTCAGGCAGCGTTGGAAGCGTTCAACAAAAAGCTGCCCGACATGGCCGTGTTCGACATCAAGATGCCGCGCATGGATGGTATGGATTTGCTTCAGCGTGTCCGTCAGAAATCGAAGATGCCGGTCATCTTCCTGACGTCCAAAGACGACGAGATCGACGAAGTTCTGGGTCTGCGTATGGGCGCGGATGACTACGTCAAGAAACCGTTCTCGCAGCGTCTGTTGGTCGAACGTATCCGCGCGCTTCTGCGCCGTCAGGAAGCGGTTGCCAACAACACCGTGGGTGACACCGAAGAAACCAAGCTGATGGTACGCGGCAGCCTGTCGATGGACCCGCTGCGCCACTCGGTGACATGGAAGGGCAAGGACGTGTCGCTGACCGTGACAGAATTCCTGCTGCTTCAGGCGCTGGCACAGCGCCCCGGTTTTGTTAAGTCCCGCGACCAGCTGATGGATGTGGCCTACGACGATCAGGTTTACGTCGACGACCGCACAATCGATAGCCATATCAAGCGTTTGCGGAAAAAGATGCGTACTGTTGATGACGAGTTTTCGGCAATCGAAACACTGTACGGCATCGGGTATCGCTACAACGAAGAATAAGCCATGTCGCTGGCTGAAGGAATGGATATGCGCGACTCTTCACCCGCTGAAAAGCGGGAGGATGATGTGGTTCTGGGTGACGATTGG
>CATNDK010000344.1 GCA_950096585.1 Thalassococcus halodurans | reverse complement strand
TGGTCGAGGCGCTTGATGTGATTGCGGCCTTGGGGCCGCTTCAGGCGCGGTTTCGGGGGCTTGTCCGTATGGGCGAGCGCCGGTGGGATGTGGTGTTGGACCGTGGGCAGCGCGTTCAACTTCCATCAAAAGGCAGCGTTGCGGCGCTGGAACGGGCCATCGCAATGGATCAGGCGGTTGATCTGATGGGCCGTGAATTGACGACTGTCGATCTGCGTTTGGCAGAAAGACCAACATTAAGAATGTCCGAATACGCCGTCCAGGAGCTCTGGAAGATTAAGGCGATTGAGGCAGGGGTTAAGAATTAAAAATGATCGAGCTTTATGAAACCCAACGGGCAATGAGAAACATGCGTCGCGCAGCTATGCAGCGCGGCGTGATCGCGATCCTTGATGTGGGATCGTCCAAGATTGCCTGTCTTGTCCTTCGGTTTGATGGAAATGATCGCGCGCTGGATAGCGACGGCATCGGATCGCTGGCGGGGCAGTCCGGTTTCCGTGTCATCGGTGCCGCTACGACGCGGTCGCGCGGTGTGAAATTCGGCGAAGTGGATTCCATGGGGGAAACCGAACGCGCCATCCGCACTGCAGTTCAGGCCGCGCAGAAAATGGCGCAGATCCGTGTGGACCACGTGATCGCCTGTTTCTCGGGTGCGGATCCGCGCAGCTATGGTCTGGCGGGCAAGGTTGAACTTGAGGGCACGACGGTCAGCGAACAGGATATCGCGCGGGTGCTGTCATCCTGCGATGTTCCCGACTTTGGCGAGGGCCGCGAGGTGCTGCACGCGCAGCCGGTGAACTTTGCTTTGGATCATCGTTCGGGTCTGGCTGATCCCCGTGGTCAGATCGGGCAGGAACTGGCGACTGACATGCACATGCTGACAGTGGATGCCTTGGCGATCCAGAACCTTGTCCAGTGTATCAAGCGCTGTGATCTGGAACTGGCGGGTCTGGCGTCGTCGGCTTACGTGTCGGGCATTTCATCGTTGGTTTAGGACGAACAGGAACTGGGTGCGGCCTGTATCGATCTGGGCGGCGGGGCGACCGGCGTTTCGATCTTTATGAAAAAGCACATGATCTATGCTGATACCGTGCGTATGGGCGGCGATCACGTGACCAGCGATATTTCGATGGGCCTTCAGGTGCCCATGGCGACCGCCGAACGTATCAAGACGTTCTACGGCGGTGTTGTGGCCACTGGCATGGACGACCGCGAGATGATCGAGATCGGCGGCGACACAGGCGACTGGCATCACGACCGTCGCACTGTCAGCCGAGCCGAATTGATCGGCATCATGCGTCCACGGGTCGAGGAAATTCTGGAAGAGGTCCGCGTGCGTCTGGATGCGGCGGGTTTTGAGTATCTGCCGTCGCAGCAGATCGTTCTGACCGGTGGCGCGAGCCAGATTCCGGGGTTGGACGGTATCGCATCCAAGATTTTGGGACAGCAAGTGCGTCTGGGCCGTCCGTTGCGTGTGCACGGTCTTCCTCAGGCCGCGACAGGGCCGGGGTTTGCCAGCGCGGTAGGCCTGTGTTTGTTCGCAGCGCACCCGCAGGACGAGTGGTGGGACTTTGAAATTCCCGTTGATCGCTTGCCCGCAAGGTCGTTTCAAAGAGCCGTGAAGTGGTTCCGCGATAACTGGTAACCCCTATATCTGCCGAAATCGGCGAAATCCCGCATAACTAGCCAAAAGAATCTCCATATTTTGTGGAATGAACGCGTTTTTCGCGTGACGTTCCCTATGGGGATCGGTATTATTTCGTTAATTCGGCGGAAAAAGGTCGTTTGGCGGCTTAAAAAACAACAGGCGGATATAGCAATGACTTTGAACCTTTCGGTGCCAGGGCACGACGAACTTAAGCCGCGTATTACGGTGTTTGGTGTTGGTGGTGCAGGCGGCAATGCCGTCAACAATATGATCGACAAGCAACTGCACGGCGTGGACTTTGTAGTTGCAAACACGGATGCGCAGGCACTGCAGCAATCGAAATCCGAAGCACGCGTTCAGCTGGGCGTTAAAGTGACCGAGGGTCTGGGTGCGGGAGCCCGGGCTGCTGTGGGCGCTGCCGCTGCTGAAGAAAGCATCGAACAAATCGTAGACCATCTGGCAGGCGCGCATATGTGCTTTATCACTGCCGGTATGGGCGGCGGCACCGGTACAGGCGCGGCCCCGATCATCGCGCAGGCGGCGCGTGAACTGGGCGTTCTGACCGTTGGTGTTGTCACCAAGCCGTTCCAGTTCGAAGGCGGCAAGCGTATGCGTCAGGCCGAAGAGGGCGTTGAAGCCCTTCAGAAGGTTGTCGACACGCTGATCATCATTCCGAACCAGAACCTGTTCCGTTTGGCCAACGAGAAGACCACGTTCACCGAAGCGTTCTCGATGGCGGATGACGTTCTGTACCAAGGTGTTAAAGGCGTAACCGACCTGATGGTTCGCCCGGGCCTGATCAACCTCGACTTTGCTGACGTTCGCGCCGTGATGGACGAAATGGGTAAGGCGATGATGGGCACAGGCGAAGCGGCTGGCGAAGATCGTGCGATCCAGGCGGCCGAGAAGGCCATCGCGAACCCGCTGCTGGACGAAATCAGCCTGCGTGGTGCGAAGGGCGTTCTGATCAACATCACCGGTGGTCATGACCTGACGCTGTTCGAACTGGACGAAGCGGCCAACCGCATTCGCGAAGAAGTCGACGCAGACGCAAACATCATCGTTGGTTCGACGCTGGACGACTCGATGGAAGGCAACATGCGCGTCAGCGTTGTTGCGACAGGTATCGACGCAGCAGAAGACGTTATGGAAACTCCGGTGCCCCGTCGCAGCCTTGCGCAGCCGCTGAAAACACATGTTGAAGCAGAAGCGCCTGTTGAAGAAGCAGCAGCGGCAACCGTTGCAGCTACTCAGGCAGTTTCCCAAGCGTATGAAGACGAAGAGCCGTCGCTGTTCGAAGGCATGAGCGCCGAGCAGGTTGCTGCAGAAGACGAGATGGAAGACGTGGCCGAGCATGACGATGGTCTGCCGCCGCCCGCCTACCAGCCCCGTGTTCAGGAATTCCAGCCGCGCGCTGATTTCGATGCAGAGCCGGAAGGTTTCGTTGCGCCGCGCGCAGCAGCACCTGGCACGCCGTCGCCCGAAGCGTTGGCTCGTCTGCAGGCAGCCGCGTCGCGTGCCCGCGCCAATGCGGGCAGCAGCCGGCGTGCGGAATACTTCGTGCCGCGTGCCGACAGTGCGCTGAGCCCGGG
>CATNDK010000343.1 GCA_950096585.1 Thalassococcus halodurans | reverse complement strand
GTCTTCTGCCTGATGCGACGATGCAGGCAGACCGGATGAACTTTGCGGGCGTCGACCTATTGAACGCGTCGGAAAAGCACATGCTGAAGCTGCGCGGCGCACGGATGTCGATGATCCTGCAGGACCCGAAGTATTCGCTGAACCCCATCCAGCGCTGCGGCGATCAGGTGGCCGAAGCTTACCGAACGCATGTTTCGACCACGAAATCAGAAGCAAAGGCGAAAGCAATCGCCATGCTGGAGGCGGTGCAAATCCGTGATCCCGAACGCGTCTATGATCTTTATCCGCACGAAGTGTCAGGCGGAATGGGCCAGCGGATCATGATTGCCATGATGTTGCTGACAAATCCCAAACTTGTCATCGCCGACGAACCTACATCGGCGCTGGACGTGACCGTGCGTTTGCAGGTGCTGAGCATTCTGGACGATCTGGTCAAACAACGCGGCATCGGTCTGATCATGATCAGCCACGACCTGAACCTTGTCCGGAATTTCTGTGACCGCGTGCTGATCATGTACGCCGGACGCATTGTAGAAACGCTGGACGCCAAGGACCTTGATCACGCACAGCACCCATATACCCGCGGGCTTCTTGCAGCGCAGCCACGCATAGGCGGACCACGACGCCCCCTGCCCGTTCTTGACCGCGATCCATCCTGGTTGTCGGAGGCCACAGCATGAAGCCGTTCGAAGTAGAAAACATGTCGATCACCTTCGGCAAAGTCACCGTCTTGCCCGCCGTCAGCTTTCAGGTTGAGGCTGGCGAGTGCTTTGGTCTGGTTGGCGAAAGCGGGTCTGGAAAATCGACCGTTTTGCGCTGTGCGTCGATGCTGCTCAATCTGTGGGACGGCGACGCGCTGATTGGCGGGAAATCTGTGAAAGACATGCAAGCGATGGAGCGCTGCCGCACCCTTCAAATGGTGTTTCAGGACCCCTACGGATCGCTGCACCCGCGCCATTCCATCCGCACCACACTGTCCGAGCCTTTGCGCATTCACGGGCTGGACAACCAGCAGCACCGGATGGAACAGGCCATGACGGACGTCGGCCTGCCTTTGTCGTTTCTCGACCGCTTTCCTCACCAGTTATCTGGCGGCCAACGCCAGCGCGTCGCGATTGCCCGCGCCCTGATCCTTGAACCGGATGTGTTGTTTCTGGACGAACCCACCTCGGCGCTGGATGTGTCGGTGCAGGCGGAAATCCTGAACCTGCTGGTGCGACTGCGCGAAGAAAAAGGCTTCACCTACATCATGGTCAGCCACGATCTGGCGGTCATCGATCACATGTGCGACCGATTTGCAGTCATGAAATCCGGACATATCGTAGAAGTCCTGCCCCGCACGGCCATTCTGGACGGATCGGCGAAGGCGCCCTACGCACAGGAACTGATCGCTGCCAGCTTGGCCTATGAGGGCGCAGCTTGATCCGAAGTCATGGATGGCTCCTGCCTGACAAGGCCGGAGTATCCTCGTATACAGTGCAAGCCCTCCCATCGTAAAAGAAAAAGCACGCCACCATTATTTGGCCGGTTCGCGGGCAAAGCGCCATTTCGCTGCGGCTGGACCAAGGGCCGCTTTCGTTAGGTGAGTTCTATCTTGCCAGCCATTTTGAGAGGATCGACCACAGCAGCAGGCCCAGAAGGCCAATCAAAGCTATTTGTGATAGAAGTCCAGACCACACGCTGAGCAGAGCGTAGGATTCCATATACTCAGGGTAGTCAATGTATCTGCGCGGCTTTGACAGGACGAAAACAAGCACTCCTTGAAATGAGGTGCTACCGATCATCAGCGCGATGTGCAGAATCCAGAATAAAAATTTGGTCAGGGCGGGATGTCGCATCGCCCCAAATCGCGTTTGTACCCATGTTATGGTGCCGAAGACCGCCATCACGATGCCAATGTTCACCAAGTAGTGGCCATGGCTCACCACATAGTACGTGTCGTGATATGCAGACTCTACCTCTCGGATTTGGCTTAGAGCAATTTGGATTTGCGCGAACTTGATAGCGCCGAAAGCCGCATAAACCGCCGCTACAGTAAAGAACAGTGCGGCGGGCTTCCAGCCGCGGAGATGAGCGAGAAGCGGAGCAACGATCAAACCAAAAAGAAGTGTGTCTGAATAGATCACATTCTATCCCTCGGGGACTTTCATTCCATGTGCCACTAAAGCGGACATTTATCAATGTCGCAGCATCAGGAACTCGGGCTCAAACCGGACACTCAACCTGACGTGCTGCTCGAAAAAAGAAAAGGCGCATCTTTTGCAAGATGCGCCCTTCCCGTCGGGAGAAAACTGTTTACCGGTTTTTCACAACATCCTCAAAGCGCGACACCCAAGGATCAATCACTACCCCCGACACGTCCGACTGATAGGCCGCCGTTACAACGCGTTCTGAAAACGGCTGGATCGCGGTGACTTTGTCGTCGATCATCTCTTGGATTTGTTCGTACTGCTCGGACTGCGCAGCCTCATCCCGTTCAACCAGCGCGCTTTCGATCAGGGCGTTCAACTCTGCGTCCTGATAGGATGTTCGCCAGCTTTGGAAGTTGGTCAGGCCGGCCTCTTGGCTGTTGTCTGGGTTATATACCAGCGCGCGCAGGTTGCTGTCCGGATGCGGTTGCTGACCGCCGCCGCCACGACCGACCAGAAGCTCAAAGTTCCGTTCGCGCATCGCGCCGTAAATCTGGCCGCCGCCACCGGTGATGATTTCAGCGTTGATGCCCGCCTGTGCCAACGTGCCCTGAATGGCGGTCGCAGAGTCGAGGAACTGCTGTGTGGAAATCACGCGCAGTGTCGTTTCGAACCCGTTAGGGTAGCCCGCTTCGGCTAGCAGCGCCTTGGCCTTTTCGACGTCCAGCGTGTAGCCCGGATCGGGCAGTGCCGCGAAGGCCGAGCTGTTGATCACGCGCTGACGTTTGATGCCGAAGTAAGGCATGATAGCGCCGTTGATGCCATCGTAGTCGATCAGATAGCGCAGCGCTTCACGCACCTTCGGGTTTGCGAATTTCTCGTCGCCCATTGACACGGCAAGGTAATAGAAACCGGCGCTTGGGACCGTTTCGACGGTAATGGCATCGTTGCTTTCAAACGCTTTCAGGTCCGGTGCTGCAAGGCTGAAACCCACGTCAATGTCACCCTGTTCCAGCCCCAAACGCTGGCTTTGGCTTTCCGGCAGATGGCGCATCAACACGCGTTTCATGGCAGGTTCTTCACCCCAGAACGCGTCATTGCGTTGCAGGATCACAAACTCATTCGCGC
>CATNDK010000342.1 GCA_950096585.1 Thalassococcus halodurans | reverse complement strand
GAGGAGTAGAACTTCAGAGCGTTACCGCCGGTTGTTGTTTCGGGCGAACCGAACATGACGCCAATTTTCATCCGGATCTGGTTGATGAAGATCACCATACAGTTCGAACGGTTGATCGAACCGGTCAGTTTGCGCATGGCCTGGCTCATCAGGCGGGCGTGAACGCCCACGCTGGAATCACCCATGTCGCCTTCCAGTTCCGATTTCGGCGTCAGCGCCGCGACCGAGTCGACGACAACAAGGCTGACCGCGCCAGAACGCACCAGCGTGTCGGTGATCTCAAGCGCCTGTTCACCTGTGTCGGGCTGCGAGATCAGCAGTTCGTCCAGATCGACGCCAAGCTTTTTCGCATACTGCGGGTCAAGTGCGTGTTCCGCGTCCACAAAGGCGCAAACACCGCCTTTTTTCTGTTCTTCCGCAATAGCATGCAGGGTCAGTGTGGTCTTACCCGAGCTTTCCGGCCCGTAAATTTCGATGATCCGGCCTTTGGGCAGGCCGCCGATGCCGAGGGCGATATCAAGCCCCAGAGAACCGGTCGAGGTGGCTTCGATGTCGCGCATCGCGTTTTCGCCACCGAGTTTCATGATCGAACCCTTGCCGAACTGACGTTCGATCTGGGCCAGCGCTGAATCCAGCGCCTTCTGCTTGTCTGCGTTGCGCTTGCTGTCCATGGAGAGAAGATCTGCCGTTGCCATTGTTTCCGTGTCCTTATTCCATACCCGCTATCAAGCGGCAATCGCTGCTTTGTTCACCTCTTGTTCCAGAACATATCGGACCAAAACGAGAACATTGCAAGAGGATTTTCACTTTCTTTACATTTGTCGCACTTGGTTAAAGAGTGGTTTACGTGATCGGATGAATGGGGGCGTGCTGCCTTATGTTGGTGTTTTGGAAGCAGAAATTGGTGTTTTTGGCTGTGCCGAAAACGGGCACATCAGCCTATGAAACTGCGCTTACACCCCATGCATCCATGGTCGTTTCCGACCCTCCCGAGCTGAAACACGCGCCGGTTTACCGTTACAATCGCTTCTTCCGGCCGATGTTTGAAAAGGTCGGGGCCGATCATATGGACGTGATGGCGGTGATCCGTGAACCGGTGTCGTGGCTGGGAAGTTGGTACCGGTACCGCCAGCGTCCGTTTCTGGACGGGAAGCGAACTTCGACCAAGGATATCAGCTTTGATGACTTTGTGTTGGCCTACTGTCAGGGCGATAAACCGCCCTTTGCCAATGTCGGGGCGCAGTCGAAGTTCGTAGAACCCCGTCCCAATGGCACGCAGGTGTCGCATCTGTTCCGCTACGAAGATCAGGGGAAGATCATCGATTTTCTAGAAGATCGTTTGGGTGTGAAGCTGGATCTGCCACGCGAAAACGTGTCGCCCAAGCGTGATCTGGAGCTGTCGCCCGAGGTCGAAGCAAAACTGCGGCGCAAGCACGCCGCAGAGTTCGAGTTGTGGGATGGTCTGGGCTAGGCCTTAGTTGACCTGAACCATTTTGCCCGGGTTCATCAGGTTGTTGGGATCAAGCGTTTTTTTCAGCTGTGCCATAACGGCATAGGCCGGACCATGCTCTTCTTCCATATAGCGCATCTTGCCCGTGCCGACGCCATGTTCGCCGGTCACTGTGCCACCGGATACCAACGCGCGGCGGCATACGTTGTGGGCCAGTTCCTTTGCGCGCTTCAATTCGTCATCTGACTCTGGGTCGACAAGGATCAGCAGGTGGAAGTTGCCATCGCCAACGTGTCCTACTAGCGGGGCAATCAGACCGCTGGCGGCAATGTCTTCTTGCGTGCCTCTGATGCACTCGGCCAGTTCCGAGATTGGCACGCAGACATCTGTCACCACGCCTTCGGCGCCGGGGCGTAGGGATTTGCCCGCGTAATAGGCGCTGTGGCGGGCGGCCCAAAGGCGGTTGCGGTCTTCGGTCTTGCTGGCCCATTCGAAATCCTGAACGCCGAATTCTTCGGCGATATCGCGGAAGCTGGCGACCTGTTCTTCGACACCGGCGGGCGACCCGTGGAATTCCAGGAACAGATAGGGCTTTTCGGCCATGTTCATGTCGGGATTATAGGTGTTCATCCCCTTCATCTGTAGTTCATCCAACAACTCGATCCGCGCCATGGGAAGGCCGGTCTGGATCGCCAGAATGACGGTGTTGACCGCATCATCAATCGTCGGGAACGCACATGTGGCGGCGGCAATGTGTTCGGGCTGGCCATAGAGGCGCACGGTCAGTTTGGTGATGATGCCAAGCGTACCCTCAGAGCCCACGAACAGATGCGTCAGGTCGTAACCGGCCGAAGATTTGCGTGCGCGGGTGCCTGTTTCAATGATCGTGCCGTCTGCCAGAACGACCTCAAGCGCCAGAACGTTTTCGCGCATCGTGCCGTAGCGCACTGCGTTGGTGCCCGAGGCGCGGGTGGCCGCCATGCCGCCCAGCGTCGCGTTCGCACCGGGATCAACGGTGAACATCAGGCCGGTAGCGCGCAGGTCTTCGTTCAGCTGTTCGCGGGTCACGCCAGGTTGGACAACGGCATCAAGATCCTCTGCGTGGACCTCAAGGATCTGGTTCATGCGGCTGGTATCAATACTGATCCCGCCGTGGATCGGCACAATATGACCTTCCAACGAAGTGCCGACTCCATATGGGACCACAGGGCATTTGTGGTTCGTGCAAATGCGCATGATCTGCGACACTTCTTCGGTCGTTTCGGGAAAGGCCACGGCGTCGGGCAGGGAGGGTGTGGAATACGCCTCATCCCGGCTGTGAATTTCGCGGATAGAGGAGCCTGTGGACAGGCGATCGCCAAGCAATTCGCGGATTTCTTCTATTGCTGCGGTGTTGTCCGACATAATTTAGGTACCTCCCAGTTTTCTTGGACGGCACTTAGACAGCAGACGCGATTTTGCGCAAGCCCTACACGGCCACGAGCTTGATCAAATATGCCACAATGCCAAGGCCCAAAACGGATGCCGCCCAGAGGGCGACAAACCATATCCATTTTTTCCAAATCGGGTTCTCAGCCATGGGGGACCTCAGTGGTATCCTGCTGTTTCATCAATCTTGCCGCGGAACACCCAATAGGAATAGGCGGTGTAGATCAGGATGATGGGGATCAGGATCGCTGCGCCCACAAGCGCGAACATCAGGCTTTTGTCCGGTGCTGCAGCCTCTTGAATGCTAAGCGACGGAGGCACGATGTTGGGATAAAAGCTGATGCCGATACCGACAAAGCAGGCCACAAAGATACCGTTGGCAGCCAGGAA
>CATNDK010000341.1 GCA_950096585.1 Thalassococcus halodurans | reverse complement strand
CTCTGATCACAGCCGCCCGTGCGGTCAAGTCCGGTGAGGCCGAGAGGATGATTGCTGGCGGTGTGGAAAGCATGACGCGCGCGCCGTTTGTTATGCCCAAAGCCACAAGCGCCTTCAGCCGCGCCAACGAAGTGTTCGACACCACCATCGGCTGGCGTTTCGTAAACAAGCTGATGAAGGCGCAGTATGGCGTCGACAGCATGCCTGAGACCGCTGAAAACGTGGCCGAAGATTTCAACATCTCGCGCGAAGATCAGGATGCTTTTGCAGCCCGTTCGCAGGCCAAGGCAGGTGCCGCGATCGAAAACGGTCGACTGGCGCAGGAAATCACCCCTGTGACGATCCCGCAGCGCAAATGCGACCCGATCATCTTTGACACCGATGAACACCCCCGCCCTGGCACGACGGCGGACAAGCTGGCCAAGCTGCCCGCGCCGTTCCGTGAAGGTGGCTCGGTCACAGCGGGCAACGCGTCCGGCGTCAACGATGGTGCAGCTGCGCTGATCGTGGCGTCCGAGGCGGCGGTCAAGGCGCACGGCCTGACACCCATCGCCCGCGTGATGGGCGGTGCCACAGCCGGTGTCGCGCCGCGCATCATGGGTTTTGGTCCTGCCCCTGCGTCCAAGAAACTGATGGCGCGTCTGGGCCTGGCGTCCAAAGACTTTGACGTGATCGAACTGAACGAAGCCTTTGCGTCACAAGGTCTGGCAACACTGCGCGATCTGGGCATCGACGATGACGACGCACGCGTTAACCCGAATGGTGGTGCGATTGCCCTTGGACATCCGCTGGGCATGTCCGGCGCACGCATCAGCGGCACCGCCGCGCTCGAGTTGCAAAACACCGGCGGTCGCTATGCCCTTGCCACGATGTGCATCGGCGTCGGCCAAGGTATCGCCGTCGCGCTGGAACGCGCCTAAGCATATTGCCGCCCTGTTCACCGCAGGGCGGCAAAAACCCTTGATCCCCCGAATATACTCAATCATATTCGCATGTAAGAATTTTATGCGATTTGGGAGGATCACATGCCAATTACACGCCGCCGCCTTTTGAAAACCAGCGCGGGCCTTCTGGCCGCGACAGCTGCCCCGCGTTTTGCCATTGCCGAAACCGCCGCCGGTACAGGCACTGTGACATCGCTCAGCGATGGCTCCCTGACGCTTCCCGCCAACATGATTATCGGCGACACGCCGATGGATCATGTGCAACCTATTCTGGACAAATACAACGTTTCGTCCGAGGCCTTCACTCCGCCCTGCAACCTGACGCTTTATCAGGATGGCGAGCGGACGGTTCTGTTCGATGCAGGCTCGGGACTGGAATTCATGGCCAGCGCGGGCCAGATCCACGACAGTCTGGATGCCGTTGGCCTGAGCGCGGATGACATCACCGACATCGTGTTCACACACGCCCATCCCGACCATCTGTGGGGCCTGCTGGATGACTTTGGTGACATCGCCTTTTCAGAGGCGACCTTCCACATCGGCCGCAAGGAATTCGATTACTGGAGCGATCCGGAAACCATCAACACAATCGGCGAGGCCCGCGTGCCTTTTGCCGTTGGGGCAAAACGCCGTCTGGATGAAATCGCCGACGTGATCCAGCTGTTTGAAGATCAGGATCAGATCCTGCCGAATGTGACGGCTGTCGCCAGTTACGGGCACACGCCTGGACACATGTCGTTCATGATTGATGGCGAGGCTGGCAATGCTTTTGTCATCGGCGATGCCATCGGCAACCATCACATCGCCTTTGCCCGTCCTGACCTACCCTCTGGCAGCGACCAAAACGCCGAAGAAGGCATCCAGACACGCGTCGCGATGATGGATATGTTGGCCGCGGACAATGTTCCAATCATCGGGTTCCACCTGCCAGACGGCGGTATGGGCCGCGTGGCACGCGATGGCGATGGCTACGTTTTCAACGCCGAATAAAAAATAGATTTCAGGATGCCCGTTAGGCGACCGGCCTACGGGCATTTCTTTGGAAGATATGGATTTCGTTGCAAATCAAGCGGCTCAAAGCGCATCCTCAGCTTTGACCAGTTGTAGTGAGACGGCTCGATATCCGGCGCAACCAGAATGGCGTGATAAGCCCAGATATGAGACTTTATTCTTGCTGTGCTTACGACGAACGGCAAACGCATGTCCGCTAGACGCGTCACAAGCTTGGTGTAGTCGGTCCCAACCGGTGCGATGATACAAGCCGCTTCTCGGTCAATCTCAACGCCCCGATGTGCGTACATTGCAAATGCATGCGTCCAAGACCACGCCGCCAGCAAAACCAGAACCAAACCGGCAGTTCCGGTGCCACCCAGAAATTCGGTTCTGCGCGCCACCACATTGGCACACATCCGGACAAACGCCGCCAAACCAGCGGCTACAAACAAGACGATGGCAGCCTCTGCCCGTGTCCCAGCGCCCGAAACGAGAACTGCAGCGACAGCGCCACCGATCAAAACGCCGAAAGCCAGAATGCAGAGCAGCTTGAAGGCCCACGTCTTCCCTGCCTCTTTCGATTGGAACACCAACGCGGCTAAAAACAACAGAACAACCGAAACGGCCAAACCAATCGCCCAAGTGCTTGATCCGATTGAGAACCAACTGCTGATCCAAAACGCGGTAATGGCCGTTGGCGCGACTGACCTGATCAAAATCCCACTCCAAAGAGCCTAGAAAACACGCGCGACCGTCGCAGACCGCGCATCTTCTTGTCTAGGTCGAAACCACCCCGCCTAACCGGATGCCAATAAAAAACCGCGCCCGACGGAGACATCGGGCGCGGCATGTCGTTCAGCTCAGAGGGGAAATTTAGCCGAACATGTCTTCTGTGATCGCGGTGTACCAGACCTCGGATTCCTCATAGGTCGCTTGACGCAGTCCCGCGTCTTCGCCTGTTTGGGAAATGAAGCCGTCAACTTTGGCGATCTTTTCTTCGGTCGCTTCATAGGTCGCACCGACCTTCACACCGTCGTTGGTGTCGATCAGCGACCAGCACGTGTTTGAGAAACGCGCCGGGAACACCTTGGATCCGGTCAGCGCACCACGCACCGCGTTGGCGCAAACCTTGGCCTGCGAGTTGGCCGAGAAGCCGGACTTGGGCATGTCACCCTGCTGGCTGGAGTCGCCCAGAACATAGATGTCGGGGTCAGCCTTGGTCGACATGTCTGCGGCGTTGACCGGCGCCCAGTTGCCGTCGAGCGCCGAGACGATCTCGCCATTCATGGCGATCGGCCAGTTGTCACGCGACCAGGACGGGCCGTCGGGGTTCTTCTTCACGTCC
>CATNDK010000340.1 GCA_950096585.1 Thalassococcus halodurans | reverse complement strand
GGGGCTGCGCTGTTTTTGGCGAAGACTTCCGCCTACCGCTGTCACAACGATGGCATCCAGCTCGCGGCCAGTTGCTTCGAGGCCGCAACGATCAGGTTTCCGGGACGCTTATGCCGCAAAAGGTTCGAATCGCGCTTGACGCCATGGGCGGCGATCAAGGACCGGCGGCTGTTGTCGCCGGTATTGCTTTGTCCGCAGAAAAAAACCCGGAAATCCGGTTCATTCTGCATGGTCCAAAAGATCAGCTTGAACCGCTTGTCGCCAAGAAAAGCGACCTGACCGGCCGTTGCGAAATTCGCGACGCCTCTGGTGTTGTCAGCATGGATGACAAGCCCAGTCAGGTCATGCGCAGCGGCAAGGACACCTCGATGTGGTCAACGCTGGAAGCGGTCCGTCAGGGCGAAGCGACAGTTGCGGTCAGCTGCGGGAACACCGGCGCGCTGATGGCGCTGTCGATGATCCGGCTGCGCAAGCTACCTGGTGTGAACCGCCCTGCCATCGCGATTCTCTGGCCCTCGCGGAACCCGCAGGGGTTCAACGTGATGCTCGATGTGGGCGCTGATATCCGCGCGGATGCTGAAGACTTGCTCCAATACGCGCTGATGGGCGTGTCTTATGCGCGGAACGGTCTGAACCTGAAAAATCCGCGCGTAGGTCTTTTGAACGTTGGTACGGAAGAACACAAAGGCCGTGCCGAACTTAAAGAAGCCCACGAGTTGATCGGCGATATTGCCGAGGATGGGCATTTCGAATTTGTTGGTTTCGTAGAGGGTGGCGATATTCCCGGCAACAAATGCGACGTCATCGTCACAGACGGTTTTACGGGCAACATCGCCCTGAAGACCGGTGAAGGCACCGCAAGCCTGATCAGTGATTTCCTGAAGCAGGCTTTTGCCTATTCCTTCTTATCCCGCGTCGCATCTCTTCTGGCCCTGACATCGTTGAAGCGTTTGAAAAAACGCATCGACCCGCGCCGTGTAAATGGCGGTGTTTTTCTGGGCCTTAACGGAACTGTGGTGAAATCCCACGGAGCAGCGGACGCCACAGGCGTTTCGGCTGCAGTCAAACTGGCATTCCAGCTCGCACAGACCGGATTTACCGATCGGATTGCTGCACGGGTTGCATCCGCCGCCGAGCGGGCACAGGATGTCAGTGAAAATGAAACGAACGGACCTGCAATATGACACTCCGAGCTGTGGTTACGGGCTGTGGCCACTATCTTCCTGAACGGGTCGTCCCGAACTCGGAATTCGAAAAAAGCCTTGAGACCAGCGACGAATGGATTCGCGCGCGGTCTGGAATTGAACGCAGACATTTTGCAGCGGACGGTGAAACCACATCGGATCTTGCATCGAAAGCGGCGCAGAACGCGCTGGATGATGCTGGTCTGAACGCGGATGACATCGACGCAATCATCGTGGCAACGTCGACACCCGACCTGACCTTCCCTTCTGCCGCTACCATGGTACAGGCCAAGCTTGGCATGACCCGTGGCTTTGCATTTGATGTCCAAGCGGTGTGTGCAGGCTTTGTTTTTGCGCTGACAAACGCCAACGCGCTGATTCTGTCCGGTCAGGCAAAACGCGTACTTGTGATCGGTGCCGAAACGTTCAGCCGCATTCTGGACTACACCGACAGATCCACATGCGTTTTGTTCGGCGACGGTGCTGGCGCGCTGATCCTTGAGGGCCAGACAGGCAAAGGGTCCAACGAAGATCGCGGCGTTCTGTCGACCGATCTGAACTCGGACGGTCGCCATCGCGATATCCTGTACGTCGACGGTGGCGTGTCCACCCAGACCACCGGACATCTTAAGATGGAAGGCCGCGAAGTGTTCCGCCACGCGGTTGAAAAACTGGCACAGACCGCATCGCAAGCCCTTGAAAACGCTGGACTTACCAGTGACGATGTCGATTGGGTTGTCCCGCATCAGGCCAACATCCGCATCATTCAGGGCACCGCCAAAAAACTTGGT
This sequence comes from Thalassococcus halodurans, assembly GCA_950096585.1. Classification (GTDB taxonomy): domain Bacteria; phylum Pseudomonadota; class Alphaproteobacteria; order Rhodobacterales; family Rhodobacteraceae; genus Thalassococcus; species Thalassococcus halodurans_A. The sequence goes on along the minus strand of CATNDK010000340.1, from coordinate 1,323 downwards.
TTGCCGATGGAACAGGTGGTCGTCACGGTTCAGGATCACGGCAATACATCTGCTGCGTCCATTCCTCTGGCCCTGTCGGTCGGCAAAGAGCGCGGTCAGATCAAAACCGGAGATCTGGTGGTGACAGAAGCCATCGGTGGCGGACTTGCCTGGGGTGCTGTGGTCATTCGCTGGTAAGCAAAAGACCACGGAAAATGCGGTCGCCAACCCATTGATATTGACTCGGAAAATTCGCTCGGCCTATGCTTCCTAAAAGCATGGGGATTTGGAGACATGGGTGAGAAAACCCTGACGCGGATGGACCTTAGCGAAGCTGTGTTTCGTGAGGTGGGCCTGTCCAGAAATGAAAGCGCAGATTTGGTAGAATCCGTTCTGCAACATATGTCCGACGCACTTGTGCGTGGCGAACAGGTCAAGATTTCATCGTTTGGAACATTTTCGGTACGATCCAAAGCTGCCCGCGTGGGTCGCAATCCGAAGACCGGCGAAGAAGTACCTATTCAGCCCCGCCGCGTCCTGACATTCCGGCCGTCTCATTTGATGAAAGATCGCGTTGCGGACGGCAACAAAAGCTGAGGCTAACTGAATGAGCAAATCGCCCGACGCCTTCCGAACAATCAGTGAGGTGGCGGAATGGCTTGATACGCCAGCGCATGTCTTGCGGTTCTGGGAAAGCAAGTTTTCCCAAGTGAAACCGGTAAAACGCGCTGGAGGCCGTCGTTATTATCGTCCTTCCGACATGCTGCTTTTGGGCGGCATTAAACAGCTGTTGCACAACGATGGCCTGACCATCAAGGGTGCGCAAAAGGTGCTTTCGGACAAAGGTATCAAAGCGGTCGCAGCATTGTCGCAGCCTTTGGAAGCAGATGACAAAGCCACACCGCTGAACGACGCAGGCGACACACCAGCACGTCTGGATGGTGCTGCCGATAAGCCCGAAGTCGAAGAAGCCCCCTTCGAGGAAATGAGCCAGCCGGAGCCCAACGTTGTTCCCTTCCAGCGCACCGAAGTCGCCGCTGAAAAAGTTGTGACATCTTCGGAAGATACGGCAACGCCCACCGGCGAGGACAGCCTGCAACCCGATTTGTTCGGCGATATGTTTGCAGGTACGAAAGCCGACGACGATGTTCAGGTGGTCGAGGATGACACACCAGAAGAGGCAGCCGCAGCCCTTCCTGATTCGACATCCGAGTCCGAGGCCCCCACATCGGGCATTCTGAGCCTTGCTGCACGCATCACCAAACTGAGCCCGACCAAGGCAAGCCAGATCGCGCCCTTTGTTCAGGAACTGCAATCAAAGCTGCAACACGATAATTCGTCAGC
>CATNDK010000339.1 GCA_950096585.1 Thalassococcus halodurans | reverse complement strand
CATGCCCCGTTTCCAGCGGCCATTGCGTTTCGTTCGACAGGACCGACACATTGGGCATGCCCGCTGGCCAGTGGATCACCCCCTGCGGCGCGGGCATCAGTGCCACGACGCGCCGCGCCTCTTGCAGGAAAGGGCGCAACAAAGGTGCGGCAAAACCGAAACCCGCTACGGTTTGACCATGCACATCGCTCCAGAATTCGCGCACATGTGTCCGGATCACCTTTTGCGCCGCGCGGCCCAAGGCGTTGCGGTAATAGAAACTGTGAAGATCACGGACATCTAGGTGCATTGCAGTGTCGATCCTGATGCGGTTGACTGGGGACACTTTTACAAAGCGCGCAAGGAAAGACCATGCCTCTTGAAATCGTGACGATCCCCTGCCTGAGCGACAACTACGCTTATCTGGTCAATGGCCCCGACGGCGTGGCCCTGATTGATGCACCAGAAGCCGGACCGATTATCGCAGCACTAGAAGAACGCGGCTGGTCGTTGGGCGTCATTATGATCACGCACCACCACCACGATCACGTGGGCGCCGTGGCCGAGTTGAAAGAGAAATACGGCTGCATGGTCATGGGCCCCGAGGCCGAGAAAGACAAACTACCGCCTTTGGACTTTGCCCTGCCCGACGGGTTTTCCGGCGGAAATGGCGATGGCCTGTGTCAGGTGATGTCCGTGCCGGGCCACACACTGGGGCACATCGCTTATTATTACCCCGAGGCGAACGCCATCTTTACCGCAGACAGCCTGATGGCACTGGGCTGCGGGCGTCTGTTCGAAGGCACGCCGGAAATGATGCACGAAAGCCTGTCCAAACTGGCAGCCCTTCCGCCGGAAACGATGATCTACTCGGGCCACGAATACACAGCATCCAACGCAAAATTCGCGCTAACTATTGAACCGGACAACGCTGATCTTATTTCTAGATCCGAGGCCATTGCCGAGGACCGGCGCAACAACAGGCCCACTGTTCCTGCATCTCTTTCGCTAGAACTTGCTACCAATCCGTTCCTGCGCGCCTCTGAAATGTCGGTGCGCCGTCAACTTGGCATGATTGATGCCACCGATACGGAAGTGTTCGCTGAAATTCGCGCGCGGAAGGATAGTTTCTAATCCGAATGGTCAAAAATAGCGCTATGAATAAGATTGTGAGCAAAAGAAATGCAGTTTTCACTTGAAGGTCCACAGCAATCGACCAAACTTTAATACCAAGAGGCAATGCTGAGGCGACAGTCACGGCGCAGACAAGAGGAGCACTCCAGTGCCTTCATTCTCAAACTCCCTAGAGCAGGCCATCCATGCAGCGTTGGCATTGGCGAACACACGTTCCCACGAATTCGCGACTCTCGAACATTTGCTGTTGGCATTGATCGACGAGCCGGATGCAGCACGGGTGATGAAGGCCTGTGATGTGGACACAGAAGAACTCCGGACGACTCTGGTCGAATTCATCGACGATGACCTGTCGAATCTGGAAACAGAAACAGAAGGATCCGAGGCCGTTCCCACAGCCGCGTTCCAGCGCGTGATCCAGCGCGCCGCGATCCACGTCCAGTCCTCGGGCCGGACAGAGGTGACAGGCGCGAACGTTCTGGTCGCGATCTTTGCCGAACGCGAATCCAACGCGGCCTACTTCCTGCAGGAACAGGACATGACCCGCTATGACGCGGTGAACTTTATCGCGCATGGCGTGGCCAAAAACCCCGCATACGGCGAAAGCCGTCCGGTCACCGGTGCCAGCGACGAAGAAGAAACCGTTTCTGCCGACACTTCGAACCCCGGCGAACAAAAAGAATCCGCACTGGCGAAATACTGCGTCGATCTCAACGCCAAAGCGCGCAAAGGTGACGTTGATCCGCTGATCGGTCGCTCGGGCGAAGTTGAACGCTGCATTCAGGTGCTGTGCCGCCGCCGCAAGAACAACCCGCTTCTGGTGGGTGATCCGGGTGTGGGCAAAACCGCCATTGCCGAAGGTCTGGCACGCAAGATCGTAAACGGCGACACCCCCGAGGTGCTGTCGAACACCACGATCTATTCGCTGGATATGGGCGCGCTTCTGGCGGGCACACGGTACCGCGGTGATTTCGAAGAACGCCTGAAGGCCGTCGTGACCGAACTGGAAGAGCATGAAGACGCTGTTCTGTTCATCGACGAAATCCACACCGTGATCGGTGCCGGTGCTACATCGGGTGGCGCAATGGATGCCTCCAACCTTCTGAAGCCCGCGCTTCAGGGTGGCAAACTGCGCACCATGGGCTCGACCACATATAAAGAGTTCCGTCAGCACTTTGAAAAAGACCGCGCCTTGTCGCGTCGTTTCCAGAAGATCGACGTGAATGAACCGTCGGTTCCGGACACCATCAAGATCCTCAAGGGCCTGAAGCCCTACTTCGAGGAACACCACGGCGTGAAATACACAGCCGAGGCCGTGAAAACGGCGGTGGAACTGTCTGCGCGTTATATCAATGACCGCAAACTGCCGGACAAAGCGATCGACGTGATCGACGAAGCGGGTGCTGCTCAGCATCTGCTCCCCGACAGCAAGCGTCGCAAAACCATCGGCCCGAAAGAGATCGAGGATATCGTGGCGAAGATCGCCCGCATCCCCCCGAAAAACGTGTCGAAAAGCGATGCAGAGGTTCTCAAAGACCTCGAAAAATCGCTCAAGCGCGTGGTCTTTGGTCAGGACAACGCCATCGTGGCGCTGTCGTCCGCGATCAAACTGGCACGTGCCGGTCTGCGTGAACCTGAAAAGCCCATCGGCAACTACCTGTTCGCCGGACCAACCGGTGTGGGTAAAACCGAGGTCGCAAAGCAACTGGCGGATACGCTGGGCGTGGAACTGCTGCGTTTTGATATGTCCGAGTACATGGAGAAACACGCCGTTTCCCGTCTGATCGGTGCACCTCCGGGCTATGTAGGCTTTGATCAGGGTGGTCAGCTGACCGATGGCGTTGATCAGCATCCGCACTGCGTGTTGCTGCTCGATGAAATCGAAAAAGCGCACCCCGATGTCTACAACATCCTGCTGCAGGTCATGGACCACGGCACGTTGACAGATCACAACGGGCGCACCGTTGATTTCCGCAACGTGATCCTGATCATGACATCGAACGCAGGTGCCGCAGAGCAGGCGAAGGCCGCAATCGGCTTTGGTCGTGATCGTCGCGAAGGCGAGGACACAGCCGCGATCGAACGCACCTTCACACCTGAATTCCGCAACCGTCTGGACGCCGTGATCAGCTTCCAGCCGCTGCCGAAAGAGGTGATCCTGCAGGTCGTCGAAAAGTTCGTGTTGCAGCT
>CATNDK010000338.1 GCA_950096585.1 Thalassococcus halodurans | reverse complement strand
CTATTGGCCGTCAGGAGGATAAGTGAGCGCGGTGAACCAACGGGGCCGACAGCAGACTGGCAGCTTTCGGCACAGAGCAAGCTAGAGCAGCCGTCATACTACGTCGTGCTCTGGGCTCAGTGTACCCGAGATTTCGCATTGTCCGCCGGTGGTGCAGCATCCCGACGCTCAATCGCCATAGGAACGGAGCGCATGTGGTGTTCGGAGCTCGACATCACCTTATAACGATTGATGGTGTTGTCATCAGATCCACCAAAGGCAATTTCGGTCGTGAGACGCGCCGCGACGGTGGGGACTTTTACGCGCGCAATCAAGAAATTCATCGAGTTCCGCCGTCGCCCTTGTTGCGGTATTAATCTCCTGGGTTTGAATGAGTCCCCGTCCTAGGCAAGCCGCGTGGCGCGCGGGCTTTCCTCCATGTTGCGGATCGCCTCGTGCATCCAGCCGAGGCCGTCTGGTTCCTGTTTCATCCGCTCCAGCACCTCGCCCGCAAAGGTCCAGAATTGGCCGACATCATGGGCCAGCTTTACCTGCTGTTCGGGCGAGGGGCGGCCCCATGTGTTGACGGTATGGGCGATGGAAAAGGCGCGCAGTGATGGCAAATGGCTGGCCGGTTTTGCCAGCTACGAACTGGGGTACCTGTTTTCCCATAAGCTGCGCGATCTGATGCCTGCAGATCGCCGCGTGCCTTTCATGTGCTTCGGCGTGTTTGAAGAACCCGTTCAACGCCCGATATCGGATACATCGCAATCGACCTTGTCAGATCTGGCGCCCGAGTGGTCAGAGGTGCAATATTCACAAGCTTTCAAAAGGTTACGCGATTATATTGCGGCGGGTGATTGTTATCAGGCGAACCTGACATTTCCGATTGCGGCCAAGGCCACAGGGACGCCAGAGGCATTGTATCAAGCCCTGCGCGACAGGCAGGCGGTGCAGTTCGGCGCTTATCTAGAGCTAGAGGATTTCAACATCCTGTCGCGTTCGCCAGAGTTGTTTTTCAAGATCAACGAACACGGCCAGCTGACAACGCGCCCCATGAAGGGCACGGCCCCGCGCGGTGCGACGCCGGAAGAAGATGCTGCACTGGCGCGTGATTTGGCAGCATCGGAAAAGAACCGCGCCGAGAATCTGATGATCGTGGACCTGCTGCGCAACGATGTGTCACGCATTTCCGAGGTCGGCAGCGTGAAAGTGCCCCGCCTGTTCCATGTCGAGACCTATGAAACCGTGCATCAGATGGTGTCTGACGTGACGGCCCAGTTGCTGCCTGATCTGACGGTTTCCGATATCTTCCAAGCGCTGTTCCCCTGTGGGTCGATCACTGGTGCGCCAAAAATCAGGGCGATGCAGATTTTGGCCGAACTCGAAGACACGGCGCGCGATGTGTATTGCGGGGCCATCGGTTGGATCGCGCCGGATGCACGTATGGAATTTTCCGTGGCGATCCGGTCATTGATCCACTGGCCTGATGGCCGTGTTCGGTTCAATGTGGGCGGAGGCGTCGTGTACGACAGCACCGCCGGCGGAGAATATGAGGAAGCCCTGTGGAAAGCGCGTTTCGCGGAACTTGCCCCGACGACCTGAACGTTATCGAGACCTGCCTGAGTTCCGCTGACGCAGGGATTGCGCTTTGGCCGTTTCACAAGCAGCGGCTGCTGTCGACCTGTGACCGGTTGGGTATTCCGTTGGATATGGGCGCGGTTGAACGCGCGATTGCAAAAGTTCCAACGGACGTGGACCGTCGCGTCAGGCTGACTGTGGATTTGCAGGGAACGATCGCTGTTGCCTGTCCCGAGGCGGCACCAATTGCCGAAAGCTGGACATTGACGTGGGCGGATGAAACGCTGATGTCGGATGATCCGTGGCGCGGTGTGAAAACCACCGAGCGCGGGATTTATGACCGTGCGCGGGCCTCTCTGCCCGAGGGCATCAACGAAGTTCTTTTCCTCAATGAACGTGGCGAAGTCGTCGAAGGGACGATCACCAATGTCTTTGTGGAACGCGACGGGATGCTGCTGACGCCGCCGCTGTCGTCAGGCGCCTTGCCGGGTGTTTTGCGCGCATCGCTGATTGATCAGGGCAGGGCGCGCGAAGGTATTCTGACGGTCACTGATCTGGAAGGGGCGCAGCTTTTTGTGGGCAACGCCCTGCGTGGATTGATCCCGGCGCACCTGAGCAAATGAAAAACGGGCCCGAAGGCCCGTCGTTCTTAGAATGGAATTTCGTCGTCGATGTCGCGGGCCGGTGCGCGGGCTGGGCCGGAACCCGAACCGGATCCCATATCGTTGCCGCCGCCATAGCCCATATCGCGGTCATCTTGGTAACCACCACCGCTGCCACCGCCGTAGCCGCCACCACCGCCGCCGCCATCACGACCGTCCAGCAGAGTAAGCTGACCGCTGTAGGGGCGCAGCACGACCTCGGTCGAGTAACGGTCCTGACCGGACTGGTCCTGCCATTTGCGGGTTTCCAGCTGGCCTTCGATATAGACCTTCGAACCTTTGCGCAGATATTGCTCTGCAATGCGGGCAACAGGCTCCGAGAAGATGGCAACGCTGTGCCATTCGGTGCGCTCACGGCGTTCGCCCGTGTTGCGGTCTTTCCAGTTTTCAGATGTGGCGATGCGTAGGTTACAGACCTTGCCGCCGTTCTGGAATGTCCGCACTTCTGGGTCACGCCCCAGATTGCCGACCAGAATGACCTTGTTTACGGAACCGGCCATAGTGCCCCCTTTGTTTTTATATCCGAATCTGCGGTCGCCCGCCTTTCGCAGAAAGATATACCAGCGGTGCGCCAAGCTAAACCGATTATGGTAAGCAAACTATTACCAACGCTTTGGACGGGATTTTGTTCAAGGGTTTTCATATGGTCAGGATCGGGTATAGTCGCGCCTGTTGAAACTTGGGTGACACAGATCCATGAAAACATCTTTGCAATTATCCTGTATTGTCAGTGCATTATTGATTTGTATGCCGGTTGGTAGCGGTGCCGACGTATTATCGACCAAAGGCTCGACCAACCTATTTTCCAGCAAGACCCGCGTTTTGGATACGCGGGCTGCCCAGCAGTATAACAATTCGGTTCGCCTGCAGCCGCCGAAGGTCGTGACGCCCACCAAATGGGACACAGGCGCAGATGGCATCAGCCCGAAGTATCGCGGTCGCTATAAGGGCGTCTATCTTGAGATGGCCAAGTCCGCGGCCCGCCGTCACGGCATTCCCGAAGATCTGTTCCTGCGTTTGGTGCAGCAGGAAAGCAACTGGAACCCGAATGCCAAATCGCATGCTGGCGCAATCGGCTTGGCC
>CATNDK010000337.1 GCA_950096585.1 Thalassococcus halodurans | reverse complement strand
CGCTTCCAGATCGGCAAGATCGGCCTCGAGGCCCGGCAGGAGGAACTCCTGCGCGGCGAGGCCGGCACCAAGCGGGTCGAGGTCAACGCCGCCGGCCGCGTGATGCGCGAACTGGATCGCCGCGAGGGCGAAGCAGGCTCTGATCTTCAGCTGACCATCGACACGGATTTGCAGGACTATGTGCAGGCCCGTTTGGGCGAGGAAAGCGCATCGGTCGTGGTGATGGATGTGGAAACCGGCGACGTGCTGGCCTGTGCATCCGCACCGACTTATGACCCAAACAAATTCGTGCGCGGTATCTCTGTCGCGGATTATGCGGTTTATCGAGACAACGAAAAACGCCCGCTTGCGTCGAAAACCGTACAGGATGCCTATCCGCCCGGGTCCACCTTTAAAATGATCACCGCGCTTGCAGCATTGGAAGCAGGGGTCGTCACCCCGTCCGAGACTGTCTATTGCCCGGGTCACCTTGAGGTCGGCGGACGCAAGTTCCACTGCTGGAAGCGTGCGGGCCACGGGCACATGAACCTTGAACAGTCGCTGCGCGAAAGCTGTGATGTCTATTATTACGATCTGGCGCTGAAGGTCGGCATCGAAAAGATCGCCGACATGGCCCGTCGTTTGGGACTGGGCGAAACCTTTGATTTCCCGATGTCGGCGGTGACCAGCGGCCTTGTTCCGGACAAGGCATGGAAACTGCGCGAACGGGACAGCGAGTGGGTGATCGGTGATACGGTCAACGCGTCTATCGGTCAGGGCTTTGTCCTGTCGTCACCTCTGCAACAGGCCGTTATGACAGCGCGCATCGCCACTGGTCGTGCGGTCGAGCCGCGGCTGATCAAGTCGGTCGACAGCGTTGAATTGCCGTCCAAGGGCAGCGCATCGCTCGGGATCAACGAAAACGATCTGAAACAGGTGCGCAAAGCCATGTATGCCGTATCGAATAACCGGCGCGGCACGGCCTATAAATCGCGGATCATCGACGACGCTGTCCGCATGGCGGGAAAAACCGGTACATCGCAGGTGCGCAACATCACCGCTGCCGAGCGGGCGCGTGGCGTGACGCGCAACGAAGATCTGCCATGGAAACGGCGCGACCATGCTCTGTTTGTGGATTTCGCCCCCTACGACAAACCCAAGATCGCGGTGGCTGTCGTGGTCGAGCACGGCGGCGGCGGATCGACCGCCGCGGCACCGATTGCCCGCGACGTGACCTTGCAGGCGCTGTTCAAAGGCACGCCCCCGCTTGAGGCCTACCCGCAAGGCGACCGCAGCCGGATCAAGGCCCAGCAGGAACGTCTGGAACGCGAACGGCGCGCACGGCAAGAAAGCAATCCAGGCCGCGCATGAGCTATTTAGAGTATTCCGTCAAAACCACCCCAAGCGGTTGGCGCAAGGTTCTTTACTTGAACTGGCCGATCGTGATCCTGCTGACAGCCATCGCCTGTGTCGGGTTCCTGATGCTTTATTCCGTGGCCGGCGGATCGTTTTCACCTTGGGCCGAGCCGCAGATGAAACGCTATCTGCTAGGTCTGACGGTGATGTTTATCGTCGCGCTGGTGCCCATCTGGTTCTGGCGCAACATGGCGGTGGTGGCCTATCTGGTGTCCCTAGCCCTGTTGCTGGCGGTGGAATTCTTTGGAACCGTCGGTATGGGCGCCCAGCGCTGGATCGACATCGGCTTTATGCGCCTACAGCCATCGGAATTGATGAAGATTGCCTTGGTGATGGTGCTGGCCGCCTACTATGACTGGCTGCCGATCAAGAAGACATCCCATCCTTTCTGGGTCCTGTTGCCCGTTTTGATCATCCTGTTACCAACCGGCATGGTTCTGACCCAGCCCGACCTCGGGACAGCGCTTTTGCTGATGATTTCGGGCGGGTTGATGATGTTTTTGGCTGGTGTCCACTGGGCCTACTTCGGCGGCGTCATTGCGGCGGGGATCGGCACGGTCGCCGCTGTCTTTGAAAGCCGAGGGACCGATTGGCAACTGCTGAAAGACTATCAGTACAAGCGGATCGATACCTTTCTAGATCCGTCACAGGACCCGCTTGGCGCGGGCTATCACATCACGCAGGCCAAGATTGCGATGGGGTCTGGCGGCTGGACCGGCCGCGGATTTATGCAAGGCACACAGTCGCGCCTGAACTTCCTTCCGGAAAAGCATACCGACTTTATCTTCAACACGCTGGCCGAAGAATTCGGCTTTATCGGTGGGTTTTCCCTGTTGGTTCTGTACGTGCTGATCCTTGTGTTCTGTGTCATCTCGGCGCTCCAGAACAAGGACAGGTTTTCGTCCTTGCTGATCCTGGGCGTTGGCCTGACCCTGTTCCTGTTCTTTGCAGTGAACATGTCGATGGTCATGGGCCTTGCGCCGGTTGTCGGTGTGCCCCTGCCGCTAGTCAGCTACGGTGGCTCGGCTATGCTTGTTCTGATGCTGGCCTTCGGCCTTGTTCAAAGCGCCCATATCCACCGTCCGAGGTAATCCATGACATTGACGATCCAATTCGCCGCAAATTCCGCCCAATGGGAGGAATACGAACCACTTTTGCGTGACGCATTGGATTATCGGGGGCTCGACTACACGCTGGCCACCGACGTTCCGCCGGAGCAGGTGGACTACATCGTGTATTCGCCGGATTCCAAGGTAAAGGACTTTACCCCATTCACGCGGCTGAAGGCTGTTCTGAACCTATGGGCGGGCATTGAAAAGGTTGTCGGAAACCAGACACTGACCGTTCCCCTGTGCCGGATGGTCGATGACGCGGGCCTGACCCAAGGCATGGTCGAATGGGTCACGGGCCACGTTCTGCGCCACCATCTGGGGATGGATGCGCATATCATGAACCCCGATCATAAGTGGACACCCAAGCCCCCGCCTCTGGCACGCGAACGGAAGGTTGCGATGCTTGGGCTGGGCGAGTTGGGACAGGCCTGCGCGGCGCATCTGGTGGCACTTGGTTTCGACGTTCACGGTTGGAGCCGTACCGAGAAATCGGTCAACGGTGTCACCTGCCACCATGGCAATGACGGGCTGACAGATGCCCTGACCGATACTCAGATCATCGTGTTGTTGCTGCCGGACACGCCCGCCACGACCAATGTGATCAATTCGAACACGCTGAACATGACCGCCAAGGGTGCGTTCCTGATCAACCCCGGTCGCGGCCCGCTGATTGATGACGATGCGCTGATCGCGGCCTTGGATAGTGGCCAGATTGCCCACGCCACGCTGGATGTTTTCCGCATAGAGCCATTGCCGCAGGATCATCCGTTCTGGGCACATCCGCAGGTGACGATCACACCGCATATCG
>CATNDK010000336.1 GCA_950096585.1 Thalassococcus halodurans | reverse complement strand
AGCAAGCTCTATGCTGCACTGATTTTACAAACCTTTTTCCTTTCAATGGACGGAAGCTAAGACCGCCCATTAATCCGGCACTTTTTCGCAATAGTTCCTGACTATGGCGCGCTTGCGCATGCTTGACCCTTTGATTTTGCAACGTTTCGCGTCACACAAAGGAAAAGCAAAATACAAGCTTGCAGGAGCCGCCATGACGATCACCCGTATCCCGACCCAGCCCATCGACGGTCAGAAACCCGGGACGTCCGGCCTTCGCAAGAAGACCGCTGTTTTCATGCAGCCGCACTATCTTGAGAATTTTGTGCAGTCGATCTGGGCAGGTATCGGCGGCGTAAAGGCCAAAACGCTGGTTCTCGGCGGTGACGGTCGGCACTTCAACGACCGAGCCGCACAAGTCGTTCTGCGCATGGCCGCGGCGTCTGGGGCGACCAAAGTGATCATTGGCCAGAACGCCCTACTTTCTACGCCCGCAGCTTCAAACCTGATCCGGAAACGCAAGGCTGATGGCGGCATCATCCTGTCTGCCAGCCACAACCCGGGCGGTCCGAACGGTGATTTCGGCATCAAATACAATGCCGCGAACGGCGGACCTGCCAATGAACAGACAACCGACCGTATCTTTGCCGCGACCAAAGAAATCACGGGCTACGACATCATCGAAGCGCAGGATGTGGACCTGAACCAGATCGGCACGACGAATTTGGCCGATATGGAGATCGAGGTCGTCGATCCGGTCGCGGACTACGCCGAGATGATGGAAGGCATTTTTGATTTTGATGCTCTGTCTTTCCTGTTTAAATCCGGTTTCCGCATGCGGTTTGATGCGATGCACGCGGTGACAGGCCCCTATGCCAAAGCCATTCTGGAAGGCCGCCTTGGCGCGGCAGAGGGTACCGTGGTTAATGGCACGCCCTCACCCGATTTTGGCAATGGTCACCCTGACCCCAATCCGATCTGGGCCAAGACATTGATGGATGAAATGATGGGCCCTGATGCGCCGGACTTTGGCGCGGCATCGGACGGCGACGGCGACAGGAACATGATTGTAGGTCGTCACTGCTATGTCACCCCGTCCGACAGCCTTGCCGTGCTCGCAGCAAACGCCACCTGCATTCCCGCCTATGCCAAGGGTTTGGCCGGCGTGGCGCGTTCGATGCCCACATCACGCGCGGTCGACCGTGTAGCCGAGGCCCTGAACATCGAATGCTACGAGACACCCACGGGATGGAAGTTTTTCGGCAACCTGCTGGACGATGGCCGCGTGACGCTTTGCGGTGAAGAAAGCGCAGGTACGGGCTCAGACCACGTGCGTGAAAAAGACGGGCTTTGGGCGGTCCTGTTCTGGCTGAACATCCTTGCCGAACGAAAGATTTCCGTTGCTGATCTGATGACGGATCACTGGGCCACCTATGGCCGCAACTATTATTCCCGCCATGATTACGAGGCCGTGGATAGCAGTGCAGCCAACGACCTTGTTGCGTCGATCCGCGATCAACTGGAAACGCTTCCCGGTACAACAATCGCCGGTGAAACCATCGAAACGGCCGATGAATTTGCCTATGACGATCCGGTCGATGGGTCGCGCAGCGAAGGCCAAGGGCTGCGTTTAACCACTGCATCGGGTGGACGCATTGTAATGCGGTTGTCCGGTACAGGCACCGAAGGCGCGACCTTGCGTGTCTATCTGGAACAGGTCGAAACCGATCCAGCCAAGATGGGCCAAGACCCGCAAAAGGCCTTGGCGTCTATCATTGATGTGGCACAGTCTGTGGGCGAAACCCAGAAACGCACGGGGCGCGAAAAACCCGACGTTATAACCTGATTATACCTAAATATCAGTCAATTACGACGCGATATTCAGGCACACCACGAAAACTGGTTTCGATAGCGAATGTCGATCCCGCCATGGGATCGTCATCGCCCGTGTCAACACCTGCTGATGTGACGAAAAGCGTCGAATAATCAGGTCCGCCGAACGCCGGACAACTGGTTTGCGCTGCGGGTAAACCGAAGGCGGTCATAAACTGGCCCTCGGGCGAATAGCACGCCACACGGCTTGATCCCCACTGGGCGCTCCACAATTGACCGTCGGTATCAATGACCGCACCGTCGGGCTTTGTACCCGCCTCGTTCAGGTCAAGGAATGGTTCGGGTTCACCCACAGGCCAGCCGTTTTCATCCAACGCCACCTTCATAACCACATAGGTCGGGCTGTCCGTGAAGTAGGCACAGGATTTGTCGTGGGCAAAACAGATGGCGTTCGAGATCGTGATGTTATCGAAAAGCAAAGTCAGCTTGCCATCGTAAAATCGGTAGATCGCACCCGCGCGATCCTCGGCATTGAAGCCCATGGTCCCGATCCAGAACCCGCCCCACGGATCTGCACGCCCGTCGTTCGAACGCGTCACAGAATTATCTGCCTCAAGCGGCAGAACATGGGTTTCTTCGCCCGTGGCTGTGTCAAAGATGAACAGGTCACGCGAACTGGCCACCAGCAGGCGGTCTTTGTCGATGATGCCCGCAGCGGAAACGGGGCGATCAAACGTCCACACCGTTTCACCGTGATCGCCACGGCGATACAGTTTGTGGGACAGGATATCGAACCAGAACAGCGCCTGTTGATCGGGATGCCACAAAGGCCCCTCGCCCAAGGTGCAGTATGTGTCGCTGAATACGGTGTGTGACATGGCCCCTCCTGTTTTGCGGCAGACTGACGCAGGCGGCACGGGAAGACCAGTGCAAATCCATCCGTATTTCTGGGTGCTTCCGGATTTGTTTTTTATCGGTTAGTCCAAAGGCATGAGGAGGATCATCGAAGGCATCCAGATACGCTATAGCCAGAAGCTTTTCCTTCTGGCTGCGGTCCCTTTGATCCTAGCGGCAGCCGCCATCGCATTGGTCGTTGCCAACCAATCCCGATCTCTCGCTGAACGCGAAATCCGAAGCCTTGAGACACAGTTGCTGGAAGCCAAAAAGGCTGAGCTGCGCAACTACGTCACGCAGGCGCGCAACGGCTTCTATTTCATCTACGGCAATGCAGCGCCCGACGATGAAGCCGCCAAAGAACAGGTCAAACAGATCCTGGCCGCGATGATCTATGGCGATGAAGGCTTTTTCTTTGTCTACGACTATGACGGCACCAACATCGTCAGCCCGCGCCAGACCAATCTGATCAACAAGGATTGGACCGGCATGACTGACAGCGAAGGCACGCCAATCGTTGATGAACTGATCCGTATCGCACGACAGGGTGCCGGCTATCACGAATATCTCTGGCCCAAGCCGTCAACCGGCAAAGAAGCGCGGATGATCACCTATGTGACGTCCTTCCCGTCCTGGCAGT
>CATNDK010000335.1 GCA_950096585.1 Thalassococcus halodurans | reverse complement strand
ATGATCCGTGATCATGGGCTTGAGATTACCTTGTTCCAGCCATTCCGCGATTTTGAAGGCCTGACAGGTGATCTGCGTCAGCGGGCCTTTGACCGCGCAAAGGCCAAGTTCGACACGATGGCGGAACTGGGCACAGACCGCATTCTGGTTTGTTCCACGGTGCATCCTGCCTCGGTCGGCGGGATTGATCGTGCGGCGGATGATTTTGCGGAACTGGGTGAAATCGCCAAGCCTTACGGCATACAGGTCGGGTATGAGGCGCTGGCTTGGGGCCGTCACATCCATGATCACCGCGATGCATGGGAAATCGTGCGCCGTGCCGATCATCCCAACGTGGGCATCATTCTGGACAGCTTCCACACGCTGTCGCGCAAGATTGATCCGAACTCGATCCGCAGCATTCCGTCGGACAAGATCGTGTTCGTGCAGTTGGCTGATGCGCCGCTGATCGATATGGATCTGCTCTATTGGTCGCGCCACTTCCGCAATATGCCGGGCGAGGGCGATCTGCCCGTGACCGATTTCATGCGCGCTGTGGCCGCCACCGGATATGACGACTGGATTAGCCTTGAGATTTTCAACGACCAGTTCCGTGGCGGACGCCCCGTCGGGCTGGCGCGGGATGGCTACCGGTCTTTGATTGCCTTGATGGACGACGTACGCAGGACCGAGCCGGATATCGCCGCAACCGTTCCGGATATTCCGGCGCGTCTGACTGTAGATGGTGTGGAGTTTGTTGAATTCACGACGCGCGGGGCCGAGGCGGATGAGTTGGGCAAATTGCTGTCCACGATGGGCTTTACCCACGTGGGCAATCACGTATCGAAAAAAGTGGCGCTTTGGCAGCAGGGCGATATCCGGATCGTGCTGAACCAGGAAGAAACCGGCTTTGCAGGATCGGCCTATACGATGCACGGCACCTCGGTGTGCGACGTAGGTCTGCGCGTGTCCAATGCGACCGATACGACCATTCGTGCCAAAGCGTTGGGCGAGGACCTGTTCAGCCAGCCGGTCGGACCCGGTGAATTGGAAATCCCAGCAATCCGCAGTGTCGGCGGCAGCGTTCTGCATTTTATCGATGATGCCAGCGGTCTGAGCGATGTGTGGGACGTGGAATTCCGGCCATCCGGACAAGGCCCCGAGAATAAGGTGGGCCTGTCACGGATCGACCATGTGGCCGAGACGATGAACTATGACGAAATGCTCAGCTGGTCGCTGTTCTACACCTCGATTTTCGACATGAAGCGCGCGCCGATGAATGACGTGATCGACCCTGACGGGTTGGTGCGCAGTCAGGCGATTGAAACGCCGGACGGACAGGTGCGGATCACGCTGAACGGTGCGGAAACGCACCGGACGCTGGCGGGCAGCTTCTTGGCCGAAAGCTTTGGTGGCGCGGTTCAGCATCTGGCGTTCCAAGCGGACGATATCTTTGCCACGGCTGAACAAATGGCCGCTCTGGGCTTTGAACCGCTTCCTATGACGGTGAATTACTATCGCGACTTGAAGGCACGATTTGCGATTGATGACGCGCGTCTGGAGCAACTGAAAGCCTATGACATCCTCTATGACGAAGACGGGCAGGGCGGGTTCTATCAGTTCTATTCCAAACCCTTTGCGGGCGGCTTCTTCTTCGAGATCGTGCAACGCGTCGATCACTACGACGGGTATGGCGCGCCGAACGCGCCGTTCCGGATTGCGGCGCAGAAACGTCTGTTGCGGCCCAAAGGCATGCCCAAGGCATAAACCCTTGCGTCGGGCCTAGATGTTTTCCGGTGTGAAAATGTCAAAGCCCAAGGCGACCCGTTGCGCCCCTGCGTCGGGGCCAAGATCTTTGGACTTGATCATGGTGGCGATGGCTTCGCGGGCGAAGGCCTCCATCGGGTGGGCGATCAGCATGGTCAATGTCCCGTCAGCCAGCGCGCTACGGGTGACATCGAACAGCTCATAGCCGACAGCCACGAAATCATCGCGACGCGGATTGTCACGCAGGGCACCGATGGCCCCCGTGATCCCGCCACCCGAGATGAAAAGGCCGCACAGGTCAGGGTGATCGCGCAGCATCTGCTCGACGATATCGCGGGCCGCTGCGGCGGACTCGTAGGTCGCCTGCGGTTCCAGCAGGGTGAAGTTGGGATTGTATTCTCGCATATAGGACCGGAAGCCGCTTTCGTTCATTTCCTGATTGCGGAAGCGGTGGTTGCCCACAAGGATGCCGATCTTGCCGGGGTTGCGGACCATTTTGTCAAAGGCCCAAGCGGCAGTGCGGCCGATCTTCCAGTTATCAAGCCCGACAAAGCTGACGTTCCCACGCGCTGACAGGGGGCCGATCAGGGCCGCGACTGGCACGCCGTTGTCCAGAACCGTGTCGATGGCATTGGCGACGATAGGATGCTGTGCCGCGACAATGGCAATCGATTCGCATCTTTCACCCAATGAGATGATCTGTTTGGCCACGTTTTCAGGGGACAGGTTGCTGACGAATTCAAGCGTCAGTTTGATCCGGCAATTCGGACGCATCTCTGCTGCGCTGCGAATCGCCTTCCCGAGTTCGTCGTAAAACGTCCTGCCGCTTTGCTGTAGAAGAACACCCAGATGATAGGTTTTTCGTTGTGCCATAACGGATTGCGTCATGGCGCCAAGGCCATAGAAGCCGATTTCTTCAGCCGTTCTTAGCACCGATTCCCGCGTCGATTCGCGCACATTTTCGGCGCCGTTGATGATTCTGTTCACTGTCGAAACCGAAACCCCAGCGGCTTCGGCGAGATCGGGAATGGTGGGGCGTTTCATTGTGCCTCTTTCGTATCATTTTATCTCATTCAGGAAATGATCTGACATGTTTTGAAACGAAATTGCAACGAAATGTATCAGCCTATTGATCGAAAATGTGTCGTTCTGGCAGAACCCAGGTCCAGCAAATCTTAGCGCTAACAAGCGGTGCTTGATTGCGGATGGGAGGGAATGAATGGACGATCTGCTTTACGGCACACGCGACAAGCGCGGCAATTGGGCCCCGAATGAACAAGCCAAGCCAGCACCTATCTGGCAGCGCCCGTTCAGCCTTCGGAAGGTTCTTGCCTGGGTGCCGGAGTATTTGTGGCCGTGGAATGCGTTCCATCTGGCAACAGCGATCATTTGGGTCACTCTGCTGATCCCGAGCTGGGAAAGCCTCGCGACGCTTTCCATCACGAATTACTTTTGGCTGTATGGCCTGAACGCGGCTGGACTGTTTGTCTTTCTGGGCAGCTTCGAGCTGATCTACTACGTCAAGCGCAAGCAGGGGAACCGGTTCAAGTACAACGGCAAGTTCCCGTCGGAAAATCCGTCAGACGTCTTCTGGTTCAAAA
>CATNDK010000334.1 GCA_950096585.1 Thalassococcus halodurans | reverse complement strand
GAAGCTGGCCGCCAGCGATGACTTGCCGGAGCCCGCCACGCCGGAAACCAGGATCGAGGATCCGCGATGGAAGCCGTTGCCCGAGAGCATGGCGATGGTGTCGCCCTCGCCCAGCCCCCGCGCCAGCAGCGCCGAGGCGATGGCGCGGACCTGCTGCAGCAGCTCGAGATAAGTGACGTTGCGCCAGCCCGGTCCCTCGACCGGCCGCTCCGAGACGGCGACGCGGTAGGGCGCCTTCTCGGCCCATTCGTGCAGCCAGACGCCGGTGTTGGCGACCGCCTCGGGCAGGTCGTAGCCCGAGCGCAGCAGGATGGTGCCGTCGGCGCGGTCCTCGCGGATCACCTTGTGCGGCACGTAGCGGGTCAGCGTGTGACGGCGGGCCCAGTCGGCCCGGGCGGTCGGGTCCTTGGGCGCGCGTTCGATGACGTGGGTGTTCATGGTTCCTCCCTCCCTGCGATCTCAGCGGAACACGGGGCTGCGTTTCTCGAGGAAGGCGCGCAGGCCCTCCTCGGCGTCGGGCGTGGTCTCTTCTGCGGCAGGCGCTTCTTCCGAAGCGTCCGTTTTCGCCTCGTCAGCCGCGTTGTCCTTGGACTCGTCCGAACCGTTATCTGCGGTATCAGTCGACTCGTTGTTGTCGGACTGGCCGTCTTCGCCTTCGGTCTGGTTGGTCTTTTTCTTCCGGCGACGGCGACGACGACGCTTGGGCTTTTCTTCTGTCTCGGCTTCGTTTTCGACTTCGGCGTTCAGCTCTTCTGCTTCTTCCTCTTCGGCATCGATGTCTTCCATCAATGCCATCGAGGCCGACACAACAGGTGCTGTCGGTTCAGGAACGACGCGGGTCGCTGTCTTGAACTTCTCCATCGTGAAGTCAGGGCTGACCAGATGCGGGTCACCTTCGATGCGGACGGACAAGCCATAGCGCGCTTCGATCTGGATGATGTGCTCACGCTTCTGGTTCATGATGAAGTTGGCAATCGCCACAGGAGCCTTGACCAGAACTTCACGCGACCGGTTGCGCGTGCCCTCTTCCTCGATCTGACGCAGGACCTGCAACGCCATGTTGTCGTCCGAGCGGATCAGACCGGTGCCATGACAGGACGGGCACGGCTGTGTCGTCGCTTCGATCATGCCGGGGCGCAGACGCTGGCGCGACATTTCCAACAGGCCGAAACCAGAGATGCGACCCACCTGAATGCGGGCACGGTCTGTTTTCAGCTTGTCTTTCAGGCGCTTTTCAACGGCTGTGTTGTTCTTGCGCTCGTCCATATCGATAAAGTCGATGACGATAAGACCTGCAAGGTCGCGCAGACGCAACTGACGCGCCACTTCTTCGGCGGCCTCAAGGTTGGTCTTAAGCGCGGTTTCCTCGATCGAACCTTCTTTTGTGGCACGACCCGAGTTTACGTCGATCGCCACAAGCGCCTCAGTGACGCCGATCACGATGTAGCCACCGGATTTCAGCTGGACCGTCGGGTTGAACATGCCACCAAGGTAGCTTTCCACCTGATAGCGCGCGAACAGCGGCAGCGAATCCGAGTAGTGCTTCACGTTCTTGGCGTGGGACGGCATGATCATTTTCATGAAGTCCTTGGCCGTACGGTAGCCGCGTTCACCCTCGACAAACACTTCGTCAATGTCGCGGTTGTACAAGTCACGGATCGACCGTTTGATCAGGTCGCCTTCTTCATAGATCTTGGCCGGCGCAATCGATTGCAGCGTCAGTTCACGGATCTGTTCCCACAGACGCTGAAGGTATTCGTAGTCGCGCTTGATCTCGGTCTTGGTGCGCTTGGCGCCCGCAGTCCGGATGATCAGGCCCGCACCCTTCGGCACGTCGATGGATGTGGCGATTTCTTTCAGTTTTGAACGGTCGGCCGCGTTGGTGATCTTGCGGCTGATGCCACCACCACGGGCCGTGTTCGGCATCAGAACGCAGTAACGACCAGCAAGGCTGAGGTAGGTTGTCAGGGCAGCGCCTTTGTTGCCACGCTCTTCCTTGACGACCTGCACCAGCATGATCTGGCGAACCTTGACCACTTCCTGAATTTTGTAACGACGTGCACGCGCCTTGCGGGGCGGGCGGATTTCTTCCTGCGTGTCATCATCGGCGACAGACTCGATGCTGTCGTCCTCGGCAACTTTTACCTTCGGCTCGTCATCTTCGTCTTCGTCAGATTCTGCCTCATCAGAGGCAGTGTCATCAGCGGACGTGTCCTCGTCGGATGCCTCGGTCTCTGCTGCTGCGTCAGCCGCATCAGAAGTCTCAGCCTCGGCAGACGGCTCAGCCGCCTCTTCCGTCGGCGCATCTTCGGAAACCTCAGTATCCGCCGCAGTGTCCTGCGCCGTGTCGTCGGCAACGACCTGATCCACGGGCTGCGCGTCAGCCACAGCGAGGCTGTCGTTGTCGCCATCGCTGTCGTCATCCAGATCGATGGTTTCCATACCGGTGATCTGCGACGGTTCTGTCGACACGACCGCATCAGTGGTCGTGGTCTTTTCCGCCTTGGATTTCGACCGGCGCGACCGCGAACGGCGCGATTTGGGCTTGGGGTTGTCTTCTTCCTCGGCCTCGCGCTGTGCGGCGGCCTCTTCCTCGTCCATCAGGGCCTGACGGTCTGCGACAGGGATCTGATAGTAATCGGGGTGGATTTCAGAAAACGCCAAGAAACCATGACGGTTGCCGCCATAGTCTACGAAAGCTGCCTGAAGTGAGGGTTCTACCCGTGTTACTTTTGCGAGGTAGATGTTTCCTGCAAGCTGACGCTTGCTGTTAGATTCAAAGTCGAATTCCTCAACCTTGTTTCCGTCGACCACCACAACGCGGGTTTCTTCCGCGTGGGTGGCATCGATAAGCATTTTCTTTGCCATTGTATCCAGTTGCACGTCAAATTGCCGCCCTCCCTCGTAAGGAAAGCGTCGATTTGGTGTGTCTTGTCAGGGCGAAAGACAGCGCTCGGGCACGGGCGGATGTGTGATCCGCTCCTGTCTGCCTCATGTACTTAGCGCGCGTCATCGCGGTTCTTCTCCGACGCATCCGCAACCTGTCTGGTGACGTAGCGCCCATTAATGGCCCTTCGCTTGGTAGCGGTCAGGGCAATTTTCGTTGGCCTTTCAGGCCGCTATCGGTCCTAAGGGCGTGTCCAGCTTTCATGTCTGGCGCTGCGCCCTTCGGCGAATTCTTTGGGCTGAAGCCACACAGATGCGACTAGCCTAGCGAAGAGTGTACGCTGACCGAGACGCAAAACACAATGGGCAATTGTTTGCGCAACCGAAAACATCGACGCGAAAAAGCGCCAGACGAGGCCCGGCGCTTTCAAAGATTAACAAAGGGTAAAGAAATCAGCCCATCGCACGCAGACGTTTGAA
>CATNDK010000333.1 GCA_950096585.1 Thalassococcus halodurans | reverse complement strand
GGCAGGCGCAATCGCGGAAATCGTGGGTCCACGGGCTGCACATCGATGACGTCAGTTCGCCGGGGCGATAGACGTCGGGGATCATGCCTTCGTCATCCAGATAGGCGCGGCGTTTGCCCTTCAGCACAACAGGGTTGCCCATGGGCTGACCGTCTGCGTCGCGCTGGGTCAGGGCGATGGTCAGATCGGCGACGCTTTGATCAGGGTCCAGTTCGATCAGACGGATGATCCACCACGCGGTTTCGCCCTCATAAGGGACACGGAAGACGCCATTCTGCCAGACGGTGAAGTCATAAAGCTCGATCCGTTTGCCGTACTGTTCGACCCAATGCAGATACCACTGGCCACTGCCAAGGGCCGCGCCTTCGGGGCCGTTCAGTTGGGTCTTGAGGTCGGCCAACCACTGGTGTTTTTCATTGAAGATCGGATCGGCTTCGGTATCGGCAATCACCAATTGCGCGCCCTGGGTGCCGTCCGGGCCAGCGGGCGTGATGCCGGGAAAGGCAAAGACCAGACCGGGGAAGAACCGGACGTCAAGCTGGCGCAGGTCAAACTCCAACCCCGGAAAACAGTTGCCGACGCCGCTTTCCATCAGGGTCGCGGCCGAGTTTCCGAGGATCGGTTCGGGATAGCTCGGGTTGCCCTGACGCGCGGCCTTGGCGGATTGGTTCATCGGGCGGATGCGGTAGTTCGGAGCGTCAGTCATGCGTGATCTCCTGTCGGTTCGGGCATGACGGGTTTGCGCCACTCCGGATCTGTTTCAAGCTTGTCTAAATAGGCCAGCAGCAGCGTGTACTGCCGCCGTGTGATGGTCAGCGGAACCCCCATGGAATGGCGCATGTAGGGCGGCATCCGCATGTCATAGGTCTGGTCCATCACCTCGCGCGGGTCGCGATAGCGCAGAGGCGGCTTGTCTGATGGCTCATCCGGCATCACGCCAGTTACGCGCCATTTGCCAACGGGAACTTCGGCAGGTTTCTGAATGCCCACGCGCTTTGGCAGATCGGACAGTTTGGCAAAGGGCGGGCGCACCAGTTCGCGCACGCGATCCGGCCTGCGGGTCAGGAAGGCGCGCAAGACAGGGCTGTCGGCCATGCGGGCGTGTACCTGTTGAACAACCTGCGTGTAGGGCAGCCGGTCATCATCGCCGGACACGGGAACGCGGGTTTCGCCCTGACCAGGCGTGTAGTCCGGCACCAGATCGGCATAGGGTTTGTCCCGTCTGCGCATACTGGCAGGCCCGAGTTTTGGCGAAATGCCATCATCCCAGTGCGGATTATCAGGGCTTTCTGAACTGATCAGGGATGCATTGCCCCCCGTCGCCCATGCACGGCGCTGGTCAAGGTTGACCAGACTGGCGGTTTCGAAAATCCGGCGGAACAGATCAAGGATTTCGTCCGGAGTGGTGTCCAGATCGGGTTCTTGCAAGGGAAGTTCGCGATCTTCTAGTTCGTCCTGAATGGAATACATCGGGCGTTTGTCAGGCGCGAAGTCAGGCGGGCCGGCAAAGCTGCGGGCCTGCGCGGTCAGCAGATGCCCGTTCACCGCCAGTCGCGCGGTGATGATCAGGTCGCAGGTGTCATCGATCAGGCCCCAGCTGTGGCCCGGCCCGACGCGGGCGCCATCGTAGCTGTCCATCGGCGTCGGCCATTTGGGCGTGTCATCATGGCCAAAGCTGTAGCCCAGCCAAGGTGTGTCACTGGACAGAATGCGGTTTTCCGGCTTCGTCATCTTGTGGATGCGGCCGTATTCGGTGATCTCCGGTTCGAAATCGCCGGGTTGGCGGGGCGATGCGATGGCCTGAGAGGCCTCGGGCGGGCCAAAACTGTCGCCTTTGCCCGGCGTGAACCGCAGCCGGATTTGATCGAGCCGTGTCTTGCAACTCCAGTCATCAAAGTTGGGCATAAAGGTCTGGACCTTGCCCAACGGCACCGGCGCGTCGGGGCGGGCCATAGGCACCTGACCTTCGGTATGGGGGCTGATCGCGTCCAGATGGTGGGATTTGTAGCTGTCGGCGTGAAAGACCTTATGGGCGATCACAGCGCAGGCCGCGTCTTTGACACGCGCCTCGGCCTTGCGGTTGCCTGCGGACACGGTGAACTCCAATGACCGCAGATCAGCGTGGTACCGTTTCAGTAGGTCCTCGGTGACGGGAACGGCATAGACCTGACCGTCCAGATCCTGAAGCCGTGCCCAGAGTTCAAAAAAGGGCGCAACCGGTTTGATGCGCCCTTTGTCGTCTTTGAAATGAATAACCGCGTCCTGCGTGACCTTCAGCTTATAGGGGTGATGGCCGTTACCACGGATCGATTCACGCGTCAGCGACGGGGCAGGGACGATCATGGTTTGCATGCCATGATGGGGGTCTTCGTCCATCTTCCAGCGATAGGCGGGCATCGGTTCTTTGGAACTTCCGACGCGGGCAATGGCCATCGGGGGATCAAAGAAGATCGACAGAACCCGCGCCTGACGCAGGTCTTTGCCGCACCATGGGGCGCAGGTGGACGGATCGGGGTTATTGCACTTGTGAAATGTCATGCCGACGCCTCCTTGCAGGGCATCTTGGTGGGAATGCTTTGTTCGTACTCAAAAAGGTTGTGCGGGTCGTATTTGGCCTTGGCCGCGATCAGACGTTCAAGGTTGCCGCCAAAGTAGTTCTGCAAGAAATCCTTGTTCCCGCGGATCGGGTAGTTCTGATAGCGGTGGCCGTTTCCCATCGCTTGGCCAATCTCGCCGAACTTTTTGAGCCAGTTCAAAGATGCCTCGCGATGCGTGTCGAAGGTCCAGAACACCCAGGTGAACATGTCCAAGCTGGCATTCCGATGGAAATAGGCCATGTCGTCGGATTTGGGTTCGTTGATGGCCCCGCCATACAGTTCCAGCGCGATAAAGATCGTCTTGTCCGGCGCTTTTAGGAAATGATCGACCATTTCGCGCCAGCGTTCGGCAGAGTGGCATTCGGCGATGATCCGGCTGTCGACCATGGGTTTGGTGTTCATCGACACCGCAGGCATTTCCATATGCGGCTCGGTCGCCGTCATCAGAAGCTGTTCGTTGACCTTGAGGTAATGGCCGTGGTTCCAGATATCGACCTGTGTCTTGCGGTCTTTCACGTGATCCAGAAGCGGGCCAAGGGCCGCTTCGCATTCCGCCTCGGTCCCGTCATAGAGCCCGCGCAAAGAAATGCAGGGTTCCTGACCATCCGGCTTTTCCGGTGTCGGCAGATACATCAACAGCGCCTGCATGCCCATCTTGGGCGGGCCATCATAGGTGTATTGCGCCTGAACTGTTTCCAGCACGCGACAGGCGGTCTGGATGTCGTCTTCGTGCTTTAACGGGAAGCGCAGGCCAAAGGCCCAGACCTTTTCCAACGGCACAAGATA
>CATNDK010000332.1 GCA_950096585.1 Thalassococcus halodurans | reverse complement strand
CATCGTATAATAATGTCTCAAGGCGGTCATCGCTCATAAGTAATGAAAGGGCCGCTTCGGTAGTGCCACCCGAGCTGGTTACATTTTGACGCAGGGTTACAACATCTTCTGTAGATTGGTGCAGAAGTTCACCTGAACCGGAAATAGTTACTCGTCCCAATCGTTCTGCCAGATTTTTTGAAACTCCGCGCCACGCTAGATATCCCAAGCATACTGGAACCACGCAGAGGATTTCGGCATGCGCATCTTGGCCTCTTTGATACCGGCACTGTTTGCTTTGACCACGCTCGTGCGGGCCGAGATGTTGCCGGATCCCGAGATTGAAAGCGTCATTCGGGATCAGATGACCGCCTTTGAGGCCGATGATTTCGACACCGCGTTCGGTTACGCGGCCCCGAACATCCAGATGATTTTCCGGAACTCGGACAACTTCGGAATGATGGTGCGTCGCGGCTATCCTATGGTCTGGCGTCCCGCTGGCGTTCGGTTTGGTCCGTTACGCACCATAGATGGCACGCTGTGGCAGCAAGTGATCGTTACAGATCAGGACGGCCGTCTGCATGTGCTGGACTATGCGATGGAAGACATTGGCGGACAGTGGCGCATTGCGGGCGTACAGTTGATCCCTGCGCCGGATGTGGCCGCCTGAGGCCTGTGCGCAACGGGGACCGTCACGTAGGTCCAAAGCCGCTTTAACCGAAAACCTGAGACACCCTTTCGCGAATGGCCCCGTTTTGGGCCGTGCCCAAGCGCATAGGAAAGGGATGACATGAACAAGGCGGTTACAGATGGCGTGGTGCTGATGCCGACCCCGTATTCGGCGGGTCTGGGTGTCTGGTCGAGCGGCGACGGCACTCCGGGATCAGATACCTACGCAAACGTGGTTGGCGCGTCATTTGTGCCCGCAGATCAGGACTTCGGCGGCGCGCTGGAGATCATCAAGCTGACCGCAACCCAAAAGCTGCGTTACATGGGTCAGACGCCGATGCTGCCCGGCTGCTATCTGCGTGTGACGGCGCGGGTGAAGGCGATTGCGGGCAATCTGCCCAACGTGCAGATTGCGGCTTGGGCTGGCGATGCGAACGGGGCCAATGTGGCGTCCGTTGTGCAGGTGGGGCCGGCCAAACCGCTGACCAGCTATGGCGAGGTGGTCGAGGTGACGGCCATCGTGGGCGCAGGCAATCGTTCTGGCGTTGATATGGTCTGGGGTCCGCAACCGGTTTACGGCCATTTCGGCATTGACCTGACAGGTCCGACCGGTGGCATTGTGCGCGTTGACGACATCGAGATCGAAGATATCACCAGCGTATTCCTGCGGACCATGATGAACTGGGTCGACGTGCGCGATTTCGGCGCGGTGGGTGACGGGATCACCGACGATGCCGCCGCGTTCGAGGCCGCAGATGCAGCCGCTGACGGGAGCACGGTTCTGGTGTCGAAGGGCACCTATTTCCTTGGATCAAGCGTAACAATGGACAATCGGGCCGAGTTTGAAGGCACCGTGACCATGCCCAGCACAGCGATCCTGTCGCTGACCAAAAGCTACAATCTGCCCGCCTATATCGATGCGTTCGGCGATGAAGAAACCGGTCTGAAAAAGGCCATTCAGGCGCTTATGAACAACTCGGACCATGAAAGTCTGGATATGTGCGGACGTCGCGTGGCGCTGTCCGGCCCGCTGGATGTGCAGGCGGCGGTACCGAACCGTGACAGTTTTGCCCAGCGTCGTGTGATCCGGAATGGCCAGTTGCAGGCCAATTCGGGCGCGGCATGGGACCCTGACGTGGTGACGTCGATCGCGACCTACTCTTCGGCGAACCAGACGCGGCTGACGGGTGTGACCAACATTGCCAATATCGCGGTGGGTTCGCTGGTTGAAGGGGCCGGTGTCGGGCGCGAAATCTATGTGAAGTCCAAGGATGAATCTGCGCAGGAAATCACCCTGTCACAGCCGCTGTCCGATGCGGTGGGCACGCAGAGTTATACGTTCACGCGCTACAAATACATGCTGGATTTTTCGGGCTTCAGCCGTCTGGATGTCTTCCAACTGCATGACATCGAATTCCAGTGCAGCACGGTGGCGAACGGGGTTCTATTGGCCCCGAGCGGTACGGTCATGCACATCCGGAACTGCGTGTTTAATCGCCCCTCCCATCGCGGAATTTCCAGCCATGGCGAAGGCTGTCAGGGCATGCTGGTCGAACACTGCCAGTTCATCAGCCACGAAGGGGGCGAGCTGACGCAGAACCGGCAGTCGGTTGCGATCAACACCAACGGCAATGACGTGAAAATCCGCGATTGCCGCGCGTCGCAGTTCCGCCATTTCCTTGTGATGTCGGGGGCTCAGGGTCTGATTTCGGGCAACCATTTCTTTCAAGGGGACGAACAAGCGGATGGTATCCGTTCCGCGGGCATCGTCGTCGCGCTGCGGGCCTGCAACACGCAGATTTCCGGCAATTACATCGACAACTGTTTTGTCGAATGGACGAACGAACGGGAACCGGAGCCGGATTTTGTGTCGGGCTTTGGCTTTGCAGGCCTTTCGATTACGGACAACGTGTTCCTGTGTTCGAACGTCGCGCCGTGGTTCAGCTATATCGTGGTCAAACCGTTCGGCAGTGGGCATTTCGTGAATGGCATGAACGTGTCCGGCAATACCTTCCGGTCATCAGGAGGCAAGATTGATCGGGTCGAACGCGTCGATGACAGTTATGCGCCGCTGGACCTGAATCGAATGAAGCGCCTGAGCTTTTCGAACAACACGTTCCACAACATCGAATACGCGTCGCAAAACCCGCTTTTGGTTAGCCATGACCAGAACAGCCATGCGGATACGTGGGTTCTGGATACGGGCAACGAACTGCCGTTTGATGGCTATGCGACCGAGGTGGATAGCCTTGTCTTTCGTTCGCGCCTGCGGAACGCGGCGAATGTCAGTGAGTGGTACATGCCCTATACCTCGACCCTGCAGGGGGCGGCGGACAATCAGGTGCATGTGATTTTCCCGGAACCTGTTCTGGGCGATATCAACGCGCTGATCCGGATGGACTAAGGGCGTTTAGGCAAGGTCGTCGGGCGTCAGCACAAAGGCCTTGCCAAACCCGCCGTTCAGATGCGCTGCGCTGATATCGTAGCGCAGGATCTGAAAGTCGGCGAACCCGATATAAAGCTTGGCTTTGGGCTGGTGGTGCAGAAATTGCGCCGCCAGCTTTTCGTGTTCAGGATCACCATGACGGATGAACTGGGCTGTGGCCATCAAAGTGATGCGCGGATGGGTCAGGGGGTCGCCCTTATCCCCCGGTTCGCCCAACAGCAGCGAACAACGCGGATCGGCCTTTAGCGCCTTTGTGTGGTGCGACAGGTCCGACACCAGCGACATGGGCATGCCTTCCTGATCCGGCACCACGGCGACGCGGCTG
>CATNDK010000331.1 GCA_950096585.1 Thalassococcus halodurans | reverse complement strand
AATGACGTTGACCACATCGGCCTTGATCACTTCACCGTCGATATCAACGGTCATGTCCGCGACACTGACGCTGGTGTTTTCACCACCGAAATCAGGACCGATCCGGGTGATCATGCCGGGATAGTGTGCGTTCCAACCCTCTTCGAACAGACCCTGCTTCGAGAACTTTTCTTTCGGATCGGCGATGATGATCTTGGCCGTCGGGTTGTTGGCCTTCAGGTAATGCGCAACCATCGAAATCCGCTCGTACGGTCCCGGCGGGCAGCGATAGGGGTTTGGCGGCGCAACCATGACATATGTCCCGCCTTGCGGCATGGCCATGATCTGCGCTTTCAGAAGCTCGGTCTGCGAACCGCCCTTATAGGCATGGGGCATCGCGTTTTGTGCCGTGATATCCCAACCGGGAACCGAACCTTCGACGAAATCGATGCCAGGGCTGAGGATCAGCTTGTCATAAGGGACGCTTTCACCACCAGCCAAAGCCACAGTTTTCGCGTCACGATCGACACCCACGGCAAAGTCATGAACAACGTTGATCCCGTATTCACTGGCAAGCGTGCCATAGCTGTGACCGAGATCGTCATACGTCTTGATCCCGCCCAGATAGAGGTTCGAGAAGAAGCAGGTGTAGTAGCGACGTGTGGGTTCGATCAGGGTGACGTCGACCTCACCCTTGCTATTCTTGGCAATGTAGCGCGCGGCTGTCGCACCGCCTGCACCACCACCGACGACAACGACACGCGGCTTGCCGTGCGACGCGCCCATCACCATCGGCGCAGACAGCGTGGCGCTTGCTGCCGCAGCTGTTCCAATAAAATGTCTTCTATTCAGTTTCATTTTAATCCTCCCTACGGATTTTGACCCCTGCTGATTATTCAGTCTGTTGGGCCGTAAAATATGCAGCCAAGGCTGCAATCTCTTCATCGCCCAAACGGGACGCGATCATCTGCATGGCAGGATTTTCACGAAGCTTGCTGCGATAATCAACCAACGCCAAGATAAAGGCCTCTGTCGGAAGATCTTTGATCGGCGGGATCGCATAATTGTCCGTCTCGCCGGTGTGACAGGTTAAACATTCCGAGGACAGGTATTCCCCGTAATCCGGGTCACCTTCGATTGCGAAAATTGCATTTTCCTCGGCAGAAATGGGTGCCGCTAGGACACCCATTGCCATCATACTCGATAGTGAACGCTTAAAGTTCATCGATACGATCATTCCTTTCCTTCGGCATTGATGTAGGCAATCACCGCATCAATATCGTCTTGCTTCTTCAGACCGGCAAAGGACATTTTCGTGCCTTTCATGTAGGTCTTCGGGTTGGCAAGAAACGCGGACAGAGTTTCGTCGTTCCACACCATACCGTTTGCTTGTGCATCTGTGAATGTGCCCGAGTATTTGAACCCATCAACACCACCTACGGTCCGGCCATCAAGCCCGTTCAGATGCGGACCAACCTTGTTGCTAGCGCCTTCGCCCACGGCATGACACGCCTTACACTTACGAAAGACTTTCTCGCCTGCTGCAACCAGTTCGGCATCACCGCCTGCCGCGTCATCCGCAGCCGGTGCCGCAGGTGCGGCCGGAGCCGTTTCCGCAGCAGCAACTTCTGTCGGCGCCGAGGTGCCTTCGGCTGCGGCTGCTGCCTCTTCACGACGTTTGCGCGCCGCAGCATCATCCGGCGTCACATCGACAACTGCGGCACGGCCCGTGATGTCCACGGCATCCTTGCAGTTTTCCATGCAAACGTCGCCGGTAAAGGCCGTCAGTTCGATCTCGGCACGATCATCGGGGTAGAAGTTTTCTTCGTTTGGCATGCGAACTTCGGTGAAGTTTTCATTGCTCAGTTCAAAGTCATCATCGACCAGATCGTTCAGATACAGAAGATACGCTGTGATCGCGTAGACGTCGTCATCTGACAAAGACTGTGCGTTGCCAAACGGCATTGCGCGATGGACGTAGTCGAACACAGTCGACAGATACGGCCAATAGGACCCGATGGTTTTGACCGGACGATCGTTGGTCAGCGTGCCCTGACCACCAGCCAGAACCGGCCAACGACCAACAGCTTCGCCAAAGTCACCGTGGCACATGGCGCAGTTGTCGACGTAAAGCTCTTCGCCCGTCATCACGTCACCGCTGCCCGGTGGCAGGCCCTGCCCGTCCGGACGCACGTCGATGTCCCAGGCTGCGATCTCGTCTGTTGTGGCCTCGCGACCCAGCGAAAACTTGGCGGCCATGACACGCGCAGTGGCGTCTTTGGGTTCTTCCGCATTTGCCGGTGCGACGGCGACAGCTTCACGCAAAGGCGCGGGCATATCCACGATGAACTGGTCAGCCAGCGTATAGGCCATTGCCATGACCGCGCCAGCGCCCCCTATTGCGGGTGCTAAAATGTTAAGAAATTTCGACATTTTCCGCGATCCCTTTTTCATTCACGTACCAAGTCTGGATGGCGTTGTTGTGGTAGATGGAGTTCACACCACGAATTTCGCGCAGCTGTGCCTTTGTCGGCTGGACGTAGCCAGTCGAGTCATGCGCACGGCTTTGCAGCAGTAGCGGCGAGCCATCCCAATCGAATTCGAAGTAGAAACGGTGCATCGACTTATCCAGCGACGGGCCGTCTATGCGCGCCTGATGCCAGTTTTTGCCACCGTCCAGCGTAACGTCCACTCGCGGAATTGTACCGCGACCGGACCAAGCAACGCCTGTCAGAACCGTGTGGCCCTTGGTGTGCAGGATCGGAGCCTGCGGGCTTGGGTTCGTGATGACGGACTTACAATCCATTTCCCAAGTGAAACGACGTGCTTTGCCGTTTTCCATCAGGTCGGTGTACTTCGACGTTTCTTCGCGGTGGTGCCACGGCTGATCGCCCACTTCGATGCGGCGCAGCCATTTGACCCACATGTTGCCTTCCCAACCGGGCACAACCAGACGCAGCGGGTAGCCCTGTTCAGGGCGCAGCGCCTCGCCATTCATCTTGAACGCAACCAGACAGTCGTCCAGCGCTTTTTCGATCGGGATCGAGCGTGTCATGCCGGATGCATCCGCACCCTCGGGCATGATCCACTTGCCGTTGGTTTTGACGCCGGCTTCCTCAAGGATGTAGCGCAGCGGAACGCCGGTATACATCACGTTGTGGATCATACCGTGCGTAAACTGACAACCGTTCAGCTGAGCGCCGCGCCATTCCATGCCCGAGTTCGCCGCGCATTCAAGGAAGTACACACGGTTTTCACGGGGGAAACGCATGATGTCCTGCATGGTGAAGACAAGCGGCTTGTCCACCAGACCGTTGATCATCAGGCGGTGCTTGGCCGGATCTACATCCGCGATCCCACCGTGGTGACGTTCGAACGCCAGACCGTTGGGGGTGATGATGCCATCCAGTTCGTGCAGCGGTGTGAAGTTCACCGAAGACACCG
>CATNDK010000330.1 GCA_950096585.1 Thalassococcus halodurans | reverse complement strand
CCTATGAAGAAAGCGCAGCGGAAGCAGAGGAAGAAAGCCCCGAGGTTTCCGTCGAACTCGACGACGATGACTTTGAAGACGAAGACAACATCCCCATGCCTACGGCGAAAAAGCCGTTGCAGGTGGCGGTCGTCGGACGTCCGAACGCGGGTAAATCCACACTTATCAACCAGTTGCTGGGTGAAGACCGCCTGCTGACCGGTCCCGAGGCCGGGATCACGCGCGACGCGATTTCGCTGAATTTGGATTGGAAGGGCGTTCCGACCCGCATCTTTGACACCGCCGGTATGCGCAAACGCGCGAAGGTTCAGGAAAAGCTGGAAAAGCTGTCGGTCTCTGACGGTCTGCGTGCCGTCAAGTTTGCCGAAGTTGTTGTCGTTCTGCTGGACGCAGCCATCCCCTTTGAACAGCAGGATTTGCGGATTGCGGATCTGGCCGAACGTGAAGGCCGCGCGGTCGTCGTAGCGGTCAACAAGTGGGATCTGGAAGACGAGAAAAATGAAAAGCTGAAGGCATTGAAGGAAGCGTTCGAGCGCCTTCTGCCGCAGCTGCGCGGTGCACCTTTGGTGACGGTCTCTGCTCGGACCGGCCGCGGAATGGACCGCCTCCACGAGGCGGTAATGCGTGCGTACAGAACATGGAACGCACGTATTTCGACAGCGCGTTTGAACCGCTGGCTGGAAGGGATGATTTCATCCCACCCGCCGCCCGCGCCGCAAGGCAAGCGGATCAAGCTGCGCTACATGACACAAGTGAAAACGCGTCCGCCGCATTTTGTGGTGATGTGTTCCCACCCGGATAAGTTGCCGGATAGCTATTCGCGTTATCTTATCAATGGCTTGCGTACCGACTTTGACATGCCAGGTACGCCCATTCGCCTGACCATGCGCGGCCAGTCGGACAAGAACCCGTACAAGGGCCGTCGCAAGACGAACGCCGGTGCGTTGACCAAGCATTTGGGTAAGAAGAAGTCCTGATTTTGCGATTGAAATGACCGGCGCAGGTTAGAGGGCTTTGCCCTCTCTTGTGCCTTCGGCACAATTCACTCCCAAGGTATTTCGGGACAGAAAATACTGCTATTCGGTGTCGGTCCCACGCACTGCGAGGATCGCAAGAATGCCGATCACGCACAGGCCGGAAACGGCGATGTTCAATGGCTGGCTGTTGGACACGATGATACCGACCAGCGCCCAGATCACGGCGAGGCCATACTCGGGCGCTCGGTGCAGTGAGAATTGGATGAAAAGCGCGATGGTCAGGGCGAGAGCCAAAGAGACCAGTGCCGCCAGCGTGCCGTTCAGAATGCCGTAGCCTGCCAGCATGAGGCCCACGGAAACGCAGGATGCCGCTGTCAGCCAGCCTGCATAGATTGCGACAGGCGACAGCTGTAGCCAACGATCTTCATCGCCTAGTTTGTACAGTGCCATCACAGCTGTGCCCAACATCAGCCAGATCATTACAGTGGCGATAGGGACCGACAGATTGGCAGCAGGGATCCACGCCGTGCCAATGACAAGACTTGCGGCCAGCCACGGGCGGGCAGGTGCCCAGTCTTCGTCTGTTGCACGACGGAACAGGCCGAAACCTGTTCCAATGATCAGCCAGAGGTAAATCAACCCCCAGATGGAAAAGGCATAGCCCGCCGGTTGGACCGGCGGGTTGTCTTGCGGGACAGGAAACTGATCCGGTGAGAACCCGTTAAAGCCGTCTGACAGAAAGGGCGACGCCGCAAAGGCAAGCGCCGCTAATGCCGCCACAAAAGCCCAGAGTACTTTCGGAAAGTCCTGTTTGATCATTCAAGATGCCCCTCGGGTGTCAGGCGTGTTTTGCCACGCAACCAAGGATGCAACGCTTCAGGAAGCAAAACGGATCCATCTTCTTGTTGGCCGTTTTCCAGAACTGCGATCAGGCAGCGACCGACAGCAAGGCCGGAACCGTTCAGCGTATGGACAAATTCAGGTTTGCCACCGGCAGAGGGTTTGAAGCGCGCGTTCATGCGGCGCGCCTGAAAATCACCACAGACCGAGACCGAACTGATTTCGCGGTATTTGTCCTGACCGGGCAGCCAAACCTCGATGTCGTGGGTGCGGCGCGCGCCAAAGCCCATGTCGCCTGTGCACAGAACGACCGTGCGGTAGGGCAGGCCCAGCTTTTCCAGAATGCCTTCGGCGCAGCGCGTCATGCGATCCAGTTCTTCTCGGCTTTTGTCTGGATGTGTGACCGACACCATCTCGACCTTTTCGAACTGGTGCTGACGCAGCATACCGGATGTGTCGCGACCCGCGCTGCCCGCCTCGGAGCGGAAACACTGGGTGTGGGCCACATAGCGGCGGGGCAGATAGTCTTCTTCGACGGTGACGCCGTTGACGATATTGGTCAGCGTGACCTCGGCCGTAGGAACCAGCCACCAACCTTCGCGGGTCTGATAACTGTCTTCACCGAACTTGGGCAACTGGCCCGTGCCGTACATCATCTCATCCAGCACGAGGACAGGTGTCCACGTCTCGGACAGGCCATTTTCTTCGATATGCGTGTCCAGCATGAACTGGGCCAATGCACGGTGCGCGCGTGCGACGCCACCCGACAGTACGACAAAGCGCGAACCAGACAGTTTGGCGGCAGTTTCGAAATCCATTCCCGGCTTTACGCCAGTAATTTCAAAGTGTTCTTTGGGTGCGAAATCAAAGCTACGTGGTGTACCCCATGTGTGCATCTCGACGTTGTCGTCTTCGTCTGCACCCTCGGGGACTTCGTCATAGGGCAAGTTGGGGATGCCCATCAGCAGATCGTTCAGCTTTTCATCGAGCGCCTTGGCGTTGGCCTGCATTTCGGCAACTTCGGCCTTTTTGGCGGCAACCAGTGCGCGCAGGCGTTCGAATTCAGCCTCGTCACCGCTGGCTTTGGCTTTGCCAATTTCCTTGGACGCGCGGTTCTGATCAGCTTGCGCGGTTTCGGCGGCGTGGATCGCTGCGCGGCGCTCTTCGTCAATCGCGATGATTTCAGAGGAGACAGCAGCATTCCCACGACGAGACAACGCAGCGTCGAACGCAGCGGGGTTTTCGCGGATGGCACGGATGTCATGCATAGTCTTGCTCCTCTGACATGGTTGATGCGGCGCGGTATGCCCCGAATCCATCAGGAATAGAAGCGGTTTCAGCAGGCGGGAATTTGATGGTTTCAGTCCTGCAACAGAGGCCCGCATCCGGAAACCGCGATATAAGTTGGTTCGCCGTATGCGGGAAAGCGTGCCAAGCAAGCAGAACAGGGGTCAGGCGACCTTGCAAAGCGCTAACGCAGCCCATAGGTTCCCCGCAAAATTGAGGCGGCCGCCTCTGACCAACCAAAGGAGTCGCCCCATGGAAGGCAACGCATTCGCGCAATTCGTCCCCCTTATTCTGATCTTTGCGATCATGTATTTCCTGCTGATCCGTCCGCAGCAGAAAAAGATGAAAGAACAT
>CATNDK010000329.1 GCA_950096585.1 Thalassococcus halodurans | reverse complement strand
CCTTCCTTGCGTGGTTCTTCATGATCGATGGCATTGCCATGCCGATCTATGCGGCGTGGCGCTATCGCAAGATGGCGGACAAACCCGACCTCGGGCCTTTGGCGCTGCGTGGCTTTGTGGGCGGCATTGTCGCGTTCTTCAGTTTTGGCGCGATCATGCTGGCGACCCGTCTGGACAAAGTGGGAGAAGCAGCGGTCTTGCGCGAAACATCCACCGTTTTTGCCGCCCTCATCGGCTGGCTGGTGCTGAAAGAAACCGTGGGTCCCCGACGCATCGCCTTGATGGCGCTGATCGCTTTGGGCGCGGTCATCGTTGAGTTCGGCTGACATCCGGCCCATATAAGCGAAAGCAGGAGGCACCCAATGGCAGAACGTGACGTGAACCCGATGTTGAAAACCGCGCTGGAACTCGGCCCCGTGCTCGGGTTCTTTGTGGCCTATCTCTGGCTCAAGGATCACGTCTTTACCATCGGCGGTACCGAGTACGAGGGCTTTATCGTTGTCACAGCGGGCCTTATCCCTGTGCTTCTGGCCTCGATGGGGGTTCTTTGGTACCTGACGGGCCACCTCAGCCGGATGCAGATCATGACGGCGGTTCTGGTGGTTGTCTTTGGCGGGCTGTCTGTCTGGCTGAACGACGAACGGTTCTTCAAGATGAAGCCGACGCTGATCTACTTCCTGTTCGGCGGGCTTCTGGCCTTTGGTCTGGCTCGTGGGCAAAGTTACCTTCGGACCGTGATGGAGGGGCTAATGCCCCTTGAACAGGAAGGTTGGATGATTCTGACCAAGCGCGTCATGCTGTTTTTCTTTGCGCTCGGCATCGCCAACGAACTGGTCTGGCGGTTCCTCAGCACGGAAACGTGGGTCTATTTCAAAACCTTCGGCCTGTCCGCCGCGCTGTTTGCGTTCTTCATGCTTCAGGGCAAGCTGTTTGCCAAATACAGCGTGGACGACGACGCCTCTTAACCCGAGCGTTCGATTTTCGTCGACAGGTGGATCAGGCTTTCCGAGCTTTTGACCCCTGACGCCTGACCGATCTGGTCCAGCACGAAATCCAGCGCCTCGGTCGAGGGCGAGGATACTTCGACAATCATATCCACGCGGCCTGACACTGTGTGCACTGTTTCAATCCCCGCCAGTGTTTTCAGGCGTGACAGCACGGACGCACCCGCGTTCGGTTCGACGCAAATCATCACCGTCGCGCGGATCGCGGATTTTAGCATTTCGCCTTTGCGGATGGTGAAACCGGCAATCCCCTTGTTCGTCACCAGCCGGTCAATCCGCGCCTGAACCGTCGTGCGGGCAATCCCCAGACGCCGCCCCAGTTCAGACACGGGCGTGCGCGCGTTTTGCGCCAAAAGGACAATCAGCTTTCTGTCTGTATCGTCTAACTGCATGCCAGCCTCTTTTGTTTCGAAACCTTTGAAAGCCGCAGATCGGCACATCTATCGTCATATTTATTGTTTCTTCCGTCAATACGCTAAAACAAACTGACGAATTCGTCCAACTGCCACATGAAATCGACTGAGAAGCGGCGCACACTTGGGGAAAGACACACAAACGCAAAGGTGCCCATGTCGATGCAGGACGACGATTTTTCCCGGATCATTGCCTATGTGAAATCAGAAAAGCCGGACGATCCTGTGCATTTCTTTCATCCTCGACATCTCGACCACGCGGTAAAGACGTTCCAGACCGGATTTGGCGGCATGCTGACCTATGCGGTCAAAGCAAACCCCGATCCGCTGGTCATCGCGCGGATGGTTGAACTGGGGATGCAGGGCTTTGACGTGGCCTCGCCTGCGGAAATGGCGCTGGTGCGGTCGGTGTCTGATACTGTTGCCTTGCACTACAACAATCCCGTCCGGTCCCTGTCCGAAATCGCAGCGGCGGAACGGCACGGCGTTCGGTCGTGGTCGATTGATCGCGAAGATGAACTGGCCAAGCTGGCGCATCTGCCGAAGGGGCATGAAATCGCGGTGCGCCTGCGCCTGCCTGTGAAGGGCGCGGCCTATGATTTCGGTGCGAAATACGGCGCTGATCCTGAAACGGCGGTTCTGTTGCTGCAAAAGGTGCGCGACATGGGCCTGATCCCGTCGATGACCTTCCATCCCGGTACGCAATGCGATGCTTCGGGCGTCTGGGCGCAGTACATCCGTGCCTGTGCCGACATCGCAGCCCGCGCGGGCGTCACCCTGCGCCGCCTGAACGTGGGCGGGGGCTTTGCTGCCAACCGTCTGGGCATTTCGCCCGATCTGTATCGCATCTTCCGTGAAATCGATCAGGCGGTGGATGAAGGTTTCGGTGCGAACCGCCCCGAATTGATTTGCGAACCGGGCCGCGCGCTGGCGGCCGAGGCATTCAGCCTGCTGGTGCGGGTCAAAGCGATGGATGAGCGTTGCATCACGCTGAACGACGGCATCTATGGCGGGCTGGCTGAATGGCGGGATCTGTCGGTCGGCAACCGGATCACCTGTTTCGCCCCCGACGGCACCCAGCGCCAAGCAGAGGGCATGGAGCGTATCGTCTTTGGCCCGACCTGCGACAGCCTTGATTGCCTGCCCACGCCTTTGGCCGTCCCCGGCGATCTAAGCCCCGAAGATTACATCCTGATCAGTGGCATGGGGGCCTATTCGCAAGCCACCGCCACGGGCTTTAACGGCTATGGCCACAGCCACGTTGTTTGCCTTCAGGATCACGACACATTCGATAGGGGGGCTGGACACCGCCACGCTGCCGCCTAAAGTCCCTATGACAGCGAAAAGCTAACAGGGACAATCATGGAAAAGTTCGGCAAAAGCCAACCGGTCAAACGGGTGGAAGACATCCGCTTTCTTAAAGGCGAAGGGCGTTACATAGACGACATCGCTGATGAAAACGCACTGCATTGCGTTTTTTTCCGGTCGTCCGTGGCGCATGGGGATATCACATCGCTGGACGTGTCCGAGGCCCGCGCGGCTGACGGCGTGCATCTGGTTCTGACCGCCGATGATCTGGTAGAGGCCGGTGTGACCAAGGGATTGGTCACCGCTATGGTGCCTAACCACGACGGCACAACAGGCCCGACACCCCGCCGCCCTGTGCTGGCCGAGGGCCGCGTTCGGTTTGTGGGGGAACCCATCGCGCTGGTGGTGGCCGACAGTATCAATGCCGCCAAAGACGCCATCGAACTGATCGAATGCGATATCGAAGACCGCCCCGTCCATCTGGACCTGCAGGCAGGTGGCGACCCCATTCATGACGAAGTGCCCGACAACCGCGCCTTTGATTACGCCTTGGGCGACAAGGACGGGACTGATGCGGCCTTTGCCAAGGCGGCGCATGTCGTGTCGCTTGAGGTGGGCGATAACCGCATCATTTCGAACCCGATGGAAACTCGCGCCTGTACGGCCATTTGGGATGGCGACCGTCTGCACATGGGGATCAACGGGCAGGGGGTTTGGAACTTCAAAACCCAATTGTCGCGTATCCTGAACCT
>CATNDK010000328.1 GCA_950096585.1 Thalassococcus halodurans | reverse complement strand
CTGTCCCGCCCCCGTCAATGTCAGGGGGTCCAGCGCAGGAAATTCGCGATCAGGCGCAGGCCCACGGCGTCAAAACCCACATCGGCGGCTGCATGGATCAAGTCCGGCGGGGGCAAGGTGATCGCGGTCAGATGGGCGAGGGAAAGAAGCCGTGTCATGATGAGCTTTCTGCCGCGTGGCGGCCTGCAATAAATCCGAAGGTCAGGGCAGGGCCCAGATTGATGCCGCCTGCGGGATAGTGCCCGCCCATCACGCTGGCCATGTCAGTGCCCGCCGCATAAAGGCCGGGAATTGGCGCGCCGGTGTCGTCCAGCACGCGGGCTGATCCGTCTGTTTGCAGGCCCGCAAAGGTGCCGAAACTGCCGGGGATGACTTTGACCGCGTAGAACGGCGCTTTGAGGATCGGGGCGACGTTGGGGTTGGGAGTGACTTCAGGATCGCCCTGAAGGCGCATGTAGGCCGTCGTGCCACGGCCAAAGGCGGGATCTTCGCCCTGTTCGGCGTGGTCATTGTAGGCTGTCACAGTGCCGGTCAGCCCATCGGGATCAATCCCGCAGGCGCGGGCCAGATCAGCGATGGTCTTGCCGGTTTTCAGATAGCCAGACTTGATCCAACTGTGATGCGGCACAGGCGCGGGGCGCACTATGCCAAGACCGTAGCGGCGCAAGAACCGGTGATCGCAGATCAGCCAAGAGGCCGGTTCGGCGCCTTCGGGCAGCGCGGTCAGCATATCGCGGACGTAGTCGTGATACCCCAGCCCTTCGTTGCAGAACCGTTTCCCGTCCGCGAGTACCCCAATCACGCCGGGTTTGCCGCGGTCGATGATGTGGGGGAACACACCGGTTTTACCATCCCGCCAAGTCACCTCGGACACTGGGCACCACGCACCATAGGACGCCAGATCATCCGCCTGATGGCCGCCTGCGTCTTCGCCTAGGCGCAGCCCGTCGCCGGTGGAGGCATCCGTCGCAAGGGCGCGATGGGTTTCGGGATGCGGGAAGGTTCGGTTGCGGCGGGGCAGGTCGTGGGAATAGCCACCACTGGCCAGCACGACGCCACGTTTGGCGAGGATATCGATTTCACCATCAGGCGTGTGCAGCGTGGCCCCTTCGACCTTGCCATTGTTCTGGTTCAGACGGGCGACGGCGTGTTCAGGGCGGATATCTACACCGGCATCGAGCGCGCTGCGCAGCAATCGACCAACAAGCGCATTGCCGTTCCGAAGCTGCATGCCCCGCCCGTAAAAGGCCAGATCCATCAGATGGCGGGTCACGCGACGGGTGACATAGGCCAGCGATTTCACCGACCGCATCACCGTCATAAAGGCGCGCAGATCGGGGCCGGCCTGAATGGTCATCCCCCAAAAGGTGGTTTCGCGCATGGGCTTGCGCAGCAGGTCCAAATCCTTGCCCAGCTTCCGCGCGTCATAGGGCTGGGCGATGACCGACCGCCCGCCGATCCCTGCGCCGGGTTGGTGGCTGTAGGTGTCAGGGATCACAGCGCCGCAGTCGAAGGTCAGGTCGGTTTTGTCTTCGAAGAAGCCAACCATTTCGGGGGCCGCTTGCAGGAAGGCGTCGACCAGTTCCGGATTGAAATTGTTGCCTAAAACGGCCTCGAGATAGCGGCGCGGTTCGCTGGGGTCTTCGTCGATGCCGTGGCGTTTGGCGACAGGGTTGCAAGGTGCCCAGATCCAGCCACCTGACCATGCCGTTGTTCCGCCAATCACAGCTTCTTTCTCGGCCAATACAACGTGCAGGCCACGTTTGGCGGCGGTCACCGCGGCGGCCAGACCCGCAGCGCCGGAACCGACCACCAAAAGATCGCATGTTTCAGTCGAAGATTGTGATTGCGTTTGCACAGAGACTTTCCCGATTTTGCGCTAAAATCGGGCTGTGCTGGGTGTAACGTCAAATGCTTTTCTTTGCACCTTTTTAACATTGTGTTAAGGCGCGTGGAGGAGGTGCAGCCATGCCCGAAATGACCCTAAGACAAATCGAAGTGATCCGCGCTGTGATGATGACCAGGCCCATCAGCGGGGCGGCCGACATGCTAAACGTGTCCGCGCCCGGTATCAGCCGATTGGTCAAACACACCGAGGAATCGCTGGGCATCCGGCTGTTCGAACGCAAGGCGGGGCTGTTCGTGCCGTCGATCGAGGCCAGCAAGGTATTTGACCAAGTGCGCGAGGTTTATAAAGGCGTGGCCAACCTGCAAAGCGCGGTCGGGGCGCTTCAGCAGGGCGAGGACGTCATGCTTGCCTTTGCCTCGGCGCCGTCGGTGGCGCAGTTCATCGCGGCGCGTGTGTTGAAACGGGTCAGGTCGCGCTATTCGGATCTGTTCATTGATCTGAACATTCTGAAGATCGAAGAGACGGTGGACTACCTGCTGCTGGAACGGGGGGAGTTTGTGATCATGAGCTCTCCGGTTCAGAACGCTGCGGTCGAGAACGATCATATCGCCGAGGGGCGGCTGGTTGTGATTCTGCCAGAGGGGCACAGGCTGGCGGATAAGCCGGTCATTTCGGTGCATGATCTGGCAAAAGAAGACATGATCGGGATTGATCCGAACGATCCCTATGGCCGATTGATCAGCAAGCCCTTTGCCGAGGCGGGGCTTGAGCCGAAGCACTCGATGCGCGGACGTTTCGCGCAAACGGTGGTCAGCCTTGTCCGCCACGGGTTGGGCGTGGCTGTGATCGACGAATTCTCTGTGGCCGAGGTTTATTTGCCTGGCGTCGTGCGCAAACCGTTGGAACAGCACATCCCGATTTCCACCTTTGTGGTGCGTAAAAAGGGGCGGGTTCTGTCCAACTATGCGGAATTCACGATCCAGCAATTCCGGCGTGAATTGGCCAAAGCGGTCGAAGATGGGCCGTGGTACCGCTCACATTATTAACATCGTGTTAATATCAGCTAAGAATTGATATTTGCAGTTATCTTCTGTCAGGCTCATGACATTGGGGTCATTCGCTGGAAATGCCAGCGAACGAGAACGTGACTTGATGGGAGGACATCCATGAAACGTTATCTTATCGGCGCCATCAGTGCGCTGGCTTTGACCGCGACATCCGTTGCTGCCGAATACCCC
Organism: Thalassococcus halodurans; assembly: GCA_950096585.1. Classification (GTDB taxonomy): domain Bacteria; phylum Pseudomonadota; class Alphaproteobacteria; order Rhodobacterales; family Rhodobacteraceae; genus Thalassococcus; species Thalassococcus halodurans_A. The sequence goes on along the minus strand of CATNDK010000328.1, from coordinate 391 downwards.
GAGAAAGAAATTCAGGGCATCATTCAGTGGGGCGCTGGTGGCTCGACTGACACCGTTATGCGTTCGGTCACACCGCACGCCGAAGCCGCACTGGGCGGCACAGTTGTCATGCAGAACATGACAGGCGCTGTTGGTGCGATCGCGCTGAACTACGTCGCTGACGCCGAAGCAGACGGTTACACCGTTCTGATGGGCGCAGAAAACCCGATGCTCTATAAGATCATGGGTCTGGGCGACAAAGACTATGGCGAATTCGTTCCGATCAACATCCTTGCACGCGGCACGCCGCTCTTGGTTGCAAACAACGACGCGCCCTTCAACTCGTACTCCGAGATGATCGCCTACGTAAAAGAAAACCCCGGCACAGTGCGCTTTGGCTCTACTGGCCCCG
>CATNDK010000327.1 GCA_950096585.1 Thalassococcus halodurans | reverse complement strand
AAGGGTATTGAAAGAATTAGGGCCCCAGTGAGGGGCCCGATCCCTTACGCGTCGACTGTTGCCAGTTCCGAGGATGCGACCTCGATCCCGTCGGCATAGACGATGTGGGGGGTGTCGAAGATCAGCTCGCACAGCGTCATTTCAACGTCGCCCAGATTGCTGACAAACTCGCCATCAACCAGACGCGACGCGGGAACCAGTGCCTGAGCGCGACCGAAGATCGCCTTGGCGCGCCAATCGCGGATCAGAATATTCTGGGACGCAGGAAACACAGCGTCACGGTCAGGGCGGGAATTACCCAGTGAACCTGCGCGAATACCCACTGCGGGAACCTTGCGCTTGGTGATTTTGATATCGACCAGCTTGGCAAAGCCGCTGTCACGGGTAATGACACGATCGCCGGGGGAAAGGAATTCAACGGGCAATGCACCATCAAGCGTCAGGACAACTGTCCCCGCAGTAAGCGCATTTGGGCGTTGGATAGATTCGTGGCGCGTGGGGGAATCCCCATCTGCGCACCGGACCGTTTTCGGTTCCATAGGTGCATTCCTGTCTGTTCTGCCTCATTTTTTCGTCACAATACGGCAAGAATGCGTAAATGTCGCGTTCTTTGTTAGCTAATTTTTCCTCTCGCATCCTCTTTCCTCCTTTGCTAGAGAACGCCGGAATAGGGGCTGTGCCATGGCGCAGCCCCGACAGGTTTATGCGGGTGTGGCGAAATTGGTAGACGCACCAGATTTAGGTTCTGGCGCCGCAAGGCGTGGGGGTTCAAGTCCCTCCACCCGCACCAAAGGACGAGAAAAGGATCGGAACATGCAGGTCACTGAGACCCTGAACGAAGGCCTGAAGCGTGAATACGCCATTACAGTGACGGCTGACGAGCTTGAGGCGAAGGTCAACGAGAAACTCGCCGAAGCGCAGCCCGAAGTGGAAATGAAGGGCTTTCGCAAAGGCAAGGTGCCGATGGCGCTGCTGAAAAAGCAGTTCGGTCAGCGCGTACTGGGCGAATCGATGCAAGAAGCCATCGACAACGCCATGAGCAAACACTTCAAAGAATCGGGTGACCGCCCTGCGATGCAGCCTCAGGTCAAAATGACCAACGAGGACTGGAAAGAAGGCGACGACGTCAACGTCGAGATGAGCTACGAAAAGCTGCCTGAAATTCCGGAAGTCGATTTTTCCAAAGTCGAAGTCGAGAAGCTGGTTGCGAAAGCAAGCGAAGACGAAGTTACAGAAGCCCTGAAGAACCTTGCTGAAACAGCGCAAGACTTCCAGGACCGTAAGAAAGGCACCAAGTCGCAGGACGGCGATCAGGTTGTCATCGACTTCGTTGGTAAAGTTGACGGCGAAGCGTTCGACGGTGGTTCTGCCGAAGATTACCCGCTGGTTCTGGGTTCGAACTCTTTCATCCCCGGCTTTGAAGAGCAGCTGGTTGGCCTGAAAGAAGGCGAAGAAAAAGCTGTCGAAGTGACGTTCCCGGAAGAGTACGGTGCGGAAAACCTTGCTGGTAAGCCCGCTGTTTTCGACGTGACTGTCAAAGCAGTGAAAAAGCCCGTTGCCGCGGAAATCGACGACGAGCTGGCCAAGAAATTCGGTGCGGACGATCTGGAAGCACTGAAAGGCCAACTGCGTGAGCGTCTGGAAGCCGAATACGTTGGCGCAGCACGCGCTGTCATGAAGCGTGGCGTTCTGGATGCGCTGGACGGTCTGGTGACCTTTGAACTGCCGCCGAGCCTGGTTGAAGCAGAAGCAGGTCAGATCGCGCACCAGCTGTGGCACGACGAAAACCCTGACGTTCAGGGCCACGACCACGACAAGATCGAGCCGACAGACGAGCACAACAAACTGGCCGAGCGTCGCGTACGCCTTGGTCTGCTGCTGGCAGAAATCGGTCAGAAGGCCGAGGTTGAAGTGTCTGATGCAGAGCTGACACAGGTCATCATGCAGCAGGCGCGCCAGTACCCAGGTCAGGAACGTCAGTTCTTTGATTTCGTTCGCCAAAACGCACAGATGCAGCAGCAGCTGCGCGCGCCGATCTTCGAAGATAAGGTCATCGACCACATCGTAGAGGGCGCGAAAGTGACTGAAAAAGAAGTCTCCAAAGACGAACTTCAAGCAGCTCTGGACGCTCTGGAAGACGAATAAGATCCAAGCAGGATCCAAGAATAAAGAAGGCCGTCCAACTGGGCGGCCTTTTCTTTTGTCGGGTATGATCAGAAGTCTGCGGCTATTCTCAGGTCGCGAAGGGGCCGAACAACCGATATGCATTCCTGATAGATCGGATGCGCATGATAGGCCTTTAGCGCGTCTTCATCGTCGAACTCGGCGTACAAAACGATGTCGACATCGTCAGAAAACCTGTCCGCACGAAGGTTTTTCCGCACCTCGAAGTGACGAGTGCCTGGAACGTTTTTTAGCATCCCTAGGCCAGCCATGATCCGATCGACGTCCTGCTTATCCTTGGCGCTGAAAAACACGACGTGACGAATGAAATCACGTTCGGGGGTATGTGCCATGTTCCACTCCATTCGGCCACTGCCTGCGTCTCAGGCTCGGCTTACCCTTAGATTGAATGGACGGCCAGAGGGACCAAAGTGACAGGTTGGCGCATGAAAAAAGCCGCGCAAATCGTTGCGCGGCTTTGAAATTTTGAAAAAGACGGGCCTGATTAGGCGTTGTCTTCTTCTTCAGCGGCTTCCGCAGCGGGGGCTTCCTCGCCGTCGTCGTCCATCTGAGCAGCACCGATATCGTCGAACAGTTCGGAGATTTCGAATTCTGCTTGTGCTTCTTCTTCAGCAGCCAGTTCCTGGATGCTTTTGCCGGACGCCTGAAGTTCGGCCTCTTCCTCGGAACGTGCAACGTTCAGAGAAATTGTGACCATAACTTCGGGGTGCAGGTGAACTTCTACTTCGTGCAGACCCAGTTCTTTGATGGGCGCGCGGATCAGAACCTGCTTGCGGTCGAGGGTGAAGCCTTCGGCTGTTGCAACGTCGGCTGCGTCACGTGTTGTAACGGAACCGTACAGGTTGCCACCGTCGGACGCCTGACGAATCACAACGAACTGCTGACCGCCAAGTTTTTCAGCCAGTGCTTCGGCTTCTTTCTTGGTTTCCAGGTTGTTCGCTTCCAGCTGCGCTTTCTGTGCTTCGAACTGAGCGATGTTCTCTTTCGAAGCTGTCAGCGCTTTGCCCTGCAGCAACAGGTAGTTGCGTGCGTAACCGGGCTTAACGTCTACGACGTCGCCCATCTGGCCAAGCTTGGCCACGCGTTCAAGAAGGATAACTTGCATTGATCAGTCTCCTTATTTCACGGCGTAGGGCAGAAGAGCCAGGAAACGGGCGCGCTTGATAGCACGTGCCAGTTCACGCTGTTTCTTGGCCGATACGGCAGTGATACGGGACGGAACGATTTTGCCACGCTCAGAGATGTAGCGCTGCAAAAGTTTTGTGTCCTTGTAGTCGATCTTGGGCGCGTTCTCACCA
>CATNDK010000326.1 GCA_950096585.1 Thalassococcus halodurans | reverse complement strand
AATCGCTTTGTCGCCCTTGCGGACCTGTTCGGCCAGCTCTTCATCGCGGGTCTCAAGGCTGCGGGCACCATCGCGGATCGATGCCTCGACCATCCCGCCCATCTTCATGATCTGGGCTTGGATGCCTTCCAGTTCGCGTTCGTAGGACGTGACGATGTGTTGGTTCAAATCGCTCATGAAATTATCCGATCCGGCCTGTGATATAGCTTTCGGTCCGCGGGTCCTGCGGGTTGGTGAAAATCTTGTCGGTGTCGTCAAACTCGACCAGATTGCCGAGGTGGAAGAACGCCGTTTTCTGGCTGACACGCGCGGCCTGCTGCATGGAGTGTGTGACGATCACAACGGAATAGTCGCGGCGTAATTCGTCGATCAGTTCTTCAACCTGACTGGTCGCAATCGGGTCAAGCGCAGAGCACGGTTCGTCCATCAAAAGAACCTCGGGCTCGGTCGCGACTGCGCGTGCAATACACAAACGCTGCTGCTGACCACCAGAAAGGCCCGTTCCCGGAGCGTGAAGGCGATCTTTCACTTCATCCCAAATCGCACCTCGGCGCAGGGATTTTTCCACGATTTCATCAAGCTCGGCCTTGTTACGGGCAAGACCGTGGATGCGCGGGCCATAAGCCACGTTGTCATAGATCGACTTGGGAAACGGGTTCGGTTTCTGGAACACCATGCCGACCTTGGCGCGCAGCTGAACCGGGTCAACGCGTTTGTCGTAGATGTCTTCGCCATCAATGCGGATATCGCCTTCCACACGGCAGATATCGATGGTGTCATTCATGCGGTTCAGGCAACGAAGAAATGTGGACTTGCCGCATCCCGACGGACCGATAAAGGCGGTGACCATCTTGTCATTGATATTGACGGATACGTCTTTGATCGCGTGGGTGTCGCCATAGTAGACTTGGACGCCATCTGCTGCGATTTTTATTGCGTTGGAAGTCACGTTTTTCTCCGAAAAAGGTGCGTCGTACATGATGTTTCTTCCTTACCAGCGGCGCTCGAACCGGCGGCGCAAGATGATTGCGATAGCGTTCATCGCAAAGAGGAACAGAAGAAGGATGATAATCCCGCCCCAAGCCCGTTCATAATAGGCAGGGTCGGCCCGTTTTGCCCACTCATAGATTTGTGCAGGCATGGCCGAATTCGGATCAAGGAAGCCGGCCGCAATGCCTTCTGGTACGTTGGTGGCGATGTATCCGACCATACCAATCAACAGCAGAGGAGCCGTTTCACCTAGAGCCTGAGCCAGACCGATGATCGTACCGGTCAGGATGCCGGGCATCGCCAGTGGCAGCACATGATGGAACACCGACTGCGTTTTCGATGCCCCAAGCCCGAGTGCCGCATCACGGATCGAAGGCGGTACGGATTTGAGCGAGGCACGGGTCGAGATGATGATGGTCGGCAAGGTCATCAATGTCAGAACCAGACCGCCCACAATCGGCGCAGATTGCGGCAGGTGCATGAACTGGATGAACACCGCCAGACCAAGAATGCCGAATACGATGGACGGCACGGCGGCAAGGTTCGAGATGTTCACTTCGATCAGATCGGTAAACCGGTTCTGCGGCGCGAATTCCTCAAGGTAGATCGAGGCCGCCACACCGATAGGCAGCGCCAGAAACAGCACCACCAACATCATAAAGAACGACCCGATCATCGACACACCGATGCCCGCCTGCTCGGGGCGGCTTTCAGAGGCATCGGCACCTGTGATGAAGTCCCAGTTGAACCGTTTCTCGACCATCCCTTCGGCGCGCAGCGCATCGACCAGATCCAAGTGTTCCGCATCGATGTTCTTGTCGCGTGCAACGCTTTCACGGGTGACACGGTCTTTCAGGTAGCCATCCACACGGCTGGAGGCCAGAAAGCTGACGTTGACAGTTTGGCCGACAAGATCTGGGTTGGCCAGAACGCGGTCACGCACTTGGGCCGCGGCAGAGGCTGAAATCAGCGCTTTCATGTCTTTGGATTTGGCCAGGGGCGTCTCGATGCCTTTTTCCTCAACCTGCGCAAAAATTCCGTCTTGCAGCAGCGGTGCGTAGCCAAAGGTGGATACCTTTGCCATTTCTTCCGGATCGCGGTTGCCCTTTTTGTCCAGCTTGGCCGGATCAAGGTACACAGGCACTTCGATAAATGTCTGTTGGAAGGCTGTCAGGCCGTTGGTCAGGATCGAAGCCAGCAGAACGACCAGAAAGAACAGACCGGCGCCGATGGCTGCAATGCCATAGGCCTTGAACCGCTTTTCCGCCGCGTTGCGCTTTTTCATATGCGCGTCGCTGGTGGTCAAAGACTTGGTGGGTGTCGGGGTTGCTGTCGCGTCGGTCATTCGTACTGCTCCCGATATGTACGCACGATGTAGAGGGCCAGAAAGTTCAGGCCCAGCGTGATGACGAAAAGGCTCATGCCAAGGGCGAAGGCCACAAGCGCCTCGGGCGAGGCAAAGTCACTGTCGCCGGTCAGCTGGCTGACGATCTTTGCAGTCACAGTGGTCATTGCCTCGAACGGGTTCAGTGATAGACGGGCTGCGGCCCCTGCCCCGAGAACCACGATCATGGTTTCACCAATTGCACGGGACGCTGCCAGAAGGACCGCGCCAACAATGCCGGGCAAAGCCGCAGGCAGGATGACCTGCTTGATCGTCTCGGACCGTGTCGCGCCAAGCCCGTACGATCCGTCGCGCATGGATTGGGGAACGGCGTTGATGATGTCGTCGGACAGCGAGCTGACAAAGGGGATCAGCATGATGCCCATGGTCAAACCGGCGGTCACGACCGCGCGTCCGCCACCCATCCAGCCGGTGCCGTCGGGACCAAACACCGTCAACAGCATCGGACCGACTGTAAGCAAAGCAAAAAGACCGTAAACGATGGTTGGAATACCTGCGAGGATTTCCAGCAGCGGCTTTACTGTCGCGCGGGTTTTAGCGCCTGCATATTCGGACAGGTAGATCGCCGCGAACAGACCGATCGGCACAGCGAACAATAGCGCGACAAGCGAGATGTACAGCGTCCCCCACAGCAGCGGCAGAATGCCAAGGCTGGATGCGCCGCCACGGCCGGAAAAGCTCGGCGCCCATTCCAGAAGAGTGAAGAAATCCAGCGCAGGATACAGGCGGAAGAATTCAAGCGTGTTGAAGATCAGCGAAAGAACGATGCCGACGGTGGTCAGGATCGCGATGGATGCTGCCGAAATCAGAAGGACGCGAATGCCTTTTTCCACCACATTCCGTGCACGGAAATCCGCGTTGGTTTCACGCAATCCCCAAACGGCCCCTGCAATCGCCAGTGCAATGACCGCAACGGACATGGCAAAGCGGCCCGCATTCGACAAAGCCCGATGTTTCTGGGCCGCGACCAGAACGGACGGCGTGACATCCGACGTCACGATCTGTCCCGCGTCCTTCAGCTTTTGTGTGACAAGCTCAACGTCAGCCGCCGGATCGATCGCAAGCTTTTGCTCCATCACACCGGCATCAACAGCGTTGCCGAT
>CATNDK010000325.1 GCA_950096585.1 Thalassococcus halodurans | reverse complement strand
GGTAAAGAACCGCGTGCGTCCTGCGCCATAGCCCAGACCGATCAGGGCAAAAAACGGAAGCGTTTTCAGGAAAATCTCAAACATGTGATTGTGTTAGCATGACGCAAGGATAGGTCAATCTGCCTTCTGCCCTAAAAGATCGACATAACCCGCTCCAGTGGCTTCTTTCGCTTGGCCACCGCAGGAACAGTTGCATCATCCGCCGGATAGCCTACCGGAAGGATCATCACCGCCTTTTCCCGATCAGGCCGACCACACATTTCAGGCAGGAATTTCATCGGATTGGGCGTGTGTTCCAGACACACAAGCCCCGCGTGATGCAGTGCCGCAATCAGAAATCCTGTCGCGATCCCCACGCTTTCCGGCACGTAGTAATTCTTATACCGCTCACCATCGTCATTGATGCCCCAGCGTTCGGCAAAGACCACGATCAACCACGGCGCGGTGGTCAGATGCGGTTTGTCCACGCCCGTCCCGATGGGTTCCAATGCAGACAACCATTCGTCACTGGCACCGCCGCCATAAAACTTGCGCTCTTCTTCCTCCGCCGCTTCACGGATGCGCGCCTTCATCTCGGGGTTCCGGATCGCCGCAAAATGCCAAGGCTGGTGGTTGGCCCCTGATGGCGCACTGACTGCGGCTTCGATACAGGCGCGAATAACTTCCTCCGGGACGTCCCTGTCAGAGTATTCGCGCACCGAATGGCGTTTACGCATGTAATCGCGAAATGCGGTCGAGGCCGCGATTGCATCGGCCTCGTCCAATTGCACACGATCCGGCAGCGGCAGAGCCTGATACGTCACTTCGCCTTTTTTATACATTGCGGGCCTCCCAATTCCTCAGAAGGCATTAGTTCCCCGCAATTCAGGTGCCGTCAACCTAGCCGGAGCCGATCAACACACCTGCCGCAAAGACAAGCGCGCCGCCCAGAACCACTTGGAATGCCGCGCGGAAGAACGGGGTTTCCATGTATTTGTTCTGGATCCACGCAATGGCCCAAAGCTCGACAAACACCACAACAAAGGCGGTTAGTGTGGCCGTCCAGAAATGCGGGATCAGATAGGGCAACGCATGCCCCAACCCGCCAACAGCCGTCATTACGCCGGATGAAATCCCCCGTTTGAACGGCGACCCACGGCCCGAAAGCTGTCCGTCATCTGATGCGGCTTCGGTAAAGCCCATCGAAATACCCGCACCCACGGACGCGGCCAGACCGACCAGAAACGTGGTCCATGTGTCCTGTGTGGCAAAGGCCGTCGCGAAAATCGGCGCCAACGTCGAAACCGATCCGTCCATCAACCCTGCCAGACCGGGCTGTACCCACGTCAAAACAAACTGCCGTTTGGCGGTTTCCTTTTCCGTGTCCAGCTGTTCCTCGCCCAGATTGGCCTCGGTCAGATGTTCAGCCTTGTCCTGATGCCCAGCCTCTGCAGCAGCCAGATCGCCCAACAGCTTCCGTGTCGCGGCATCCGTACTGCTTTGCGCGGCAGCCAGATAGAACCGTTCGGCATCACGTTCCATCAACGCCGCTTCTTCACGGATGCGTTCGAGACCAAGGTTTTCAACCAACCAAACAGGGCGTCGCGCATAATAGCCCGCCACATGTTCACGGCGGATCAGGGGGATCACCTCGCCAAAACGTTCGCGATGAAGCTCGATCAACCGGCGACGGTGTTCGTCTTCTTCCTCGGCCATGCCGTCAAAAATCTTGGCGGTATCAGGAAAATCGGGACGAAGCCGTTCCGCATAGCTGCGATAGATGCGGCCGTCATCCTCTTCGGAAGAAATCGCAAGAGCGATGATTTCCTGCTCACTCAGATCTTTGAAATGCCGCCGCTGTGCGAAAAAGCGCATACCGTGCCCCCAGCCTAGATTACTTTGACCGTATGATTTTTAAATTTGCCCGCAAGTCAAAAAAATGAACCGATCAGTTCAAAATCATATTGAAACTAAACTGATCGGTTCATATTAATAAACCATATAGTTTAGAAAGGAATCGATATGATCCGCCCCGCACTGACCGCCATCATGCTTTTCGCCCTTACTGCGCCGGCATATGCCAACTTCCCGTCCCCGATCCCCTCGGATATCTGGTGGCCGCAGGACGGCGCGCCCGTCGTGACGCAAGATAAAGGCGGCATTTGACCGACTTTCCCCTGTTCTGCTTGTCCCATCTGAACCGAACAGTTTATACTGAAGGTCCGGTAAGGGGATGAACATGGACGGCACAGAGCCTCAGGCCCGCAAGGGTCGCAAATACGATCAGGTTATCGCAGGTGCCCTTGAAATCTTCCTTCGGGACGGCTTTGAGGGTGCAAGCGTCGATGACATCGCCAAAGCTTCTGGCGTGTCCAAGGCCACGCTATACAGCTACTTCCCCGACAAACGCTTTCTGTTCATGGAAGTCGCGACATCGCAATGCCTGCGCCAGGCTGACGACGCGATCCTGACGATCGACCAGTCGCGCGACCCTGAATACGTGCTGACCCGCGCTGGTGTCAGTCTGCTCGGCATCCTGTTCTCGAAACTCGGCCTGCAAACCTTCCGCGTCTGCGTGGGAGAGGCTGAACGCTTTCCCGAACTCGCCCATGAATTCTACCGCACCGGCCCGATGCGCCTGCGTGGAGAGTTGATCAAGTACTTCGTTAAGGCGATGGCCCGCGAAGAACTGGTTATTCCCAACTGCGAACTGGCCGCCGATCAGTTCGGTGAGTTGTGCAAAGCGCGGCTTTGGCCCGAATTCCTGTTCGGCATCCGCAACAGCGCAACCGATGCTGAAATCCGCGATGTAGTCGAGGAAGCGGTCAAAACCTTCCTTGCCCGCTACGCGGCCAAGTGATCACAGCATCCTGTACATGACATAGGCATCGACCAGCCCATGTTCGGGGTGGTCGAACGCCTTTGGCAATGTGCCGACCACATCAAAGCCAGCCCGCTTCCAGATATCCACCGCCCGCGTGTTCGTGGACACCACGAAATTGAACTGCATGGCTGTGAAGCCCATAGCTTTCGCGGTCTCTAACGCATGGGCCAGCATCATGCGCGCGATCCCTTTGCCACGCGCGGCAGGGCCGGTGACAAAGCCGCAGTTGCACACATGCCGCCCGCCACCTTTCTGGTTGGGCGTCACATAGTAGGTGCCCAACACCTGACCATCACATTCAACCATAAACACGCGGCGCGGCGCGCCGGTCCAATAGGCCAGCGCATCTTCGCGGCTGATATCAGCGTCGATGGTGTATGTGTCGCTCGCGCGAAACGTCGGCTCTAACAAAGCCCAAAGTGCGTCTGCTTCGGCCTGATCGCCAAAAAGAAAGGGGCGGATGGTGACCGCCCCTTGGGATTGCTCTGTCATAGCACTGGCCCTGTCATGCGGTGTTACCAAAAGGCGTAGCTTTCGGTGACCCCGCCCGCAAGGGCGCGTGGCTCAAAACTCCACGACGGCGCGGATTGATTTGCCTTCGTGCATCAGATCGAAGCCGTGGTTGATCTCGTCCAGCG
>CATNDK010000324.1 GCA_950096585.1 Thalassococcus halodurans | reverse complement strand
GCCCCAGTCTGCCTGACCGGACAGTTCGGTGGTATTCGAAAGAACGTCTGTGACCTGATATTTTGACTTGTCCCGAATGCCGGTGGTCCAGTCCTCCGGATTGGCCGAGTCGTTTTCGGTCACACTGCCGGGGGCTGTCAGAACGTAGTCGTTCACTGTTTCAGACGCGCGCAGCGTGTTCGTCAGTTTCAGATTGTTGTTGATGTCCCATGTTAGGCGACCGGTCGCTACGTGGCGCGTCGCTTTCTGGAAGTCGCGTTCGGGGATGCCGTAGAACGTGCTTCGGTCGACGCCGAATTCCGTCACCGGACCACGGGCGCCGTTCGGGCCAGCGGTTGTGTAGGGAACACCCCAATCGGGCATCTGATCGAATTCGCTGAACGAATAGGACGCGTCCAGCGTGATCGCATCTGTCAGTTTGTAGCGCAGCGCACCGGCAAGACCTGTGCGGTTGTCATAGACATGGTCACGACCGGCAACATTGCCTTCCTGACGCATGCCGTTGAACCGCAGTTGCAGGCGGTCGTCATAGGCCACGTTGATGTCCGCAGTTGTGCGGATTGTGCCCGCGCTGGTGAACTCCAACGAATATTTCTGGAAATCAACGTCTTGCGGCTGTTTTGTCGCGATGTTGACGGTACCACCTGTCGCGCCACGGCCACCGACAGAACCTGACGGGCCCTTAAGAACTTCGACCTGTTCAGTGTCGAACGTTTCGCGCACGGAAATACCGGGATCGCGGATGCCATCGACGTAGACGTCGTTGTTGGCTTTGAAGCCGCGGATATAGATGTTGTCGCCATAGGCGTTGCCACCTTCACCAAAACCAAGCGACATGCCTGGCGTGTGGCGCGCGATTTCGCGGATCGACGTGGTTTGCGTGGTTTCCAGCGTCTCTTTGCTGATCGCGGTGACCGTGCGCGGCATATCCGCGATATCGCCAACCAGTTTTGAATTTGTCAGCGTGTTGATCTTGAACGGCGCATCGGGATCGGCGTTCGGGTTGGTGCCTGCACTTGCTTGACGGGCGGCTTCTGCTGCAGCGGCCTCGGCTGCAAGGCGCTCTTCCTCTGCGGCCTCTTCCGCGGCACAGACAGGGGTGCCTGCCAGTTCAGGTGTACAAACCTGCGGTGCTGCCGGTGCCTGGCGTGCAACCGTTGTGCGACGCGGCGCGGGCGCGCTGCGGACTGGGGCAGGCGCGGGTGCTTCGGTTGTTTGAACGTCGACTGTCGGCAGAACGATCACGCCATCGGTGGCGTCCTGAGCGGCAACAGAGCCAGCAAGAAGTGAAACGGCACAAGCGGTCGCCAGAGGCGCAACAGTGCGGCGGGCAAGGGGGTCGGATGCAGGCGCGCAGGTTTGCGCACCCCGCATGCGGAGCGATTTAGTCATGTGGAATGTCCCCCTAGACACAGCAGCCGGCGAAGGCTGCAATTCCGAATTTTTATGGAATAGCTGGCGGGCAAGTTCCGGGAGGAGAATCTGCTTGGCTAGCGGGTTCAGCGCCGCCCTTATTCCTGATCAAAAGAATTAGGTAAAGGTTTTTTGACAAATTTACCTCGCAGCTCTGCGACCAAACGCTTGAACCGTGTGAGAAAAGTCAAGTTTTCAAGGGGTCTACCGCGCAAATCACCAAGACGCTGACCGATGGCAGCTGTTGCGCGTCTGCATCGTTATCGTCGGCGGCTGCCGCCCGACTTGGGCGGATGGCGCTTTAGGGACGGTATGAACCTTCGGGTCCGGCGCCACCTACACGGACAGATGGGCTGGCAGTTGTGTCTGCGGAAGAGAAGCCGATGGCGTGCAGGCCATAGTAGGCACCGACCGCAATCAGAATTGCTGCTGCGAAACCTGTAAACATGACTTTCATTTTTGTGTCTCCTCGGGTGCCGTTTCACGGCGCAGATAGGCGATAAGATCGGATCTGTCCTCGGCGCCGGTGATCCTTTGCATGGGCATCTTTGTACCTGGTACATAGTGCTCGGGTCCGATGTCGAACAGGGCGTCAATGGTGTCTTCGTCCCAGATCACGTCTGAGCCGTCCAAAGCATCGGAATAGGTGTAATCCTGAACCGTTCCCGCCTGACGTCCGAATAGCCCGTATAGCGTGGGCCCAGCCCGCCGTGCGCTACCGGGGCTCAGGGTGTGACAGACCGAACATTTCCGTTTGAACTGTCTTTCGCCATTCGGGACTGCGTCCGGATCGGTCAGAAAACTTCGGTTGGCGGTGTCCATCGGGTAGGCGTCATCGATGGCGGCAAGCGGCCATGAATGAACCTTGTCGTCCAGTCCTGTGGCAAGAATGGATGTGCCGTCGGTCGAAAAGGCGAGCCCCCAGATCGGACCATGGGTTGTGGCGCGGAAATCCCGAATGATGCGCCAGTCCGTGGTATCCACGACCATGATATAGCCTTCGCCATCACCGACCGCGATTTTGTCAGTGGTCTTGGTGGCTTCTAGCGCCAGAATGGGGCGCCGGTCTGCGGACAGATCGCGCAGCGCCTCGCCTGTGTCAGGTGAAATGATGCGGGTGACACCATCTACCGCCCCATAGGCCAGCCAAGCGTCATCGGCCGCCAAAGCAATTTCGTTCAGCCCAAATCCGTGATCCACCAATCTTGTGATCTCAGCTTTGTCCGCCACATCCCAGACCCGCAGGCTTCCGTCGGCACTGGCCGAATAGAGGTGTGTCCCATCGGCAGAAAAGGCCAAGTCGTTCACCGGCCCGTCGTGATCGGTTAGAAAGCTCGGGCCTGATCCATCAAGCGGCCAAAGACCAATCGTGCCATCCCAACTGGCGCTGGCGACCAGCGTTCTGTCCGGACTGACGGCCAGTGACATCACCTTGCCTTTGTGTCCTTGCCAAACGGATTTGCTGCCGTCGGTAAGGTTCCACATGATGAGATTGAAGTCGTCGCTGGCCGATACGAGCGTGTTTTCATTGATAAAGGCCACGGTGTTGACCGCAGCCTCGTGTCCGTCAAACCAGTGCGGCTCTTGGTTGCTCCAAAGACCCACAGCATTGTCAAAGCTGGCAGTTGCAATTTGCCCGTCAGGGGACACCGTCACCGACATCACCGGACCGCCATGACCGTCAAGCGTGTAATAGCTGTCCTCGGCCGAAACCGAGGACGCGATTACTGCGGCGATCAGTGCGATGCGGCGCATCGGTTATTCGGCGGGCGTGGCGCTTTCCTTACCTTGCGCCTTTTCCGACAGAACTTCATCCGCCCAAATCGAGTGGTGCTCTTTCGCCCAAGCGACTTCGACTTCACCGTCGCCCATGGCGTCAAACGCGCCTTCCATCCCGATTGAGCCGATGTAGATGTGCGCCAGAATGATCGCCATCAGGCCAAAGCTCACAATCGCGTGCCAAAGCTGAGACAGCTGCATTTCCTGATGCGGGGCCAGATCGGTGGGCAGGGGGGCCATGCCGAACCAGCCGGGCACGCCCAAAGCGTTCAGCTTTGCAAACGTCGGGGCGAACAGGTTGATTTCGAAGGGG
>CATNDK010000323.1 GCA_950096585.1 Thalassococcus halodurans | reverse complement strand
CTCGCCGGACTCTTCGTCTTTTTCGTAGATCGGGAAGTCCACGATCCAAGCAAAGGCAAAGCGGTCTTTTTCGGTCAGACCCAGTTCTTCGCCGATCACGTTACGCGCTTTGCCCGCAACGGTTTCGAACGTCTTGGGCTTGCCACCCAAGAAGAAGGCCGCGTCACCGACGCCCAGACCCAACTGCTGGCGGATCGCCTCGGTGCGTTCGGGGCCGATGTTCTTGGCCAGCGGACCGGCGGCTTCCATGCCGTCAGCACCTTCGCGCCAGAAGATATAGCCCATACCCGGCAAGCCTTCTTTCTGTGCGAACGCGTTCATGCGGTCACAGAATTTACGGCTGCCACCTGTCGGCGCGGGGATTGCGCGGATTTCGGTGCCGTCCTGCTCAAGCAGCTTGGCGAAGATCGCGAAACCGGAACCGCGGAAGTGTTCGGACACAACCTGCATTTTGATCGGGTTGCGCAGGTCGGGCTTGTCTGAGCCATACCACAACGCCGCATCGCGATAGGAAATCTGCGGCCATTCCGACGGCGCATCCACTTTGCGGCCACCGCCGAATTCTTCGAAGATACCCGCCAGAACCGGAGAGATCGTGTCAAAGACGTCCTGCTGCTCGACAAAGCTCATTTCCATGTCGAGCTGGTAAAAGTCTGTCGGCGACCGGTCAGCGCGCGGGTCTTCGTCGCGGAAGCACGGCGCGATCTGGAAGTATTTGTCAAAGCCCGACACCATGATCAGCTGTTTGAACTGCTGGGGCGCCTGGGGCAGGGCATAGAATTTGCCGGGGTGCAGGCGGGACGGCACAAGGAAGTCACGCGCACCTTCAGGCGACGATGCTGTGATGATCGGCGTCTGGAATTCGCGGAAACCTTTGTCCCACATGCGACGGCGGATCGACGAAACAACGTCCGATCGCATCGTCATGTTCTTCTGCATCGCTTCGCGGCGCAGGTCGAGGTAGCGATACCGCAGGCGCGTTTCCTCGGGGTATTCCTGATCACCGAAAACGATCAGCGGCAGTTCGTCGGCAGCGCCCAGAACTTCCATATCGCGGATGAACACCTCAACCTCGCCTGTCGGCAGCTTGGGGTTCACCAGTTCGGGATCGCGCGCCTTAACGGTGCCGTCGATGCGGATACACCATTCAGAGCGGACCTTTTCCACCTCTGCGAAAACAGGGCTGTCCGGGTCACACAGCACCTGAGTGATGCCGTAATGGTCGCGCAGGTCGATGAAAAGAATGCCACCGTGGTCGCGGATGCGGTGCACCCAGCCGGACAGGCGGACGGTTTCGCCGACGTGGTCTTTGTTCAGTTCGACGCAGGTTTTGCTGCGGTAAGCGTGCATGATAGGGCCCCTTGGCGTGCCGAAGTTCAGCCGCCGATACACAGGTGATAGGACCGGAAGTCAAGCCAAACGCCCGTTTCGGGTGCGATATGGCCGGATTCGGGGCTGTTTTGCCGCTTGATTTCGGGGGTGTCGCGCTATCGTGAGAAACTATCGCGCGTTATAGTCCGTAATAGCGTGGTTTCTGGGGTTGAACCCCAAGGCGCGATGTCTATAACGCACGACAATTTGCGCCTTGGTGCCATGCGCCAAAGCCGACTCACCCTTGCAGTCTTTGAGGTCCGCCCATGCCCAAACGTACCGATATCAAATCCATCATGATCATCGGCGCCGGTCCCATCGTGATCGGACAAGCCTGCGAATTCGATTACTCAGGTGCCCAAGCCTGTAAGGCGCTGCGCGAAGAAGGCTATCGGGTCATCCTCGTGAACTCGAACCCCGCGACGATCATGACCGATCCGGGCCTTGCGGATGCGACCTACATCGAACCGATCACGCCCGAGGTTGTGGCCAAGATCATCGAAAAGGAACGCCCCGACGCGCTTCTGCCGACAATGGGCGGCCAGACAGGCCTGAACACCGCACTCGAACTTGAGGAAATGGGCGTCCTCGACAAGTTCAACGTGGAAATGATCGGCGCCAAGCGTGACGCCATCGAAATGGCCGAAGACCGCAAACTGTTCCGCGAAGCGATGGATCGCATCGGTCTGGAAAACCCCAAAGCCACCATCATCACCGCGCCAAAAAAGGAAAACGGCACTGCCGACCTGAAAGAAGGCGTGCGCATGGCGATGGACGCGCTGGAAGAAATCGGTCTGCCGGCCATCATCCGTCCCGCCTTTACATTGGGCGGTACAGGTGGCGGTGTGGCGTACAACCGCGAAGACTACGAATACTACTGCCGCTCGGGCATGGACGCATCGCCGGTGAACCAGATCCTGGTCGATGAATCGTTGTTGGGCTGGAAAGAATACGAAATGGAAGTTGTCCGCGACAAAGCCGACAACGCCATCATCGTTTGTGCCATCGAAAACGTGGACCCGATGGGCGTGCATACAGGTGACTCGATCACCGTGGCACCCGCGCTGACGCTGACCGACAAAGAATACCAGATCATGCGCAACGGCTCGATCGCCGTTCTGCGCGAGATCGGCGTTGAAACCGGTGGTTCGAACGTTCAGTGGGCGATCAACCCCGAAGACGGCCGTATGGTTGTCATCGAAATGAACCCGCGCGTGTCGCGCTCGTCCGCTCTGGCATCCAAGGCCACAGGTTTCCCGATTGCGAAAATCGCGGCCAAACTGGCCATCGGTTACACGCTGGACGAACTGGACAACGACATCACCAAGGTCACACCGGCGTCGTTCGAGCCGACCATCGACTATGTCGTCACCAAAATCCCGCGCTTTGCGTTCGAAAAATTCCCGGGCTCCGAGCCCTACCTGACCACCGCGATGAAGTCGGTGGGCGAGGCGATGGCCATTGGCCGCACCATCCACGAATCGATGCAAAAGGCGCTGGCGTCCATGGAAACCGGCCTGACCGGTTTTGATGAGGTCGAAATCGACGGCGCACCGGACAAGGCTGCTGTGATCAAGGCGATCTCGGTTG
The DNA here is from genome assembly GCA_950096585.1 of Thalassococcus halodurans. Taxonomy (GTDB): domain Bacteria; phylum Pseudomonadota; class Alphaproteobacteria; order Rhodobacterales; family Rhodobacteraceae; genus Thalassococcus; species Thalassococcus halodurans_A. Next base: position 550 of record CATNDK010000323.1, on the reverse strand, counting down.
CCACACCCGACCGCATGCGCACCATCGCGCAGGCGATGCGTCACGGTCTGACCAACGACGAAATCCAGGCCACCACCAAATTCGACCCGTGGTTCCTTGATCGTATCCGCGAGATCGTAGAAGCCGAGGAAGACGTCCGCGCCAACGGTCTGCCGACCGACGCCGACGGCCTGCGCGGCTTGAAGATGATGGGCTTCTCGGATGCCCGTCTGGCTATCCTGACCGGCAAAACCGAAAAGCAGGTCCGCGACCACCGCACGGGCGCTGGCGTGACTGCCGTCTTCAAGCGCATCGACACATGCGCCGCGGAATTCGAGGCGCAAACGCCCTACATGTATTCCACCTATGAAGCCCCGATGATGGGCGAGGTCGAATGCGAAGCGCGCCCGTCCGATAAAAAGAAAGTCGTCATTCTGGGTGGCGGCCCCAACCGGATCGGCCAGGGGATCGAGTTCGACTACTGCTGCTGTCATGCCTGCTTCGCGCTCAGCGACGTCGGGTATGAAACCATCATGATCAACTGCAACCCCGAGACCGTGTCGACCGACTA
>CATNDK010000322.1 GCA_950096585.1 Thalassococcus halodurans | reverse complement strand
AGGCTGGCGACCTTGCGGTCGATGAAGGGCTGCAAACGGCGCTGGACCTTTTGCGCAACATCAGGACCTGCTTCGTCGTCGACAAAGGCCACCGCACGCGGTTTCAGAGGATCGTCGCCCTTTTCAAGCTTACCCACCGCCTGGTCGCCCCACATCAGGCCACCCTGTTCGGTGAAATCGATCTCGGTATCCGGCGCGTTATAGAACCGGTCCGCCCGCAGATGGAAATGCGGCTGCAACGCCTGAACGGACGCTGCCTTCAGCGTCTTGGCTTCTTGTCCAGTGGCATCCTTATCCTGACGGAAACGGAACCCTTCCAGTTTACCGACGAATTCGCCTTCGACGGTCACTTCACCCTTGTCATTTACTTCGGCCAAGAGGGCCTCCTTCTGTTTCAATCGGCGCAACAGAACGCTGGTGCGCCGATCTACAAATCTTTGAGTCAAACGCTCGTGTAGTGCGTCCGACAGTCTGTCTTCTACAGCGCGGGTCGTGTCGCGCCAATGCATTTCGTCAGAAACCCAGCCATTCCTTTGCGCGACATATGTCCACGTTCGTATATAGCTCAGTCTTTTGGATAGGGTATCAATGTCCCCATCGGTACGATCAAGCCTGTTCACCTGTCGTGCGACAAAATCTTCGGGCAATGTGCCTCTTTCGTGCAGATGCCCATAGATAACGTCCAAAAGTGACGCGTGTTCCGCATGACTGATACCACGAAAATCAGGAACGCGGCAGACATCCCACAACAGCTTGACCGAAGGCGCAGAACTGGCGCGCGCGCGAACCTCGGCCTGATTGGATAGCGCTTTCAGCGCCATCAGATCATCGGCTTCCCGCGCCTTGACCAAAAGTTCGTTCTTTGGGCTCGCTTCCAGCGAATGGATCAGCGCATCGATAGTCCCGAAGGACAGATCGGCATTCCGCCAATTCAGCTTTTTGATCGGGGTAAAGCGGTGGTTACAGATGGCGTCGACCACATCTTCGGACAGCGGCGGTGCCTCGCCCGTAACCCCGAACGTCCCGTTGCTCATCCCCCTGCCCGCGCGCCCTGCGATCTGGGCCAGTTCGTTCGGCGCAAGGGGCCGCATCCGGCGACCATCGAACTTGGTCAGCGATGAGAATGCGACGTGATCGATATCAAGGTTCAGACCCATCCCGATGGCGTCGGTGGCCACCAGATAGTCGACCTCGCCATTCTGATAAAGTTCAACCTGAGCATTGCGGGTTCGTGGGCTAAGTGCCCCCATTACGACCGCTGCACCGCCCTTTTGGCGGCGAAGAAGCTCGGCTATCGCATATACATTATCAACCGAAAACCCGACGATTGCCGATCTTGACTGTAGCCTACTTATCTTTTTCGAACCAGTGTAGGTTAATTGGCTCATCCTGTCGCGACGCAGGAATTCGACGCCGGGAACCAGTGCGCCGATGGGGCCGCGCATGGTGTCGGACCCCATGAACAGCGTCTCGTTCGTGCCGCGCATACGCAGCAGACGGTCGGTAAAGACATGGCCGCGCTCGGGGTCTGCGCAAAGCTGGATTTCGTCAATCGCGGCAAAGTCTGTGCCCATGCCTTCCGGCATCGCCTCGACCGTGCAGACCCAGTATTTGGCGCGCGGCGGAACGATCCGCTCCTCGCCCGTCACCAGCGCTACGACGGACGGGCCGCGCGCCATGACGATCTTGTCATAGACCTCGCGGGCGAGCAGACGCAGGGGCAGCCCGATGATGCCGGTTTTGTGTGCCAGCATCCGTTCGATTGCGTAATGGGTTTTTCCGGTGTTGGTCGGGCCAAGGATGGCCGCGATCCGAGAGCGTTGCGCCATAAGGCTGGGGTTTCCTTGTCAGATTACAGCGTCGTTCCGCGCGAATGGGCAACCAGACGATCCCGTGCCTCTTCGACATCCTTGTCAAACGGACGAATCGACAGCGCCTTATCGTAGGCATCGTATGCCCGCGCAGGATCACCGATTTGGTCAAAAACCGCGCCCAAGCCCCGCAGAGCGCCAAAGTGATCCGGATTAAGGGCCAGAGTACGCTCCAGCGCATACATCGTCGGCCCCACCATATCCGCATTAAAGTAAGCCATGGCGAGCGTGTGCCAGCCTTCGGCAAAATCCGGTGCATGGTCAGTTAGTGCGGTCAAATGATCAATCGCCAGCTCGAAATCGTTCACAGCCAGCGCATCCCGCCCCCGTTTCAACAGAAAATCCATCGAAACCGAGCCAGATTTCGACCACTCAAGCTCAATCTCGCGTTCAAGCGAACGTGCAGCGTCAGCATCCGGCGCTTCTGCAAGCTGCCTGATCAGGTCATCCGATCGTTCGGTTCCGACCTCGGCAAATCCGGCTGCGGGTAAGAAATTCCCTACTCCGATCAAAAGTGCCGCGACGGTAGATTTGAAATTGACGCTTAAGGTGCTCATGGTACCCCAGAGTTTAGCGCACATCGTGGGAATGAAAAGCCGCGCTGTGCATGCACAGTAAAAGAATGGAAGGACTGCGCACATGAGCACGATCGTAGACGAGGCAATCAAAGCCCTGAACGAAAAAATGGACGGCAACGGCTTTGATGGCAGCGCCAAGTTCGACATCGAAGGCGAAGGCAGCTTTGTCATCGACGGTGACGGCGCACGTGCCAGCGATGACGACGCCGACGTAACACTCAGCGCAGATGCCGACACGTTCCGCGAAATCTTTGACGGCGAACTGGACCCGACAGCGGCCTTCATGGGCGGTCGACTGACAATCGACGGCGACATGGGCACAGCGATGAAGCTGGCGCAGGTTCTTTCCTGATGGAAAAAGCGCCTTTTCTGGCGGAACTCGCCCGTGCCCCCGTCGGGTTTTGTGCCTACTGGATAAAGACATCCGATGGTGTCCGCCTGCGGGTTGGCCACTTTCCGTCAGAAAAGGCAAAAGGCACCGTTCTGCTTTTCCCGGGCAGAACGGAGTACATTGAAAAATATGGGAAAACAGCAGCTGATTTGGCCGCTGCGGGCTACACAACGCTTGCCGTGGATTGGCGTGGTCAGGGTCTGGCAGATCGCCTATTAGAAGACCCGATGCCCGGCCATGTGCATCAGTTCTCGGACTACCAACTTGATGTCGAGGCCGTCTTGGCCGCGGCTGAAGAACTGGACCTTCCACGTCCCTACCATCTGCTGGCCCATTCCATGGGCGGCTGCATCGGCTTGCGATCCCTGATCAATGGCCTGCCCGTGAATTCCGCGGTTTTCTCGGGCCCGATGTGGGGCATTCACCTGACGACGCCCATGCGCTCTGCCGCTTGGCTGCTTAGCTGGGGTGGCAAGCAACTGGGCCTTGGACACCTGAGCGTTCCCGGTTCTCGTGGGGAAAGCTATGTGCTTGCCGCCGATTTCGAAGACAATCTGCTGACCACGGATCGCGAGATGTTCGATCTGATGCGATCCCAATTGACAGCAAACCCTGATCTGGAACTGGGCGGCCCGTCCTTGCGCTGGCTGAACGAAGCGCTTCAGGAATCAC
>CATNDK010000321.1 GCA_950096585.1 Thalassococcus halodurans | reverse complement strand
AATCATGGCTGGAATATCTTCGGCGATTAATCCCGGCCCGAATGTCCGCGCGCACTCTGCATGCAACCACGCCGCATCGCAGGCGGATTGAAACAGATCGCCCCTACGCGCCCAAAGCCCGCAAATAAAGCCTGTCAGAACGTCGCCAGACCCAGCCGTCGCTAACCAAGGCGCGGTGTACTCATAGACAGACGCGCAGATCGCAACACGCCCATCGGGCGCGGCAATCACGGTGTCAGGCCCCTTCAACAACACCATGCATCCGGCAGTTTTTGCAGCGTCGCGTGCGGCATCAACCTTGGAATAGGCTGGTCCTGACGTCGCGGCCTCTGCAAGCTGCGAGGCAATATCCGGGAACAACCGGGCAAATTCGCCGCCATGAGGTGTCAGAATGCAGTCTTCGTGAAGGCCAGACAAAAGATCATCAGGCACATCGGCAAACGCGCTTAGTGCATCTGCGTCCAGAACAGTTGGGCGCTTTGACGCCAACGCCGCAGGAACCAAGGTTCTGGCACGTTCAAACCCCAATCCCGGTCCTAGGCACAAAGATGAATAACGTGGATCTTGTAACGTTTCGCCAAGATCGCGAGCATCATCAATTTCGGTCGCCATCAAAGATGTGATCGCCTGAGCGATTTCAGACAGGCTGCTTTTCGCGGCGCCGATGGTCACCAGCCCTGCCCCGATTCGCAGTGCCCCCATCGCCGAAAGTCGCGCGGCACCGCTTTTGCCCGCACCACCGGACAGCACCAAAGCATGACCGTAAGAAAATTTGTGGCCCGTCGATTTGAGGATTCGATTCCGATCCGGTCGATCAATCAACCTGCACAACGGCTCATCCCAATCGTCGGTTCGCAGCCCAATATCAGAGCAAACCAGCGATCCGCAGGTTGCAGGCCCCTCTGCCAGAAAATGCCCAAGTTTACGCTTATGAAAGGTCACCGTCAGGTCGGCCTGCAATGCCTGTTCGCCGATGACACGCCCAGAATCACTGCAAAGGCCACTTGGGATATCGACCGAGACGACTGCGCCACCGGCGTCACGCACATTGGCCGCCCATGTGTTCATCGGCAAAGCAATCGGCCGCGTCAGCCCAGTGCCGAACAGCGCGTCAATCAGCAACGTCTGACCAGCAGGCAATTCCAAAGGCTCCGACAAGGGCATAACGCTACCCAACGCGCCCCACATCTGGCGATTGGCCAATGCGTCCGGTGACGACGATGTCGGCGTGCCCAATGCAAAAACGAGTACGTTCCAGCCGGCTTCTTTCAGCAAACGCGCAATGACATAGCCATCACCACCGTTATTGCCAGGCCCGCACAGCAGAACAGCTTGGGCAAAGGTTGCCTGACCGCCCGGCCATTTGTGCAGAATCGCACTGACAACGCCCCTGCCCGCCCGTTCCATCAAGGTCAGTCCAGACACCTCATTGGCATCCATTGCCCGTTTTTCCATCGCCCGCATCTGGGACGCCGTGACTAGGTCATTTTTTGCCATAAAGCCGCGATTCACTTTTGCCCATTTTTTGGTCGCATTGACTATTTTTTAATCTCGAAGCAGAACTCACACCGTGAATCGCTGCAATTTTGGTCATCCGTTCATTGTAGCCCGGAAAGCAACGTGGTCTGAGCGTTTCAAACACATCGGAAGGAGGCAAGGCATGAAAAAGATCGAAGCGATCATCAAGCCTTTCAAATTGGACGAAGTTAAAGAAGCTCTGCAGGATGCAGGCATTCAGGGGCTCTCGGTAGTCGAGGTTAAAGGCTTTGGACGTCAAAAAGGCCATACAGAGCTTTATCGTGGTGCTGAATACGTCGTCGACTTCCTTCCCAAAGTGAAGATCGAAGTCGTTCTGGACGACGATCAGGTTGACGGCGCGATCGACGCTATCATCAACGCAGCTAAAACCGACAAAATCGGTGACGGCAAAATTTTTGTATCGCCTATTGAACAGGCGATCCGCATCCGTACCGGTGAATCCGGTTCCGACGCGCTTTAATCCAACAAAACCAGACCCAGAAGACAGAAAGGGACTAAGGGAATGAGCAAGGACGCAGTTCTCAAGATGATCGAAGACGAGGGCGTCGAGTATGTCGACATCCGCTTCACCGATCCGCGTGGCAAGCTTCAGCACGTAACAGTAATGGCAGACCAGGTTGACGCAGACTTCCTGGAAGAAGGTTTCATGTTCGATGGTTCCTCCATCGCAGGTTGGAAGTCGATCGAAGCTTCCGACATGAAACTGATGCCCGACACAGACTCTGTCTACGTCGACCCGTTCTACGCAGAAAAGACAATCTGTCTGCACTGCTCCGTTGTTGAGCCCGACACAGGCGAAGCATACGACCGTGACCCGCGCGGCACAGCGCAAAAGGCGGAAGCGTACCTGAAGTCCTCGGGCATCGGTGACGTATCCTACTGGGGTCCGGAAGCTGAATTCTTCCTGTTCGACAACGTCAAGTATTCGAACTCGATGAACAAAGTGTCCTTCGAAGTTGACGCAATCGACGCAGCTTGGAACACAGACACCGACTTCGAAATGGGCAACATGGGCCACCGCCCTGGTGTCAAAGGCGGTTACTTCCCGGTCAACCCGACAGACGCTGCTCAGGACATCCGTAACGAGATGCTGTCCACAATGAAGCGCATCGGCATGAAAGTTGACAAGCACCACCACGAAGTGGCGTCCTGTCAGCACGAGCTGGGCATGATCTTTGGCACGCTGACCGAGCAAGCCGACAACCTGCAGAAGTACAAGTACGTCATCCACAACGTGGCAGACGCGTACGGCAAATCCGCAACCTTCATGCCCAAGCCGATCTACGGCGACAACGGCACCGGCATGCACTGCAACATGTCGATCTGGAAGGACGGCAAGCCGCTCTTTGCGGGTGACAAGTACGCGGACCTCAGCCAAGAGGCGCTGTATTTCATCGGCGGCATCCTCAAGCATGCCAAGACGCTGAACGCCTTCACCAACCCGTCCACCAACTCGTACAAGCGCCTGATCCCCGGCTTCGAAGCCCCGGTTCTGCGCGCCTACTCGGCCCGCAACCGGTCCGGCTGCGTCCGTATTCCGTGGACCGAAAGCCCCAAGGCCAAGCGCGTCGAGGCCCGTTTCCCCGATCCGTCGGCGAACCCCTACCTGTGCTTCGCGGCGCTGCTGATGGCCGGTCTCGACGGCATCACCAACAAGATCGATCCCGGCGAGGCGATGGACAAGAACCTCTACGACCTGCCGGCCGAAGAGCTCGAAGGCATCCCCACCGTCTGCGGCAGCCTGCGCGAAGCCATTGACTGCCTGAAGGCCGACCACGAGTTCCTGCTCGCCGGCGACGTCTTCACCAAGGACCAGATCGACGGCTACATCGAGCTGAAGATGGAAGAGATCGAACTGTTCGAACACACGCCGCACCCGGTCGAGTTCGGCATGTACTACAGCTGCTGATCGCCGCGCGATCTTCAGCGGAACGGGCGCCCCCTTGGGCGCCCGTTTTCATTTCTGCGCCCTTGGCCC
>CATNDK010000320.1 GCA_950096585.1 Thalassococcus halodurans | reverse complement strand
TGCCCAAGGCGTGAAAGCCGCAAACCCCGATGCGACGGTAATTTCCAACATGACGGGCACGACACCCGCCGCATGGAACGATCCGGTCAAAGGGTCCGAGCTGACAAAAGCCCAGATCAGCCAAGGCGCTGACGTGGTTTACGCTGCCGCGGGGGGCACTGGCGTCGGAGTGCTGCAAACAGCGGCTGACGAAGGCATCAAGTCCATCGGCGTTGACAGCAACCAGAACCACATGCACCCGGGTTCCGTTCTGACATCCATGCTCAAGCGCGTCGACAACGCCGTGTTCGAAGCAATGTCCGGCGGTGCTGACCTGGAAACAGGTACGTTCATGACACTTGGTCTGGCAGAAGACGGTGTTGGCTACGCGGTTGACGAAAACAACGCGGAACTAATTTCCGACGACATGATTGCAGCGGTTGAAGATGCCAAAGCGAAAATCATCTCGGGCGATCTGGAAGTCGTATCCTACTACGCCAACGACAGCTGCCCCGCGCTGGAATTCTAAGAAGCGCTTCGCGTTTTATCTGAAACTTGGTTGAGGGGCCGTCCACGGACGGCCCCTTCCCCATAGCGATATTCGGACCTTGATCATGAACGATACGGTTCCCGCGATCGAACTCAAAGGCATCTCCAAGGCATTCGGCCCTGTTCAAGCCAACAAAGATATTTCGATCCGCGTCATGCCCGGCACCATCCACGGCATCATCGGTGAAAACGGTGCTGGTAAATCCACCCTGATGTCGATCCTCTACGGTTTTTACAAAGCCGACGCGGGCGAGATTTATATTTCGGGCAGGAAAACCGACATCCCCGACAGTCAGGCGGCGATTTCCGCAGGCATCGGTATGGTGTTCCAGCACTTCAAGCTGGTGAAGAACTTTACCGTTCTGGAAAACGTCATTCTGGGCGCCGAAGAAGGCGGGTTGCTGAACAACTCGCTGTCCAAGGCGCGCAAGGTCCTGAAGCAGCTTGCCGAAGAATACGAACTGTCTGTCGATCCCGATGCGTTGATCGAAGACCTGTCAGTCGGCCACCAGCAGCGCGTGGAAATCCTCAAGGCGCTTTATCGTCAGGCCGACATCCTAATTCTGGACGAACCCACAGGGGTTCTGACACCGGCCGAGGCCGACCACCTGTTCCGCATCCTTGATAACCTGCGGGCCGAAGGCAAAACGATCATCCTGATCACCCATAAACTGCGCGAGATCATGGAGATCACCGACACCGTTTCGGTCATGCGCCGGGGCGAGATGACGGCGACCGTTAAAACATCTGAAACATCGCCCGAAGAACTGGCCGAACTGATGGTTGGTCGTAAGGTTCTGCTGCGGGTCGATAAAAAGCCCGCCACGCCGGGCGAAAAGCTTCTGGAAATCAAAGACCTGCGTCATGTGGACGACCACGGCGTGGAACGTCTGAAAGGCATCTCGCTTGACCTGCGTGCCGGTGAAATTCTGGGCATCGCGGGCGTTGCTGGCAACGGCCAGTCCGCGCTGTTGGAAGTACTTGGCGGCTATGCCGATGCCACTGGATCCGTGAAACTGCGCGGACAGGAGTTGCCGCTGACAGGTGCCGGATCAGACGGCAGCGCGCGGCGCGAGGCCGGTATCGGCCACGTCCCCGAAGATCGCCACCACGAAGGTCTGATCCTTGATTACACCGCGTGGGAAAACGCGATTTTCGGCTATCACCGCGACGCGCAGTACCAAAAAGGTCTGCTGATGGATCATGACGCGATCCGCAAAGACGCCGAGGGCAAGATCGAACGCTTCGACGTGCGTCCCGCAAACTGCAACCTTGCGGCCAAGAATTTTTCCGGCGGGAACCAGCAAAAGATCGTTCTAGCGCGCGAGATTGAGCGCAATCCCGATGTGCTGCTGATCGGCCAGCCGACGCGCGGCGTGGATATCGGCGCGATTGAATTCATCCACCAGCAAATCGTGCGTCTGCGCGATGAAGGTAAGGCCATTTTGCTGGTCTCGGTGGAACTGGACGAAATCTTTGCCCTCTCGGACCGCATCGCCGTGATGTTCGACGGTCAGATCATGGGCTTCCGCGACCCTGCGGAAACGGACCAACGCGAACTGGGCCTGCTGATGGCCGGCGTCACTAACACGAAAGAGGCAAGCCATGGATAAGATGCCAGCATGGGCCGATGCAGTCCTTGTCCCTCTGATTTCGCTGCTTCTGGCGGCCTTCCTGTCGGCGCTTGTTATTCTCGCCATTGGGGAAAACCCCATTGATGCCTTTAAGCTGATGGTCGACGGCGCGCTGATGCGGTCGTCGGGTTGGGGCTATACGCTTTACTACGCCACGAACTTTATCTTCACCGGTCTGGCCGTTGCCGTGGCCTTCCACGCGCGGCTGTTCAACATCGGTGGCGAAGGTCAGGCGGTTCTGGGCGGTCTGGGCGCGGCACTGGCCTGCCTGTTCATCCCCTGGCCCCACTGGTCGCTGGCAATCATCGGCGGTGCCTTTGCGGCAGCGGCCTTTGGTGCGCTCTGGGCACTGATCCCTGCCTATCTTCAGGCGAAACGGGGCAGCCATATCGTGATCACCACGATCATGTTCAACTTCATCGCTGCGGCGCTTTTGAACTACGTCCTTGTGAACCTGCTGAAACCCACAGGCTCGATGGAGCCCGCAACCGCGAACTTCCCCGAGGCCACGCATCTGCCGTCGTTTCAGGACATGTTCGCCACCGCAGACAACCCGCTGTTCCGCGGATCACCCGCCAACGTGACCTTCTTCCTTGCCCTGATCGCCTGTGTGCTGGTCTGGCTTCTGATCTGGCGCACGCGGTTGGGCTATGAAATCCGCGCACAGGGACATTCGGAAACCGCCGCGCGTTATGCCGGTATTTCGCCTGTGCGCATCACCATTGTCGCGATGCTGATCTCGGGCGGTCTGGCGGGCCTGATGGCCGTCAACGCCACTATGGGCGAGGCCGAGCGTCTGGTCATCAACGCCGCCGAAGGCGCGGGCTTTATCGGGATCGCTGTGGCCCTGATGGGCCGCAACCACCCTGTGGGCGTTCTGATGGCCGCGCTTCTGTTCGGCTTCCTCTATCAGGGCGGCGCGGAACTGGCGCTTTGGACAAACATCCCGCGTGAACTGATCGTCGTTATTCAGGCGCTCGTCATCCTGTTCACGGGCGCATTGGACAACATGGTGCGGATGCCTCTTGAGAAACTCTTTGTGAAACGGAGGGCCGCGTGATGGATTTTCTGACCCTACTTCAGGTTCTTGATTCCACCGTCCGTCTGGCAACGCCCCTGTTGCTGGCCTGTCTGGCTGGCCTTTACAGCGAACGCGCCGGTGTTTTCGACATCGGGCTTGAGGGCAAGATGCTGGCCGCCGCCTTCCTGTCTGCCGGTGTCGCCTATGTGACGGGCTCTGTCTGGCTGGGTCTGTTCGCCGGCATCGGGGCCTCTGTCGCGCTGTCGGGCATTCACGGGCTGGCGTCGATCACCTTCCGTGGCAACCAGCTGATTTCCGGTGTGGCGATCAACTT
>CATNDK010000319.1 GCA_950096585.1 Thalassococcus halodurans | reverse complement strand
TGTGGCCGATGCGCGGCACCTTCCGCATATCCCGCGGTGCGCGCACAGAAACCCCCACCATCGTCGCCGAAATCGAGGAAGCGGGCGCGCTCGGGAGGGCGGAATGCGTCCCCTATCCGCGTTACGGCGAGAGCAGCGACAGCGTTCTGGCGGAACTGGAATCCGTGCGGCCGGCTATCGAGGCCGGCATGACCCGTGCCGCCCTTCAGGATGCCCTGCCGGCCGGCGCGGCGCGCAATGCGGTGGATTCCGCGCTCTGGGATCTTGAGGCGAAACGCAGCGGGCGGCGGGTCTGGGAGCTGGCCGGACTGCCGGCGCCGGGGCCCGAGATCACCGCTTTTACCCTGTCGCTCGACACGCCCGAGAAGATGCGGGCGCAGGCCACCAAACATGCGCATCGGCCGCTGCTCAAGATCAAGCTGGGCACCCCGGATGACATGCCCCGGCTCGAGGCGGTGCGCGCAGGCGCGCCGGATGCGCGGATCATCGTCGATGCCAACGAGGGCTGGAGCGCCGAGGTCTATGCCGATCTGGCGCCGCATCTTGTCCGTCTTGGCGTGGCTCTGGTCGAGCAGCCGCTTCCTGCTGGTGAGGATGAGGCGCTGATCGGGATGGATCGGCCTGTGCCTGTCTGTGCGGATGAAAGCTGCCATGACCGCGAAAGCCTTTCGAAACTTGCCGGTAAATATGATGTCGTGAACATCAAACTAGACAAAACCGGCGGCCTGACCGAGGCGCTGGCTCTGAAGGATGAGGCGCTCAAGCAGGGCTATGACATTATGGTCGGCTGTATGGTCGGGTCGTCTTTGGCTATGGCGCCTGCGACACTGGTTGCGCAGGGTGCGTTGATCACTGATCTTGACGGGCCGCTTCTTCTGGCCGAAGACCGTGCCAAGCCGCTTGTGTTTGACGATGCAGGCGTTCATCCGCCGGAAGCCGCACTTTGGGGCTGATCGCGGCCTTTATATCCAGGCCCTGAAATCGGGCCGCAGCCAGATTTGACGGAGTACCCGACGATGACCCGTACCGTATACCTGAACGGCGAATACCTGCCCGAGAACGAAGCCAAAGTGTCGATCTTTGACCGCGCGTTCCTGATGGCGGACGGCGTGTACGAGGTGACATCGGTTCTGGACGGCAAGCTGATCGACTTTGACGGCCACGCTGTGCGCCTTGCCCGTTCGCTGAACGAACTGGACATGAAGAACCCGATCTCGAAAGAAGATCTGCTTGAGGTGCACCGCGAACTGGTGCGTCTGAACAACATCGAAGAAGGTCTGGTCTACCTGCAAATCACACGCGGCGCGCCGAACGACCGTGACTTTGTTTTCCCCGATCCCGAAACGACAGAGCCGACCATCGTTCTGTTCACCCAGAACAAGCCGGGTCTGGGCGATGATCCCAAAGCCAAGCAGGGCCTGAAGATCATCTCGATCGAAGACCAGCGTTGGGGCCGTCGCGACATCAAGACTGTTCAGCTGCTGTACCCGTCGCTGGGTAAGATGATGGCCAAAAAGGCGGGCGCGGATGACGCGTGGATGGTGCAGGACGGTTTCGTGACCGAAGGCACATCGAACAACGCCTATTTCATCAAGGGCAACACTATCGTCACACGTGCCCTGTCCAACGACATTCTGCACGGCATCACCCGCGCGGCCGTTCTGCGTTTCGCGGAAGAGGCGCAGATGAAGGTGGAAGAGCGCAACTTCACAATCGAAGAGGCGCAGGGCGGCGACGAGGCGTTCATTTCGTCTGCATCGGCGTTTGTCATGCCGGTCATCGAAATCGATGGTGTCCAGCTGGGAGACGGCACGCCGGGTGCCCGCGTCGCGCGCCTGCGTGAGATTTATCTGGAAGAGATGCGCAAAGCTGCCGTTTGATCCGGTACGTATAAAGAAAAACGGCGGCCCCGATGGCCGCCGTTTTTGTTTCCAGGGCAGGGCGCCTTAGCCTTTGTCGCCGACATTCTCGGCAAAGCTTTTTTCAAACGCCTTCTGCTTGTCGTCCGACGCGTCGGTTTGGTAATTGGCTTTCCAGTCGGCTATCGTCATGCCGTAAAAAACCTCACGCGCCTCTTCTTTGCTCATTTCGATGCCTTTTTCGTTGGCAGCTTCCTGATACCAGCGCGACAGGCAGTTGCGGCAGAAACCGGCAAGGTTCATCATGTCGATGTTTTGCACGTCGGTGCGGTCTTCCATCAGGTGTTGACGCAAGCGGCGGAAGGCGGCGGCCTCAAGCTCGATACGGGTCTGGTCATCCATTGCGGTGTCTCCTTTGGTTGGGACAACAATGGGGTTTTGGCGGCTATGTTCAAGCCGTCTTAAAGCACGATAAGGCCGCATGCTGTCACATAAGGGTAATCATTCCGGTGCAAACGGTGATGGCAATGTTCCGGTAGCTGCTCGTATCGGCAGAGGTTGCGGGGGCGCGGGAAATAGGCAATAAGGCACTAACCGTTAGCGTTAACGGTGATCCGAAAAGACTTCGAAAGGCAGGAACGTTCATGAAACGCAGTCGTAATGTGAAAATCGTGGCCACGCTTGGCCCGGCCTCTTCTGATTACGAAATGATCCGCGCCCTTCACGAAGCAGGCGCCGACGTTTTCCGCCTGAACATGAGCCACGGTGCCCATGAAGAGATCGCCGAACGCCACGCGATTATTCGTCAGGTCGAAGAAGACCTGAATTCGACCATCGGTATTCTGGCTGACCTTCAGGGGCCGAAACTTCGTGTTGGCACATTTGCCAACGATGAAGAGGAACTTGAAGAAGGCGCGAGCTTCCGTCTGGATCTGGACAAGACCCCGGGCGACGCAACCCGCGTGTGCCTGCCGCACCCCGAAATCTTTGCAGCGCTGGAAGAGGGCACGTCGCTTCTGGTCAATGACGGTAAAATCCGTCTGAAGGTCACGTCGTTCGGTAATGACTTTGCTGATTGCGAAGTGATTGTCGGCGGCACCATTTCCAACCGCAAGGGTGTGAACGTTCCTGACGTGGTTCTGCCGCTGGCGGCCTTGTCCGAAAAAGACCGCAAGGATCTGGAATTCGTCTGCGAACTGGGTGTCGACTGGCTGGCGCTGTCGTTCGTTCAGCGTCCCGAAGACGTGAACGAAGCCCGCGATCTGGCCAAAGGCCGCGCGGCGATCCTGTCCAAAATCGAAAAGCCCGCAGCGGTCAAAAGCTTTGAAGACATTCTGGCAGTCTCCGACGGCATCATGGTGGCCCGCGGCGATCTGGGCGTGGAACTGCCTGTCCAGAACGTGCCGCCGATCCAGAAGCGCCTGATCCGCAAAAGCCGCGCGGCGGCCAAGCCGGTGATCGTGGCGACGCAGATGCTGGAATCGATGATCGAAAGCCCGATGCCGACCCGCGCCGAGGTCTCTGACGTCGCCACAGCGATCTACGAGGGCGCAGATGCCATCATGCTGTCTGCGGAATCTGCCGCCGGCGCTTATCCGATCGAAGCTGTGACCACGATGAACAACGTCGCGGTCGAAGTGGAAAGCGATCCGAACTATCAGGA
>CATNDK010000318.1 GCA_950096585.1 Thalassococcus halodurans | reverse complement strand
CGGCATCAACGACTCGGGTGGTGCGCGTATCCAGGAAGGCGTTGCGTCGCTTGCGGGCTACGCGGAAGTGTTCCAGCGCAACATCATGGCGTCCGGTGTGATCCCGCAGATTTCCGTCATCATGGGCCCCTGTGCGGGTGGTGCGGTGTATAGCCCCGCGATGACAGACTTCATCTTTATGGTGAAGGATTCGTCCTACATGTTCGTCACCGGTCCTGACGTTGTGAAGACTGTGACCAACGAGGTCGTCACCGCAGAAGAACTGGGTGGTGCATCCACACACACTAAGAAATCGTCGGTTGCTGATGGCGCGTTCGAAAACGATGTCGAGGCATTGGCCGAGGTTCGTCGTCTGGTCGATTTCCTGCCGCTGAACAACCGCGAAAAGCCGCCTGTTCGTCCTTTCTTTGATGAACCTGGCCGTGTGGAAGAGTCGCTGGATACGCTGATCCCCGACAACCCCAACACGCCCTACGACATGAAAGAGCTGATCACCAAGATCGCGGACGAAGGCGACTTCTACGAGATTCAGGAAGATTACGCGAAGAACATCATCACCGGTTTTGTCCGTCTGGAAGGGCAGACCGTGGGTGTTGTTGCGAACCAGCCGATGGTTCTGGCGGGCTGTCTGGATATCGACTCTAGCCGCAAGGCCGCGCGTTTCGTGCGCTTCTGTGACTGCTTTGAAATCCCGATCCTGACGCTTGTTGATGTTCCGGGCTTCCTGCCGGGCACGTCGCAGGAATACGGTGGCGTTATCAAACACGGTGCCAAGCTGCTGTTCGCTTATGGCGAGGCAACAGTCCCGAAAGTGACCGTGATCACGCGTAAGGCCTATGGTGGTGCGTATGACGTTATGGCGTCCAAGCACCTGCGTGGCGACTTTAACTATGCATGGCCCACAGCCGAGATTGCGGTGATGGGTGCGAAGGGTGCGACAGAGATTCTCTACCGCTCCGAATTGGGCGATCCCGAGAAAATCGCAGCACGCACGCAGGAATATGAAGACCGCTTTGCGAACCCCTTCGTGGCCGCTGAACGTGGCTTCATCGATGAGGTGATCCAGCCGCGGTCCACGCGTCGCCGTGTTAGCCGTGCCTTTGCATCCTTGCGTGGTAAGCAACTTACCAACCCATGGAAAAAGCACGACAATATCCCGTTGTGATCCGTTGCGCGCGGCGTTTGTCGCGCGCTCCAATCTTGTTCTGAAGGAACCGGAATGTCGACTTGGCAGTGCAAATATGACGTGCGCGAACAGGCGCTGAATGCGGGGGTTTTCCGGCATTCAGATAACCTGTTGCGTAATGTTTGCAATCTGCTAATGATTCCAGCACCGAGAGCGTCGAACGACCGCAACTCGGGCACAGAGTTAACGACAGCGGATAAGATCCGCAGTCACGCGGCCCCGGCGGGAGGAGCACCATCAGGTGGTCGGGGCTGCGACTTTCTCAAAAACTTCAAAACAATTCCCAACGTAATCGCGCTGTTCGCTGCCGTTGTCTTTGCGGCCTCCGCCTCTGCGCAGTCCATTATTCTGCCGTCTGACCGGAAAGCTGATTTGCAGGAAGTCCTGAAGGACATGGACTTGCTGCGCTACCGCTTTGTTGTGCCGGAACTGTCCAACACCGCGGATGATCTGGCCGTTTCGACGGGCGATCTGGAATTCTTGTGTTCGGATTACGTGTTGCAGGACATCAAAGGGCAGGGCCTGAGCGCTGCTCAGGTGGTGATCAGTATGGGTGACAGGCCAACTGAATTTGGCGTTGCCGATCCTGATGCCTTGCAGGTTTTCGAACTTTTCAGCATCTCTGATGGTCTCTGCATCTGGGAGGCATTTTAATGCGAACACAATATCTTGCGCGGCGTCGTTACTTTGAACCTGCTTTTGCGGCTTTCGAGTCACAAGTCACGGATTGCGCCGGCAAAACGTATCTTTGCGGCACGTCTTCCTGTATTCCTAAGGACGGTTTCCTCGAGGGAGCCACCTCAAAAACGGGGCAGTCGGGACCCAAGGCCCGCGACGCCCATAATAATGGATACAGGAGAAGAGCATGTCCAAGAGCATCAAGTTCTTCGCGCTGTTCGGCTTTGTCGCGACCCTCGCGGCATGTGGCGGCAGCTCGACAGAAGAAGAGTTTGTCATCATTGATCCGGAGCCGATCAGCGTCGAGCCGGAATACACAGGCAAATTCAAATAAGTTTCCGTCGGGACGGCCCGCTGAGGCCGTCCTGACACCCTGCCGCGCGATGTCCTTTACTCTGGTGGAGGGCGGCACATGCTGAAACATCGCGGTTTTCCGGGGCGTCTTCCCGGTACAGATTTCCAATTCACCATCCGCCGTCCGAACCCCAAAGGGGTCACGCCGATCACACGTCGCGAACGCTTTGCCGATCGCCGCTCGCCTGATCGTAAGGCGGACTTGTGGTTCATGAATGCGTTGTGGCTGCATTTCGGCACCGAACCGTTCGAACGGGGCAATCTGGACGCAGGACGCCTGAGCTGGCTGTTCGGTCGCGAAGTTTTGCCGGTAGACGATCCCTTCGATCCGGAAAGCTATGAATCTTTGCTGATCATCGACGAAAAGGCTGCGCGTCACGCTTTTCCCGAAGCGTTTGAACAGGATTTATGGGCATGATCCTGCTTAGGGCATCCGATAAGAGGCGGGATCAAGCCGATCCGCGCGCAAAAGCATTTAACCTCTTGGAAGGTGGGAATGTTTTTGTCAGCCTCTGGATGTCCCTTAACGGGTCATTGACGGCGCAGGCAGGCGATCTGCTGCGCGATTACCGTTACCCTTCCCCTAAAGGGCGGCTTGGCGCATCCCCGAGCCAGCCGCCCGTTTTTTCCTCTGAATTTATGCAGTTCGGGCAAAAACCTGCCGATCACGCAGGTGTGCGCACGAATTGTTGGAACCTTTTGGCTGTTTTCGCGCTATTCCATCAGCACAGGGCGAGAAATCAAAAGGAGCATTCCAAATGCGTAAACTCACACAAATCTCTGCTATCGTGGCGCTCTTCGGCCTTGCGGCTTGTGGCGACACGCTTGGCGAACAGGCACTCATCGGCGCGGCCGCGGGTGCAGGTACAGCTGCAGCGGTTGATGGCGACATCGCGACCGGCGCAATTGTTGGCGCAGGCGGTAACGTCGCTTATTGCCAATCCTATCCGGAACGCTGCTGATCTGAACAGCCGGTCCCTTTTGGGACCGATCATTATTGAAACGCCGTCAAAGCCGTCTGGCTTTGGCGGTTTTTTCATGCCTTGCCCCAGCGGGAGAGGACCCGCAGGAGCCATGACTGGAAAGGGACGGATATGTTTAACAAGATCCTGATCGCGAACCGCGGCGAAATCGCCTGCCGTGTGATCAAATCAGCCCGCAAAATGGGCATCAAGACCGTTGCGGTCTATTCCGATGCCGATAAAAACGCCCTGCATGTTCAGATGGCCGACGAGGCCGTCCGCATCGGCCCGGCACCCAGTAATCAGTCCTATCTGATTATTGAAAACATCATTGACGCATGCAAATCCACAGGGGCC
>CATNDK010000317.1 GCA_950096585.1 Thalassococcus halodurans | reverse complement strand
ACGTAAATCATCGTCGCGCCGATTTCCTTGTGCAGACGCGCGATCTCGACCCGCATGTCGACGCGCAGTTCCGCATCAAGGTTCGACAGCGGTTCGTCGAACAAAAACACCTCGGGGCCACGCACAATCGCGCGGCCAATCGCCACGCGCTGACGCTGACCACCGGAAAGCGCCTTGGGCTTGCGTTTCAGGTAGTCTTCCAGCTTCAGGATGCGGGCGGCTTCATCGACCTTGGCTTTGATCTCATCCTTGGGATGGCCGTTCATTTTCAGGCCGAAGCCCATGTTCTGTTCGACCGACATATGGGGATAAAGCGCGTAGGTCTGGAACACCATCGCCACACCACGATCTGCGGCCTCGACCCGTGTGACATCGCGATCACCGATGTTGATCTGGCCGTCGGTGGTTTCCTCAAGCCCTGCGATCATGCGCAAAAGCGTGGACTTGCCGCAGCCCGACGGGCCGACAAACACACAGAATTCACCGTCCTTGATGTCCAGATCCACACCGTGGATCACCTGAACGTCACCGTATTTCTTAATAGCCTGTGTCAGCGTCACACCCGACATGGCGATCCTCCCCCGAAAAACCTAGGTCGGGAACTGCCAGCTTTCGGCAGCCCCGGCGATATCCTGCGCCGTGCGCAATAGCGCGGCGCGATGTTGCTCTAACCCGTCAAAGCTCTGGCGGGATGTGGATGTGGTGATCGACAGCGCGCCGATAACGCGGCCGGTCGATGACAGAATCGGCGCGGCGATACAGATGATGCCGGGCTCGTGTTCTTCACGGTCGTACGACACGCCTTCGGCCTTGATCCGGTCCAGCTCGGCGGCCAGCGCGTCAGGTGTCGTCAGCGTGTTGGGCGTATGGGCGAAATAGGCCTGACGGTTGATGGCATCCTGCCGGTCGCCGGCATCAAGAAAAGCCATCATTGCCTTGCCTACGCCAGTGCAATAACCCGGGCCAACCTTGCCCGCCTGCGAAAACATCTCGATCGGTTCGGCGGCGTTCATCTTGTCGACGTAAAGAACCTGCCCGCGATCCAGTTGGGCAAGGTGGATGGTTTCCCCGACTTCCTGAGCCAAAGCAGTCAGATAGGGGCGCGCCACAGGGGCCAGCGAACTTTGCCGCCACGCGCTGTGGGCCAACCGAACCAGCCGCAGACCGGGCGCATATGTCTGGCGATCTTCGTCATAGGCCAGCATGCCCTGATTGGTCAGGGTTTGCAGCAACCGGTAGAGCGTCGCCTTGGGATGCGATGTTTCGGCCAGCAGTTCGGAAAAGCGCACGGGACGGCCCTTGTCAGCGACCTGATCCAACACCTCCAAAGCTTTGCCAACGGTCCCGTCGGCACCACCCTGCTGTCGCAACTGTGAATTCATATGCGTGTTCCTCCCGACATTCGAAACATGAATGCCACCTGTTGACTTTCTTAGCGAGTCGCGATCATAGTTTCAATAGCTGGAAACTAGTTTCATTATTTGGAACCTGTTGACGCTCAGCATCAATCAGGGAGGACGCAATGCTGACCAGACTAATGACAACCGCAGCCGCGGTGGCTTTGACCGCAGGCGCGGCACTCGCTCAGGACTCGAACCTGACAGGCACGCTTAAGATTTTCTCGGACATGTCGAACCCCGCGCCCCGCGCGGTGATGGAGGATATGGCCGCACGCTTTGACGCCATGCACCCCGATCTGACCGTTGAACTGACCGTCATCGACCGCGAGGCGTATAAGACGCAAATCCGCAACTTCCTGTCTGCGAACCCGCCGGATGTGGCCAACTGGTACGCGGCCAACCGCATGCGCCCCTATATCTCGGCTGATCTGTTCGAAGACATTTCCGATCTGTGGGCCGAACCCGAAATCGCTGAAAACCTTGCGTCCACCAAAGGCGCGATGACTATCGACGGCAAACAGTGGGGCGTGCCCTATACCTACTACCAGTGGGGCGTTTACTACCGCGAAGACATCTACAAAGAACTGGGCCTGAGCGAGCCGACAAACTGGGATGAATTCAAAGCCAACTGTCAGGCGATCCTCGATTCCGGCAAGAAGTGCTTTACCATCGGCACCAAGTTCCTGTGGACCGCCGGCGGCTGGTTCGACTACCTGAACATGCGCACCAACGGCTATGACTTCCACATGGCGCTGACCAACGGCGAAGTGGCTTGGACAGACGACCGTGTGCGTCAGACCTTCGCCAATTGGCGCGAACTGATCGACATGGGCGCCTTCATCGACAACCACCAGTCCTACAGCTGGCAAGAGGCGCTGCCCTTTATGGTCAATGGCGAAGCAGCGGCCTACCTGATGGGTAACTTTGCCGTGGCCCCGCTGCGCGAAGCGGGCCTGAGCACCGACCAGTTGGCCTTCTACCAGTTCCCCGCCATCAACCCCGATGTCGAACTGGCCGAAGACGCGCCGACAGACACGTTCCACATTCCGGCAGGCGCCGAAAACAAAGAAGCCGCGCGTGAATTCCTGCGCTTCGTTGTTTCCGCAGACAACCAGACCAAGATCAACGCGGGCGACGCGCTGGGTCAGTTGCCTGTGAACGCGCAGTCGTCGGTTGATGATGACGAAATGCTGAACCAGGGCTTTGCGATGCTGTCGTCCAACAGCCCCGGCGGTATCGCGCAGTTCTTTGACCGCGACGCACCGGCGGAAATGGCATCTGTTGCCATGGAAGGTTTCCAGGAATTCATGGTCTTCCCTGACAATCTGGATGACATCCTTGGCCGCCTCGAACAGGCGCGTGGCCGGATTTACAAGTAATCCTCCCCGGGCGGATGGCTTGATCGCCACCGCCCTTTGAAACACAGTTGCGCAAGGCCGCTGCGGCCTTGTGCCATCCGAACGACTGCGGAGGATCCCCGCCATGGCCACCGCCACGCATCCAGACACATCGCAACCTAACGGCTTTATCCGCCGGAACCGTCAGAAACTGGCACCTTGGGTGTTTCTGGCTCCGGGTTTGCTGTTTTTCCTGTTCTACGTCATCGCCCCGATTTTCCAGAGCTTCCAGATTTCGTTCTACCAATGGGACGGGCTGGGCGCGAAAGAATGGGTCGGCATGCAGAACTATCAGGAACTGGTCACAGACCGCGCCTTCGAGGTGTCGCTGTGGAACAACCTGAAATGGCTGCTGATGTACCTGCTGGCGATCCCCGCCGGTCTGGGCATTGCGTTGTTCCTGAACCAGACGGTGACGGGCATCCGCCTTTATAAATCGCTGTTTTTCTTTCCCTTCGTGATCTCCCAGGTCGTCGTGGGCCTTGTCTTTACATGGTTCTACGACCCGACATTCGGTCTGCTGAACACCATTCTGGAATCCGTGGGCCTTAGCCCGATCAACGTTCTGGGCGACCCGAAACTGGCCACCTACGGCATCATCGCCGCAGGTCTCTGGCCGCAGATCGCCTATTGCATGATCTTGTACCTGACCGGCCTGAACGCCGTGGACCCCGAACAGATCGAGGCCGCGCGACTGGACGGGGCGAAAGGCCTACGCATGCTGTGGCACGTGGTTCTGCCGCAACTGGCGCC
>CATNDK010000316.1 GCA_950096585.1 Thalassococcus halodurans | reverse complement strand
TTTGTCGGTCGGTGCCTCTGCCGGGGGTCTGGGCGCATCCTCGCCGGGTGTGGGCTTCTTGGTGTCGCTCAGTGGATCGTCGCCTTGGGCGATGCCCGGTGACGGTTGGTCGAGAGGCTGGGCGGGTGGTGTAGCGGGGACCTCGCCCCATTTCGTCAAAAGGCTCAGGGCTCTTGTGTTTTCGCTACTTCTCTTGAAGGAGGTGTGAGCGGCCATCGCGGCCGTAACCCCCGCCTCGGTCTGATACATGGCAACGCCGTGGTACTCGGCAACGAGCGCTTCGGCCTCGCCAGGCAGCTTCGCCGCGGCGATCTTGGGATCAGCCTCGCGGATCAGCTGTTCTTGGCCTGCACGCGTGTCACGGAGCACCGTGGCGATGTTGGCGCACTTGTTGGCGCACTTGTCGTGCCATTCGGCGATCGTCTTGGCTTCCTCGGCCAGCACCGCCCCGGCCCGGTGGGCCTCATCGAACCCCTGGGAATCGGCGGCATCGCGAAACTGCGCGTTGTCGGTGACGATCTTCTCGTCCATCACGGTCATCTTACAGTTGCCGCCCTTTTCAGCCGCAAGGTCAACGATAACCGAGCCCGGTTTCATGGCCTTAACCATGTCTTCGGTCCACAGTTCCGGCGCCTCGCGGTTCGGGATCAGCGCGGTGGTGATCACGATGTCGACTTCCGGCGCCAGTTCGCGGAACTTTTTCAGCTGCGCTTCGCGGAATTCCGGCGAAGAAACAGAGGCATAGCCACCTGTGGCCGCGCCGTCCTGCTGTTCTTCTTCGAAGTCCAGATAGACGAACTCAGCGCCCATGGATTCAACTTGCTCGGCCACTTCGGGACGAACGTCGAACGCCAGAGTGATCGCGCCCAGCGATGTGGATGTACCGATGGCTGCCAGACCGGCAACACCGGCGCCCACAACCAGAACCTTGGCGGGCGGAACCTTACCGGCAGCCGTCACCTGACCGGTGAAGAAGCGGCCAAAGTTGTTACCCGCTTCGATCACCGCGCGGGAACCGGCGATGTTTGCCATGGACGACAGCGCGTCCATCTTCTGCGCGCGGCTGATACGCGGAACCATGTCCATCGCGATGACAGAGGCGCCCAGATCGGCGGCCTGCTTCATCAGCGCTTCGTTTGCAGCCGGATAGAAGAACGAAATCAGCAGCTTGTCAGCTGTCAGAAGTTTCACTTCGTCTTCGGTCGGCGGGCGAACTTTGGCAACGACGTCAACCGTTTTCCAAAGATCAGCAGCCTTGGCGATAACTTCTACGCCCGCTTCGGCATATGCCTCGTCGGAGAACCCAGCGGCAGCACCCGCGCCGGATTCAATCGCGCAGTCATACCCCAGTTTCTGAAGCATCTTCGCCGAATCCGGGGTCATCGCTACACGCGCTTCGCCCTCCAGAATTTCCTTTGGCGTCCCTATTTTCACGGTCTCTGTCCCCTCTCGTGTCAGAACAAGCCTATTGATGCACTGCACCACCAACCCTTTTGGGTCCGTGATACTGACCTACCACAGCCAGTGCGATGCAGCCATAGACCATAACAAACAGCAAAGCAAAAGCCACATTGCGCTTTGTTGCGTAACGACATGCTGCGCCGCAATAAATGTACCTTAACGTCTTACCCCTTAGGTCCGGATCGGACCCTTTGGCCCGCAATGCGGTTGAAACTACGGCAGCGAACAGAGGCAAAGTCAGCAATCCGCAAGCGAACTAAGTCCGGAGTGTAGCCAATCGCCTTACACGGTAAGCCCCGAGAATTGTTTCGTTTTCCACCGTTCGCCCTGCCTTTCTACACCAAAATTTGGCGGGCCAAACAAATTTATTTCGCGGTTTCAAATAGATAACGATATACAAGTGTGTACAATTGCATGCCATTCTGAGCACTGACAAAAAGTCGCGGACCTGCGGGCAAAAACTTTTCTGCAAATCCGGATTTTCACAACGTTGCGTCACTCAAATCGCCAAATTGGCGAATCTCTTCGCGCTCTACTTGCAGTGTTTTCCCCCTGCGATACGCTGCCGGAAAATGAGGGAGGAACACCATGGATTTGTCAGGCAAACACGCGCTTGTCACAGGCGGCGGAACAGGTATAGGGCTGGCTATTGCACAGGCACTGGCCGACGCGGGCGCCGAGGTCACGATCACCGGGCGCAGGATCGAAGTTCTACAAGATGCCGCCAGCGACCGCATTCATCCTCTGGCCATGGACGTCAGCGACGAAGCGTCAGTGGTTAACGGATGCGCCGAGGCCGTCGCCGCACGCGGTCCGATCCAGATCTGTGTGCCGAACGCAGGCATTGCCGAAGGTCGCAGCATTCTCAAGACCGATCTGGATTTCTGGCGCAACATGATGGCCATCAATCTGGACGGCGCGTTCCTGACGATCCGTGAATGCCTGAAGTCGATGAAAGACACCGGCTGGGGCCGCGTCATTGCGGTGTCATCGATTGCTGGCGTGAAGGGACTGAAAGGCGCACCCGCCTATTCGGCCTCGAAACACGCGATGATCGGACTGATCCGTGGGCTGTCGGCGGACTATGCCGGTCGCAACATGACTTTCAATGCGCTCTGCCCCGCCTATGTAGATACCGAGATCATAACGCGGAACGTGACCTCGATCATGGAGCGTACCGGCGTCGATGAAGATAAGGCGCGGCACATGATGGTGGGTCTGAACCCGCACGGCAGGTTGATCGCCCCATCCGAGGTAGCTGACGCTGCGTTGTGGTTGTGTGGCGATGGGTCGGCCAGTGTAAATGGTCAGGCGATCCAGATCGCAGGCGGCGAAGTCTAGGCCGCAAGGACAAAACAGGGGGCAAGCACAGTGGCAAGCATGGGTACAATCGCACGCCGGACATTTCTGTTTGGCGCTGCCGCCGTCGCGGGCGGGATCGCCTTTGGTGTCTGGCAGGTCAAAAAGGACCGCCCCAACCCCCTGCAACTTGCCGAGGGCGAAACCGCTTTATCCCCCTTCGTTGTCATCGACAGCGACGGCGTGATCATTGTCACGCCGCGCGCTGACATGGGCCAAGGCACTCAAACCACGCTGGCCGCCCTTGTCGCGGAAGAGCTTGATATCGCTTGGGAGGATATCCGCGTCATCCACGGCCCACCGTCGAAAGTGTTCTACAACCACGCTTTGTTGGCCGACGGTTTGCCGGGCAAGGCATACGAACACTCTGCCTGGGCGCGCGCGTTTGGTGACGCGCTTGGCGGTGTCGGCAAACTTCTGGATTTGCAGGTCACTGGAGGTTCGACCGCTATGAAGGACGGGTTCGAAAGAATGCGCATCATCGGCGCGACCGCGCGTCAGTTGCTGGTGAAAGCAGCGGCAAACAGGCTGTCGGTACCTGTAGGTCAATTAAAGACGCAAGACGGAAATGTCATTGCACCAGACGGCAGTGCCATTCCCTACTCCGATCTCGCCGCCGAAGCCGCACAGCTGGAACCGGATGATGTTATTCTGCGCGATCCATCCCAATGGCGTTATGTGGGCACATCGATGCCGCGCCTGGATGTGCCCGCGAAAACAAACGGCACGTTGCAATACG
>CATNDK010000315.1 GCA_950096585.1 Thalassococcus halodurans | reverse complement strand
CGCTCTTCCGATCTTATAGCGCAGCCTGGTAGCGCGTCCGTCTGGGGGACGGAAGGTCGCAGGTTCGAGTCCTGCTAGCCCGACCATTTTCACCGACTTGCTGGAAAATCGCCATAAGCGCAGGCTTTTCTGCGCGGATGTGGTGTTTGTTATTCCACTTGCCCCCAAACCCTTGCTAGGAAGTCAAAACCAAACGTCACGGGGGTTGATATGGCCGGAGTACTTGCGAGCCAGCAAATCGAAGACATGATCGCCAAGGGGGCCATCACGGTCGCGCAGCCTTTGGTAGACGGTCAGATCCAACCGGCCAGCCTTGATCTGCGTTTGGGGAATGTCGCCTATCGTGTCCGCGCATCATTTCTTGCGCCCGAAGGCCAGACAGTAGCCGAGCGTATCGAAGAATTCGAAATGCACCGGATCGACCTGACGAATGGTGCGGTTCTGGAAAAGGGCTGTGTTTACGTCGTGCCCTTGATGGAAAGCCTCGCCCTGCCCGACGGCATACAAGCCATCGCCAACGCCAAAAGCTCGACCGGTCGTCTGGATCTGCTGACACGCACCATCACCGATGGCGGTGCAGAGTTTGATCGTATAGCCCAAGGCTACACAGGCCCGCTGTATGCCGAAATTTGTCCACGTTCATTCTCGGTGCTCGTGCGCCCCGGCATGCGCTTGAACCAAATCCGGTTCCGCAATGGTCAATCTGTTTTGACCGATCAGGAACTGACCGCGCTACATGAAAGCGATACGCTGGTGTCCGGTGGTCCTGCTGTTATCGGCGACGGTCTGGGATTTTCGGTTGATCTGGAACCCGAAGGCACCGATCTGGTCGGCTACCGCGCCAAGCCGCACACGGGTGTCATCGATCTGGACCGGATCGGCGAATACGATCCAGCCGATTTCTGGGAAGAACTGCGCACAACAAACGGTCAGATTATCCTTGATCCCGATGCCTTCTACATCCTTGTCAGCCGCGAAGCGGTGCATATCCCGCCGCAATACGCCGCCGAAATGGCGCCCTACTTGGCAATGGTCGGTGAATTCCGCGTGCACTATGCAGGTTTCTTTGATCCGGGCTTTGGCCATGCCGCAGCTGGCGGCCATGGATCACGCGGTGTACTAGAGGTTCGCTGCCATGAAGCGCCGTTTGTTCTGGAACACGGTCAGGTGGTTGGTCGTCTGGTTTACGAACGTATGGACGAGATGCCCGCGCAACTGTACGGCGCTGGCATTGCATCCAACTATCAGGGCCAAGGCCTGAAACTGTCAAAACATTTCAAAAGCTGAGAAAAGCCAGCCAGTTAGCCTGAGTTTCGCCGCGACGCCAAGGCACGTTGCGCTTGGGCGATACCGCTTTGCGCGCGGCGTTCGTGGTGTGGCGAAATCGCCGCCTGCTGTGGAGGCTGAGGCGCAGATTGGTTTCCATCGGGCGTCCGCGAGAACCGGTTAAAGCCCGCATCAATCCCGCGACGGATGACACGCCCCAACACCATGTGAACCACCATATTGATCAAGCCATTTGCGTTCATGATCTGCCTCTTGGAGTTTTCTTTCGGCTCTGTCTGACAGACAATTGCGCCCAAAACTGGCAAAAACGCCGGAATTTTCTGGCCTTAGTCTTCGAACATCTCGGACTGGCCCTCTGACGTATCTTCCTCGGAATCCACATCGCCTTCGCCCGGCGTCGGGATGGCGCCCGGAGGCGGGCGATTGTCCAACAGGCCCGCAGCGCGCAGTTCTTGCAGGCCCGGCAGATCGCGCGCGCTTTCAAGACCAAAATGATCAAGGAATTCTTCGGTCACAACAAAGGTCACAGGTCGGCCTGGCGTCATCCGGCGACGGCCAAAGCGGATCCACTCCATCTCAAGAAGCTGGTCCACAGTGCCGCGGCTGACAGACACGCCACGGATCTCTTCGACTTCGGCCCGTGTGACAGGCTGGTGGTAGGCAATGATCGCCAGTGTTTCGATGGCAGCACGGCTAAGCTTGCGCACCTCGACCGTTTCCTTTTGCATCAGGAAACCAAGATCGGGTGCTGTGCGAATGGCCCAAGCATCGCCCACTTTCACCACATTCACGCCCCTGCCCTCATACCGCTTCCGCAAGTGAACCAGCGCCTCGGCAGCGTCGCAGCCGTGGGGCATCCGGTCATTCAGATCTTTAACGGTTTGGGGTTCGGCAGAAGCAAAGAGGATCGCTTCGACCATTCGTTCCTGTTCGCCCATAGGCGGTGCGTCGAACAGGCTGTCGTTTTCGATCGGCCGACGTTCTTCGCTTTCTGTGGTGGACAAATCGTCGTCGTTCATAACTCTAGCTTTCCGATTTGCGTTCAGCGCGCCGTACCATGATCGGGGCAAACATTTCTTCTTGTTTGATTTGGGCTTTGCCTTCTTTGACCAGCTCAAGCGAGGCCGCAAAAGTCGCAGCAGTGGCCGAGCGGCGCATCACAGGGTCGTCACCCCAGCCGTCGGGCAAATAACTGACGATATCTGTCCAAGTCCCAGCAAAGCCGATCATTCCGCGCAAACGTTCCAGCGCCTGCTCCATCGTAAAGACACGGTCACGGTCCAGAATAAAGGGGCGGAATTCGTCTTTGGTGCGAATGCGGGCATAGCCCTGCATCAGGTCCAGCAGGGTCGCGGTGTATTTGACCTTTCGCACGCTTTGCATCTTTTCGGGGATGCCGCGCATCAGGTTGACGGTGTGAGCGATCACCAACTCCGCCACCGAGCGGGTGTTGGAGTAGGGCGCGTTGAACACCGGAATGCCGCGCTTGAGGGCGGCTTTCAAATCCACCTGGTTGGTGCCGATACAGAAACAGCCCACACCGATCAACTTTTCGGCGGCCTGGAAGACCTCCTCGGTGAGCTGGGTGCGCGAGCGAATGCCGACGAAATGGGCGTCGGCAATGGACTCCTTCAGCTGCTCTTCAGGCAGCGAGCCGGTGTGGTACTCGATGTTGGTGTAACCGGCTGCCTTCAGTGTGTCAACGGCGGTCTGGTGTACGCCCTCGAGCAGCAGGAACTTGATCTTGCTTTTGTCCAGCGAGGTGTTGGCCATGGTGTGAGTTACCCGGGTGCTGATATCGGAAAGTCCGAGCAGGCCACTTTGGTCACAGATGACAGAAGGGGCCTGTTTCGGAAGTCGCGTATGCTAGCATAATCTGCCTTTTTTGATGCCCGTGAACGCATGAAATGTGTTCAGGCACTGCATGAATTCCCTTTGAGAGCTCGCCATGACCCCAGATGCTGTGATTGCAACCCTCAAGACACTGGTCGACCCGGACAAGGTGCGGGTGGACGCCGAGTCCCTCGACAATTGGGGCAAGGACTGGACCAAGCACTTTGCGCCGGCCCCTCTGGCGATTGTTTTTCCCAAGACGGTCGAGCAGGTGCAGGCGGTGGTGCGCTTTGCCAATGAGCAGAAGCTGGCATTGGTGCCCTCTGGCGGTCGTACCGGTCTGTCGGCTTCTGCCGTGGCCGCCAACGGCGAGATCGTGGTGTCGTTCGATTACATGAATCAGATTGGCGAGTTCAATGCGTACGACCGCACCGTGGTCTGCCA
>CATNDK010000314.1 GCA_950096585.1 Thalassococcus halodurans | reverse complement strand
TTGAGAACACTTTCCTTGGCCCGAATCATCGAGGTTGTGTACATCGGCACGGCGATCGACAGTATCGTCAGCACGATGGCCATCACGACCATCAGAAAAACTGCCAGCGGCGTTTTTTGTGTCCGAAAGAAACTTCCCATGCCTCACACTATCAACAGCGCCCTTGCCTGCGCCAGAGCGAACCGTCTACGGATTGTGTATGCAGACGTTCCAACAGCGCCCGACCGATCCTTCCTTTGTCCAAAACCCCTATCCGACCTACGCAAGGATGCGTGCTGCGGGGGATCTGGTGGCGTGGGCAGACTACGGGATGATTTGCGCAACCAGCTATGCTGCTGTCGACGCGATCCTGCGCGACAGACGGTTCGGTCGCGAAGTGCTCCCCGAGATGGCCGAAGAGCCTGCCGATCACATCCGCGATTTCGCCCGCGTCGACGCGCATTCGATGCTGGAACTGGAACCCCCCCGCCACACGCGTTTGCGCGGGCTTGTCCTGCGGGCCTTTACGTCGCGCCGGATCGCAGCGCTGGCGCCGGAAATCCACGCCTTGGCACATCAGTTGATCGATGATCTGCCAGAGCCGCCCTTTGATATTCTGCCAACCTTCGCGGAAAAGCTGCCCGTCATTATCATCGCGCGGCTGCTCGGGGTGCCGGACAGCATGGCGAACGACCTGTTGCGCTGGTCCCATGCAATGGTTGCCATGTATCAGGCGGGTCGTACGCGGCTGATCGAAGAAAAGGCCAACGCCGCCGCGCGCGAATTCACCGATTTCCTAACAGGTTACATCAACAAACGTCGCGCGACGCCCGCCGATGACCTGATCACACACCTGATCGCCGCCGAAGAAGACGGAGATCGCCTGAGCACGGATGAACTGATCTCGACCGTCATTTTGCTGTTGAATGCGGGGCACGAGGCGACAGTTCACACCATCGGCAACGGGTTGGCCGCGCTGCTGGGCCATGGCGATACAGTGACCAACGCCAATGCCGTCACCGCAGCGGAAGAAATCCTGCGCTACGATCCGCCGCTGCATATGTTTTCGCGCTACGCCTACGAACCTATCACCCTGTTCGGTCATGATTTCGAACGCGGAGATGAGGTCGGGCTGCTGCTAGGATCCGCAAACCGCGACCCTGACTTCTGCGACGATCCCGACGTTTTCGACATCAACCGCCCCGCCACGCGACACACCAGCTTTGGCGCAGGGCTGCATTTCTGCGTGGGCGCGCCGCTGGCACGGCTGGAATTGCAGATCGCGCTACCGATCCTGTTTGAACGGCTGCCGAACATCGCGCTTAGCCACAAGCCGCATTACGCCAACAGCTATCATTTTCACGGGCTGGAACGGCTGCTAATCACCGCCTAAAGCGGCAGGGCTGTGGTCGACTTGATCTCTTCCATCGACAAAAGCGCGGTCACGTTGTGGACCTTCACCTCGGAAATCAGCGCCTGATAGAAGGCATCGTAGGCGCGCGCGTTTTTGACCCGCACTTTCAGGATATAGTCGATGTCGCCCGCCAACCTGTGGGCCTCTTGCACTTCGGGGCGTTCCTTCAGCGCTTTCAGAAACGCCTTTTGCCATTCGGCCTCGTGCTCAGAGGTGCGGATCAGAACAAAGAAACACGCTTCAAATCCAAGCGCTTCTGCATCCAGCCGTACAGTCTGTGGCCCGATGATCCCTGCATCACGCATTTTGCGGATTCGGTTCCAAACAGGGGTTTTCGACGACCCAACCGCCTTGGCGATTTCGTCCAAGGACAGGCTGGCATCCCGCTGAAGCTGGTCCAGAATTTTGCGATCCGTGCTGTCAATCCGCATGTTTGTTTCGTCCTTTGCGCAAAACGAAGACGCTGACCCACCCAGCCCCGCCAAACTAGAACAAACATCCTTGTTTCCGCAAGCACCTAGGCAGAAAGCGGAACAAAATTCTATATAACAGGGACGTTTGCAGTCGCAGCAGGAGTCGGCCCCGATGCAGCATTTTCCGATCTTCGTGGCCCTGGCCGGGCGACGCGTCGTCCTTTCGGGCGGCGGCGATGCGGCAATTGCCAAATTGCGCCTGCTTTTGAAGACCGAAGCAAATCTGACAGTCATAACCCCCGCGCCCGCGGAAGAAATCGAAGCGTGGGAAGCAGAAGGCAAACTGCGCATCATCCGTCGTGCAATGGAACCAGGCGACGCGACCTGCGCGGTTCTGTTCTATGCCGCAGATGAAGACGTGTCCGAAGACGCCCGCACAGTTGCCTTGGCCCGCGCAGATGGCGCCCTGACCAACACAGTCGACAACCTGCAAGACAGCCAGTTCATCACGCCCGTCATCGTGGATCGTGACCCCGTCACTGTCGCCATCGGCACCGAAGGCGCCGCGCCCGTTCTGGCCCGCGCGATCAAAGCCGATCTGGAAGAACGCCTACCGACACAGCTGGGCACACTGGCCCGCATCGGCAAAGCCTTCCGTAAAGCCGCAGATGCCCTGCCCATGGGCCGCAAACGTCGTGACTTCTGGGCAGACTACTATTTCAAACAAGGCCCCCGCGCGATCACCGAGGGCGAAGATGCCGTACGCCCTGCGCTGGAATCCCTTCTGGAGCAACACCTGAACACACAGGACAAAGTAGGCCACGTCTCCTTTGTCGGCGGTGGTCCGGGCGATCCCGAGCTTCTGACCCTGAAAGCCCGCAAGGCGCTGGATACAGCAGACGTGGTGATCCACGACCGTCTGATCAGCAGCGAGATTCTGGAACTCGCCCGCCGTGAAGCGATCCTGATTGACGCTGGCAAAGAGGGCTTTGGCCCGTCAATGAAACAGGAAGACATCAACGCGCTGATCGTGAAGCACGCCAAGGCAGGCGCGCAGGTCGTGCGCCTGAAATCCGGCGATCCGACCGTTTTTGGCCGTCTGGATGAAGAACTGGACGCCTGCAACGACGCGGGCATCGGCTGGAACATCGTTCCGGGCATCACCGCGGCGTCGGCATCTGTTGCCAGCATCGGCCAGAGCCTGACCAGAAGGGGCCGCAATGCGTCGGTCCGCTTCCTGACCGGACACGACATGAAAGGCTTTGCCGATCACGATTGGAAGATCCTTGCCCGTTCGGGCGAGGTGGCTGCTATCTACATGGGCAAAAAAGCCGCGCGTTTCATCCAAGGCCGCCTGATCATGCACGGCGCTGATCCGGCGACCCCCGTCACAATCATAGAAAACGCATCACGCGCCGATCAGCGCGTGCTGCCGACCACACTTGCCAATCTGGCACATGACATTGCCGAGGCCAATCTCTCCGGCCCCGCACTGACCCTTTATGGCCTCGCCCCACGTTCTGTGGATGCGGTGCTGTCCCAAATCAAGACACAGGAGTTTGCCTGATGCCCCGCGCCTTTACCCCCAAGGTTGTTACCGGAAACGCATTGCTGGAAGGCGATGTCATCTATTTCACCGACAGCGACAGCTGGACCCGCAATCTGAAAGACGCCGAAGTCATCACAGACGAGGCCGTTGCGCAGGTTCGCCTTCTGGCGGCTGAATCGCAGGCTGCCGAAGTTGTTGGCGCGTATCTGGCTGACGTCAAAGTCACCGAA
>CATNDK010000313.1 GCA_950096585.1 Thalassococcus halodurans | reverse complement strand
GATCGCCTGATGTAGCCAGTCGTGCGCCACCTGCACAGCGGTTTTCATGTCACGACCCTTTGCCAGCTCGGACGCGATGGCCGAGGACATCGAACACCCCGTGCCATGCGTATTGCGCGTATCCACGCGCGGCGCTGCAAGGCGGGTCATGCCATCCGCTTCAACAAGAAAATCCTCGCACAGCGCACCATCGGCGTGGCCGCCTTTCATCAAAACCGCCTGCGGCCCAAGTGCCCTCAGCGCCTGACCCTGCGCCTGCGGGTCGCCAGCCATTGCACCATCCAGCAACCGCGCGGCCTCGGGCAGGTTCGGCGTCAACAGCGCAGCACGCGGCAGCAGCCGTCGCGTCAGCGCATCAACTGCCGTGTCGTCCAGCAAGGCGTCACCGGATTTCGCCACCATTACAGGATCAAGAACGATAGGGCCGCGATACTTCGCCAGCGCGTCAGCGACAGCTTCGACGACCTCGGCAGTACCGAGCATGCCGATCTTGATAGCATCCGGTGGAATGTCCGAAAGGACCGACCGGATTTGTGCGGCAACCATCTCGGGCGACATCATCTGAACCGCCTGCACCCCTTGGGTGTTTTGCGCGGTGATCGCAGTGACGGCTGTCATGGCATAGACACCGCGCGCGGATGCGGATTTCAGATCGGCCTGAATCCCGGCACCACCGCCGCTGTCAGAGCCTGCGATAATCAATAATTTTGCGATCGTTCCCAACTGTGCCTCCATCAAGGGAACGGCACAGCAAACAAAAGGCAAAACGGCATGGGGTGCCATCTAGCGCGCTTCCGTTCCCTACGCCGGTATTGTCCGGATCAGGTTCGATGGGTTGACTGACGCCTCTCAGCCCAATGACGGGCACCCCAACGGATTCGGCGTAACGCTATGTCCGGCCTGGGTTTTTGGCAAGGGCCGAAAAATCATGGCCTGTTGACCAAGGGGCTGCGACCATAAATGGGCTTGTCAGCCAGCCCACAATCGATAAAAAAATATCCGAACAGAAAATCACACGGATTTTATCGATAAAATGACAAGCGCGTCCAAAGAATGGAGCCGAGAGGCCGCCCAGACCCTGTACGACCAGCCACTCATGGACCTGCTGTTTCAGGCACAAACTGTCCACCGGCAGAACTTTGATCCGAACAAAGTGCAAACCTCGAAGCTTTTATCGATAAAAACTGGCGGCTGCGCCGAGGATTGTTCGTATTGCTCTCAGTCGGCCCGAAATGGATCGACGCTCCCCGCCTCGAAACTGATCGAGGTTGAACGGGTTCTGGCCGAAGCCCGTCGCGCCCGTGATGGCGGCGCGACACGGTTCTGCATGGGGGCAGCGTGGCGTGAACCAAAAGACCGCGACATGGACAGCCTTGTTGCCATGGTCGAAGGCGTGCGGGCCCTTGGCATGGAAAGCTGTATGACCCTTGGCATGCTTGATGACACTCAGGTGGTGCGCTTACGGGACGCGGGTCTGGATTACTACAATCACAACATCGACACCTCCGAACGCTACTACACTGAAGTCATCACCACCCGCACCTTCGCCGACCGCATCGACACGCTGAACCGCGTGAAAGAGGCGGGGATCAAGGTCTGCTCTGGCGGCATTCTGGGCATGGGGGAAGAAACGCAGGACCGGCTGGATATGCTGGTCACGCTTGCCAACCTTGACCCCGCCCCCGACAGCGTTCCGGTCAACATGCTGATGCCCCAAGCGGAAACGCCTTTGGCGGATGCGGCCCCGGTTGATCCCATTGATTTCGTCCGGATTATCGCCGTGGCGCGGATCATGATGCCGCGGTCGTATGTCCGCCTGTCCGCAGGCCGTTCCGACATGAGCGAAGAGATGCAGGCAATGTGTTTCTTTGCCGGTGCAAATTCCATGTTCGTGGGCGAAACGCTTTTGACCGCCGAAAATCCGGAAGAAGACAAGGATGCGTTGCTGTTTGCCAAACTGGGCATTCAGGCGGAAACCGCCGCCGGACAAAGCGCAAAGGCCGCAGAATGACCGCCCTTGGCAGACTGACTGCATCGCTGGACGATCTTGACATGCGCCACCGTCGCAGACGCCTGATCCCGCAGGCGGGTCTGGATTTCGCATCCAACGACTATCTGGGCCTTGCAAACTCTGATGTCCTGCGCGCCGCCGCTGCCGATGCGCTGGCCCGTGGCGTGCCTTTGGGTTCCGGCGGATCACGGTTGCTGCGCGGCAATCACGCCGAACACGAAGCGCTTGAAACAGAAGCCGCCGCCTTTTTCGGGGCCGAGGCGGCGCTGTTTGTCGTTGGCGGGTTTCAGGCCAATCAGGCGATTTTTGCTGCACTTCCGGGGCCGGACGATCTGGTTCTTTATGATGAACTCGTCCACGCCAGCACCCATGACGGCATGCGCGCGGGTCGCGCCGAAACCCGGTCGTTTGCCCATAACGATCCCGATGACGCCCGTCGCGTGTTGCGTGACTGGCGCGCGCAGGGTGGCTCAGGATCCATCTGGATCGCGGTCGAAAGCCTTTATTCGATGGAGGGCGATTTTTCCCCCTTGGCCGATTTTGATGCTTTGGCGGTCGAAACCGACGCGATCCTTGTGGTGGACGAAGCCCATGCTACGGGCCTTTACGGACCGGGTGGGCGCGGGCTGGCCCACGGGCTGAAGGCCGAGGTTCTGACACTGCACACCTGTGGCAAGGGTCTGGGTGTCTCTGGTGGTCTGGTTTGCGGTGCGCGCGTTTTGATCGACATGCTGGTCAATCGCGGACGCCCCTTTATCTTTGCCACCGCGCCTGCCCCCTTCACCGCCGCGTTGGTGCGTGCGTCGATCGCCCATTTGGCGGCAGACGACACGCTGGTCACATCCGCGCGCGCCCGCATCGATCATGCCCATACCACCGCGCACGCGCATGGCATTTCTGACAATGCTCTGAAAAGCCAGATCATTCCGGTGATCATCGGCGAGGATGCCCCGACCATGCATATTGCGACGGGCCTTCAGGCACAGGGCTTTGACGTACGCGGCATCCGTCCGCCAACCGTGCCCAAGGGGACATCGCGGCTTCGGATATCGATCACTGGAAACGTCAGTAGCGCCGACATCACCGCGTTGTTCGAGGCGTTGACGCACCACCGGCGGGCCGCCGCATGAGCGCGATTGTCATCACTGGTACCGACACCGGCATCGGCAAGACCGTTTTTGCGGCGGGCCTGACCGCTGCTTTGAATGCCACCTATTGGAAGCCCGTCCAATCCGGGCTTGAAGAGGCAACCGACACCGAACAGGTCGCCCGTCTGTCAGGTCGCCCTGCGCTGCCCGAAGCGTATCGCCTGCAACTGCCGGCCTCACCGCATCTTTCGGCCGAGGCCGAGGGCGTCGAGATCGACGCGAACCGTCTGGCTTTGCCTGCAACCGACGGCCCGCTTGTTGTTGAAGGCGCGGGTGGCGTGATGGCCCCCCTGACCCGCAAGCTGTTCTACCGCGATATGTTTGCCAGATGGCAGGCCCCTGTCGTGCTGGTGGCGCGCACCCAGTTGGGAACGATCAATCACACGGCCCTGTCCCTTATGGCGCTGCGTGACGCGGGCTGTTTTAATCCTGGCGTGGCCTTT
>CATNDK010000312.1 GCA_950096585.1 Thalassococcus halodurans | reverse complement strand
GCCGACGCGGCGAATTGCGCGAAAGTGCTGACAGAACGTCCTGATTTCGATTGGAAAAACCCGAACCGCTTCCGTGCCGTTTTTGGTGGCTTGGCCATGAATCACGCCGGTTTCCACAATGCCGACGGATCGGGTTACGCGTTGCTGGCGGACTGGCTGATCAAACTGGATGCCAAGAACCCGCAAACAACCGCCCGCATGTGCACGGCCTTCCAGACATGGAAACGCTATGACGCAGATCGCCAAGCCAAGATGCGCGCCTGCCTCACGCGGATCAGCGAAACACCGGGCCTGAGCCGGGACACAACCGAGATGGTGTCGCGCCTTCTGGGTTAACTCAATCAAAGCTTGCAAAACTCCCTCGTTTGATCGACCTTTGCGGTCGTTACGAGGGAGTTGATTTGTGCATATTCTGATCGCAATTGTTGGCGCCATTGCCGCCGCCTATTTCTTTTTCATCCGCGCCCGCAACGCAGCCGAAATGACTGGCGAACTTATTGATGCGGCGAATGATGTGCGGCTGGCGGCCCGCCGCTTTGGCTTTAAGCGCAAGGCAAATATCCACCCTGCCGAAACCATCGAAGACCCGCATGTCGCGATGGCAGGGATCGGCACGTCCTTTCTGGAACTGGACGGGATGCCCACCAAGGAACAGCGCAGCGCCCTGATCAACTCTCTGGCCCGCTCTACCGGTTTGGCCACCACGGACGCGGACGAATTGTGCGTTCTCGGGCGTTGGATGATGGGCGAATGCGGCGGAGCCCAGCAGGCGGTTCCACGGCTCAGCCGGAAGCTTTACAAACTTTCCGGCACCGAAGGGTTCGGCCCCATGATGGCTGTGATCAAGGACATCGCAGAAGCAGGCTCTGGCACGCTCAGCAGCCAGCAAAGAACAGCCCTAGAAGATCTGCAGTCAGCGTTTCGCATCAAATAAGCGGCAATATCTGGCCTAAAGTTCACACAGCGCGTACTTTTCTTTATATCGTATCCATGTCATGGAAGTTTTGAATATAAGTTATTAAGTGACGGGCCATGAGAGACCGTATTGATCCACTGATCCAAGAACGCGCGCCGTGGCTGTTTGCCAGTCGGCCGGGCACCAAATACGCCCGTGGCGTTCTTGATTTCATGTTGGGCTACAAGAAGACTGTCGCTTTGGCGCAAACCTTCCGCGACATGCCCTCGGCTGATCTTATGAAGATTATGGGCGAGCTTCTGGCAAAAGATGTCGAAGCGACCGGTCTGGAAAATATTCCCCGTAATGGCCCTGCTCTTTTGGTGGCAAACCATCCGACCGGCATTGCCGATGGGATCAT
The DNA here is from genome assembly GCA_950096585.1 of Thalassococcus halodurans. Lineage (GTDB taxonomy): Bacteria > Pseudomonadota > Alphaproteobacteria > Rhodobacterales > Rhodobacteraceae > Thalassococcus > Thalassococcus halodurans_A. The sequence goes on along the minus strand of CATNDK010000312.1, from coordinate 2,331 downwards.
ATTGTTTCACCTGCTTCACACGATCCGGCCTGATCTGTACTTCTTCGCAAACCACGACATTCTGCGCGTCATGCCGCAGATGGAAGACATGATCGCCCCCGTCGAATGGCGTCAGGAAAAGCGCAGCCACGGCAAGACACGCGAAACCATGGCCTATACCCGCAAAGCGGTGGAAGAAGGCCGTCTTGGCATCATCTTTCCGTCGGGCCGTCTGGCAAAGCGCCGCGGCCTGAGCCTGCATGAACGTCCATGGATGGCTTCTGCCGCAATGATCGCGCGCAAGTATGAATTGCCTGTGGTGCCGCTGAATATCCGCGCACGCAATTCGGCCCTGTTTTATCTGTTCGATATGATCCACCCGACGCTGCGGGACATCACTCTGTTCCACGAAACGCTGAACAAAGACCGTCAACCTTTCCGCGTGACTGTCGGCGAACCTATCTCGGCCAAGGGGCTTCCGGCGAAGTCCGAAGACGGGATCGAAGTGTTGCGCGAAGCGACCTTGTCGTTGGGTGGCCATCGGGCACCGGCGGTGTCGCTGGTCGAAAACTCGCGCCGCCCTTTCTGGCTTAAGGCGTTAAAACCGACCTAACCTTTTTCGGTGCTCGCAGGTGGTTTCAGCGATGCGGGCCGTGCCACGGGCCGTACCGTTCCAACGGGTTTGCAATAACTTTGGCTGCGCTTCCAGGCCATCATATCATTGCGCTTTTTGCTGCTATGAAACGGGCCCCAATCGGCGGCAACGCCCCGCATTTTCCGCGACACCACCTGATCACGTGCGACGGTTTTTGCCATGATCCGTAATCCGCATGACAGATTAGCCGGACCACTTTTCAAGGCCGAACCTGTTGTCGCGCGGCATTTATAAAGCCGCGCCGTCGATGGAAAAATCTGCATCAAACCGTACCACAGATCGCCGCCACCAACCGCCGTCGGACGGAATGTGCTTTCGTGCTTAACCAGCGAAGACACAAGACCAACCCAGAACGCTTCGCGTTGTTTGATCGACGCTGTCGGATAGGCCGGACACCAATCCGCGATATCCTCCGGCGTCAGCTTTGGCAGGTTCGCGGCATGCGCCCTGAGAGACGATTGGACAACCCGCGTCCACAGCGCGGACGCGCCGTTGTTGCCCCAACGGGCCGCAGGCAGAAAGCTGTCGCGGGCAACAGGGCGCAAGGACTTGGCCACGGCCTGCCGACCGGCGGAAAATGTGCGATAAGGTGGCGCGGTTTCAACCGGCTCAGCAACACTCACGGTCGCGCCGGTTTCGGGCGTTTGGGCCCGTGTTGTCGTAGCGCCGACAAAGGCACCGCTGGCAACCAATATGAACACAATAACTCTGAACATCAGGAAAAGTTGTGGCAACAATCCACACTCAACGCAAGTTTGAACACCTCGCTATATCAGCCGGTTGGCCAAATCATGCCCGCGCGTTTGTTCAGGCTTCACGGACACTGCAGCGAAAATTTCTTCAAACTGGCACGGAGAAGCGCGGGTTCCGCCATAGTCATGCCGCATGCTGGCAATAGGATCATTTGCAACAAACAATAAAAGCGGTCCCAAATGCATCCTTCAGCGAAAGCCAAATCGCGGCTCCGGAATATTACGTCTTCCCTGCCCCGCAATATCAATGACACATGGTCGGATCGCGACGCCTTTGACACGGGCCGCAACCTCGCGCGTCAGGATGACTGGGATTTGCTGTCTGCGCTGATGATGGACGCCGATGAAGGGCGTAATGCCACACGCGAAGGAACACCGTTGTGCGAAGCGCTGGCCAAAGGTGCACGTGCCGATGCGATCATGGTCGCGCAATCTGCCGCGCGCCGTGGCGAATGTGATGATGCTGTGGCCTGCCTTCAGCAGCTTGAAGACGTCTATTCCGAAGACAACCTTGACCCTGCATGCGGCTTTGTTCTGGCTATGGCCCATCTGGATACAGCGCGGGCCTTTGCCACCCCGACCGATGACGCGGCCAGCCCCGAAAGCAAGAAACACTTCAAGCGCGCCGAAGACATCTTTCAATGTTTTGGCAACCAGAAAGACAGTTCGCTTCTGATCGCGCTGCTGCGGTGTGCGCTGATTGATGCGCGCCCCAATCACTGCAAGGATCTTGCCCCTGCCTATGACGCGCTGATTGCCGCTGATCCGCAAAACCCTCGCCATCTACGCCACTACGGCCGCAGCCTTGTCACACGCGGGATCGCGCCAGAGGACATCGCGGCGGATATGGCCGATCTTTACGACCTGCAGGCGTACACATGGATTTACGTCGGCGCCTTGGCGCAGGACGCGATGACCGCCAGTTCCTTGAACGTCCACACATTC
>CATNDK010000311.1 GCA_950096585.1 Thalassococcus halodurans | reverse complement strand
CGTGATGCGCGCCCAAGGACACGGGCGGATCGTCAACAATTCCTCGGTTCTGGGTCTGGTGCCGTTGAAATGGCGCGGGGCGTACGTGTCGACCAAATTCGCGCTGGAAGGTTGGGCCGATGTGATGCGGCTGGAATTGGAAAGCGAAAATATTCAGGTCGTATTGATTGAGCCCGGCCCAATCACATCTGAATTTCGGAATAACGCGATCAAGCAATTCGAAAAATGGGTGGACTGGGAAAATTCCCCCCGCGCCGACGAGTATCGCAACACCTTGCTGGACAAGCTGTACAAAGGAAGCGGCGAGATGAAGGGCACGCTGCCTGCCTCGGCCGTGTCAGAAAAGCTGTTTCAGGCCGTGACCGAGATTGATCCACCCGCGCGCTACCGTGTGACCATGCCAACGCAGGCCATGGCCGTGGCCAAGCGCATTCTTCCACAAGCTGTGCTAGACTGGATTCTAAAGCGGGCGTGAAAGTCGCATTCGCTTTTTCTGCAAGGGCAGCTATGTCTTCGCAGACACGCGTAGACATCTGAAAGGTCCGCTATGCTTCAGGATCCACTATTTATCGTCATGGGGTTCTCCATCCTCCTTGTTCTGGGGATTTTGATGGTCGGAATCGGCGGTTTCGCCAAAGGTGGCGAATTTAACCGCAAACACGCCAACCGCATCATGCGCTACCGCATTTACGCACAGTTCTTTGCGGTGGTACTGATCCTCTTGTTCGTTTGGATCAGAAGAGGAGCCTGAGCCGATGGTTGTCCTGAACCGCATCTACACCCGCACCGGCGACCAAGGCGAAACGGCTTTGGGAAATGGCGACCGTGTTGCCAAGCATTCCCCGCGGGTCATCGCCTATGGCACGACGGATGAACTGAATTCTGTCGTTGGCCTTGCCCGTTTGCATTCCGAAGGTGCCATGGACGCCATGCTGGCCACCATTCAGAACGATCTGTTCGATCTGGGCGCAGACCTGTGCCGCCCCGACATGGATCGCGATGATGAGGCCGACTATCCGCCGCTGCGGATGATTTCGGCTCAGACCAAGCGTCTGGAATCCGAGATCGACGAGATGAACCAACGTCTTGAGCCGCTGCGCAGCTTTATCCTGCCAGGTGGGTCGGCACTCTCTGCGCATCTGCACCAATGCCGTACCGTTGCGCGTCGCGCGGAGCGTCTGGTGATCGAGCTGTCCGTGACCGAGGATGTGAATGCGGCGACCGTCACGTACCTGAACCGCCTGTCGGACTGGTTCTTTGTGGCCGCACGCATTGCCAATGACGACGGCAAAGCCGACGTTCTGTGGGTGCCGGGCGGAAGCCGCTAAGCGTTTAGCGGCGTCACCTTCATCCAGACGCCGCCACTCGGGCGCATCGTCAAAATCATCACCGGTTCCGGTGTCTTGTCTGGCACGGCTTCAAACGCGAACCGTGCCAGCAGCGTTGCCAGCACAATCACGCTTTCCTGAATGGCAAAACTGGCCCCGATGCATACGCGCGGGCCATCCCCGAACGGCAGGTAGGAATAACGCCTTTCCGACCACTTGGTCTGAAGCCACCTTTCGGGTACAAAATCATCGGGCGCATCCCAAAGGTCGCGATGCCGGTGCAGTGCGAAGATCGGGATCATGATCGCTTCGCCTGCGAAAACCTTGGTGTCGCCCAGCACGTCATCGCGCAAAATTGCACGCCCCACCAAGGATGCGGGCGGATAGAGCCGCAGTGCTTCGTCAATGATGGCGCGGATGTAGGGCAGGTTTTCAACATCGTTGGCGGTTGCGGTCCGCGTGCCAAGCACGGCTTGCGCTTCGGCGCGGGCCTTGGCCTGACGTTCAGGATCGAACCCAAGCAAATAAAACGCCCAACTCAGCGCGAGCGCGGAAGTCTCGTGGCCAGCGATCACAAAGGTCAGAAGATTATCGCGCAGTTCCTTGGTGGTCATCCGGCGACCGGTTTTCGGATCTTCTGTCCGCAGCAGCAAATCAAGCAGATCATCAGGGCGGTTCGCGTTTCCCAGTTCGCGTCGCAGATCGATGGCCCGTTCAGCCTGCCGGTGAAGCGCCTTGATCGTCCGGCGGTTCAGCAAATGGCTCGGGCGGGGGACCCATTCGGGCACTGCCAGAAGATCCATCAACGACAGCTTGCCCACCGAATAGGTGTAGTCGTTGATCAACTGGTGCATGGCTTTGCCGTCCAGCCCTTCGTCGCCGGAAAACGTGACGTTTGCGATGATGTCAAACGTCACCTCGGTCATATCGTCATAAAGGTTCACAGGGCCGGAGGCCGCCTTGCGCGCTATTTTGCGGCTGATCTGATCGGTGGCGGTGGTCATCGTTTGACCCAAGGCGCGCACATAGTTCGGGGCGAAAACAGGCGCGGTGGTCCGGCGCTGCCAACGCCACGGCGCACCGTCAGCCAGCAGGATCGAATTTCCCAAACCGGGCCGCAAGAGCGCCTTCATCACAAGGGATTTCGGATAATTGTCGACGTTATCCTTTAGAACGCGGCGCAGCAGATCGGGGTCGGTGACCATATGCCAGCGGGGGCGTTTGTGATCGGTGACGATCTTTTCGGTCAGAGCGGTTTGCGGAATGATGTTCAGAACATTCTTCCGCACGTGTTTGAGCGTCTGCAACGTGGTTAAAGGCCCGCGGGCAAAGGCGGGTTTAACAGGCAGGCGCTGGCGCATGTCGTTCACGGTAGGGTACGTCCATATCGGCTAGGATAGTATCAACAACGGCAGTTTCCAGCCTAGTTTGATTGCGACAATTGCGACGGTGCGATATGCCAATGGCTACAGCTATGTGGGAAGCTCTATCATGCGTCTGTCTACCTTTGTTTTTGTTCCGATTTTGGCCCTTCTGGCAGCCTGTGCTGACGGCGCCCGCGAACTGAAAGAACCGTTTGTGCCGCTTGGCAATTTCAAGCTGGGCCATGCGGTTGTCACGTCGCCCAATATCACTAAAGGTCCTGCGTCCCGTCAGGCGGATGCGGATGAGTGGAACAAGGCCATGGATGCCGCGCTCGAAGAACGCTTCCGCCGCTACGAGGGTGACAGCTTTTACCACATCGGCGTCAGCGTCGAAGGCTTCGTTCTGGCCCAGCCGGGTATTCCGCTGGTCTTCAGCCCGAAATCGGTGGTGATTGTCCGCGCTACGGTGTTCGAAGATGCGACCGGCAAAAAGCTGAACGAAGTGCCCGAGCAAATCACAGCGCTCGAAGCGGCGTCAGCCGAAACGATTGTCGGCTCTGGCGTGACGCAATCCGCCGAAGAGCAGATGGAAAATCTGACGAAAAATGCAGCCCTGCAGATCGAAAACTGGATGCGCCGCATGCAGCAGGAGGCCGGCTGGTTCGGAGGACCGGAAGCCAACCTGACTGCAACCGGCGAACCCGTTGAATATGATGTAGTAATTGGCGGTCCCGCATTGGATTACTCCGATGAAAGCGCGGCGTCCGAGGTCATGGCTCCGGTCATCGAACCGGAACTGGATGCGCCGAATTAAGCCTAAATGACTGTCCCCGGCCTGTGTTGTCGGGGCACTTCTGTCGATCTTGGTGCAACTGCGCCTTGATTTTCCCGTCGCGAGTCAATATCTCCGCCCGCGATGCAATTCGGGCCCGTTTCGGCCCCCCAACGGTGAGGCGTCTTGAGAGAT
>CATNDK010000310.1 GCA_950096585.1 Thalassococcus halodurans | reverse complement strand
CGTCGCGCTCGAGATCAACTCGCCCGGTGGATCGCCCGTACAATCCAGCCTGATCGGCGCCCGCATCCGTCGGCTGGCCGAGGAAAAGGAAGTCCCCGTCTTTGCCTTTGTCGAAGATGTTGCGGCCTCCGGCGGCTACTGGATCGCCTCGGCGGCGGATGAGATTTTTGCCGACGCGAGCTCGATCCTCGGGTCGATCGGTGTGATTTCCGCAGGCTTCGGCGCGCATGTCTTCCTGCAAAAGCAGGGCATCGAACGCCGCGTGCATACTGCCGGTAAATCCAAGTCGATGCTGGACCCGTTCAAACCGGAAAATCCCGAAGATATCGAGCGGTTGAACAGCCTGCTTGCGCAGTTACATGACAACTTCATCGGACAAATCCAGTCGCGTCGCGGTGACAAGCTGGCCGATAACCCTGATCTGTTCACCGGTGAGGTCTGGATCGGCCAGAAGGCGGTTGAGGTTGGCCTGGCCGATGGCGTGGGTCATCTGGAAACAGTGATGAAGGCGCGGTTCGGCGATAAGGTCCGTTTCCGCCGCTACAGCCAGCGCCGCCCGCTGTTCGCGCGTTTCGGTGCGCAGCTGTTGCGGGATGGACTAACAGAAATCGAGGAACGCGCCGAATTCGCGCGCTTCGGGCTTTGACGTGATTATCAAGATTGTCGTCCTCTTCCTGATTGGCATGGCCGTACTGGCCATGTTTGGCCGTCTGCGGATGCCCAAGGCAGGACGCAGGTTGCCGGGCGTCTGCAGCAATTGCGGGCGCTACAAGATAGGCAAGGGCCCGTGCCCCTGTACTCAAGGGAAAAAGTAGTATGGTTTGGCTGACTGCAGCTTTGGGACTCGTCATTTTGTTGCTGGCGGGTGACGCACTGGTGAAAGGCGCTGTGAACCTTGCACTGCGCGTGGGCATCCCTGCTTTGATTGTCAGCCTGACCATCGTGGCCTTCGGGACGTCGGCGCCGGAACTGCTGATTTCGATCAAGGCCGCGCTGGACGGCGTGCCGGGGATCGCGCTGGGTAACGTTGTGGGATCGAACACCGCCAACGTGCTGATGGTTCTGGGTATCCCTGCGCTGATCGCGGTGATGCACACAGCTGAACACGACTCGCGCAAAAGCTATCTGGTGATGCTGGCGTCGACCGTGCTGTTCATCGGGCTGGCCTTTCGCGGCACGTTCGACTGGATCGCGGGCCTGATCCTGCTGGGCGCTTTGGCCTTGGCACTGGGGGACAACATTGTCGATTCCCTACGCCACCGTCGCGCAGGCGTTGCGGCCTGCGAGGACGACGAAGAAGAGCCCGAGGGCGCTGATCCGGACATGGCGGGCTGGAAGGTTGGCCTGTTCCTTGTGCTGGGCCTTGTGGGCCTGCCACTGGGCGCCGACCTTCTGGTCGACAACGCCTCGATCATCGCGCGGCGCTACGGCGTCAGCGACTCGGTGATCGGTCTGACGCTGGTGGCGCTGGGCACCTCGCTGCCGGAGTTGGCGACGACGGTGATGGCGGCCTTGCGCAAACAGGCGGATGTCGCGCTGGGCAACGTCATCGGGTCGAACATGTTCAACCTGCTGGCCATCATCGGTGTGGCTGCGCTGATCAAGCCGATGGATGTGGACCCTGAATTCCTGCGCTATGACCTGTGGGTCATGCTGGGGGCGACATTGATCCTGATCCCCTTCGTCTTTTTCCGTCAGAACATCGGGAAGGTTTGGGGTGTGATCTTGTCTGCGCTATATGTGGGCTATGTCGTTTCAGTACTGATCTAAGACCAGGGATCCGCTCATGTCAGACTTTCAGAACCGCGCACTTGTAACCGGTGCGGGTAAACGCTTGGGCCGTGCGATGGCGCTTTGTCTGGCGGACAAGGGCTATGACGTGGCGGTGCACTACAACAGTTCGGCGGATGAGGCCGAGGCCGTGGTGGACGAGATCAAAGCCAAGGGCCGCGAAGCGGTGGCTGTACAGGCGAACCTGCTGGATGAGGACGCTGTGCAAAACCTGCTGCCCGAGGCGGTCAGGGCGCTTGGTGGTCCTTTAAGCACATTGGTCAACAACGCGTCGATTTTCGAATACGACAACATTGGTTCTGCCACCCGCGACAGCTGGGACCGGCACATGGAAAGCAATCTGCGCGCGCCTTTCGTTTTGTCGCAGGCGCTTTATGCGCAGGTGCCGGATGCCGCGACGGATGAATGTGGCGAACCGCTGGCGCGCGGATTGATAGTCAATATGATCGATCAGCGCGTACACAAACTGACGCCCGAGTTCATGACCTACACAATCGCGAAGATGGGTTTGTGGGCGTTTACGCGCACGTCAGCGCAGGCAATGGCCGATAAAGTCCGTGTCAATGCGATCGGCCCTGGTCCGACGCTTCAGGGTGGTCGTCAAAGCGATAGCCATTTTGAAAGACAGCGCGCAGCGACCGTATTGGGACGGGGCGCGAATACCTCGGATATAACCGGCGCGCTCAGCTATTTCTGCGATTCGCCGGCCATCACCGGCCAACTGCTGTGTGTCGACGGAGGTCAACATCTTGCATGGCAAACGCCGGATGTTTTGGGGGTCGAGTGACCTATTGGACGTCAGTTCTGCACAATCATGATTGCCGTCACATAGTGTTCACAAAAGCTTTAGGAAAATCAGTGTTTTGGCGTTTTGAGAAAAAATACTGTGCAAAAACAAGCGCTTATTTATGTGCCTAAAATTTGTGCAAATCGGCGAAATCCTTAAAAACCAACGAAATTTTCCAATTCCTTCGGATTTGCCCATAGAGTTATCCACAGAAACCGTGGATGCCTTTGGCCTTGATCAGGGGGTCAACTTTTTGCAGGCAAGCCGTAAGAATCAGGACACCCGAGCAGCGAATCAAGTGACGTGAATGACAGACGATCCGACACATTCGAATCCTGAAATTCCAAAGGGCCATTCGGTCATTCAGGACTATCTAAAGACATTGGATAGCTCGCCGGGCGTCTACCGCATGCTGGACCCGCAAAGTCGCGTTCTGTACGTCGGCAAGGCGCGGAACCTGAAGGCGCGGGTGTCGAACTATGCGCGGCCCTCGGGGCATTCGCGGCGGATCGCGCGGATGATCTCGGAAACGTCGTCGATGATGTTCCTGACCACGCGCACCGAAACCGAAGCGCTGCTGCTGGAACAGAACCTAATCAAGCAGCTTAAGCCGCGCTACAACGTGCTGCTGCGCGACGATAAGAGTTTTCCGAATATTCTGGTGACTGGCGATCACCCCTATCCGATGATCAAAAAGCACCGTGGCGCGAAGAAAGAGAAGGGCAGCTACTATGGTCCCTTCGCCAGCGCTGGCGCTGTGAACCGCACACTGAACCAGCTGCAAAAGGCGTTCTTGCTGCGCAACTGTACGGATTCGGTATTCGATAGCCGCACGCGGCCATGTCTGCAATTCCAGATCAAACGCTGCAGCGCGCCTTGTGTGGGCAAGATCAGCGAAGCGGACTATGCCGAGACGGTGAAAGATGCCGAACGGTTCCTGTCCGGCAAATCCACCCGCATCCAAGAGGCATTGGGCGCCCAGATGCAGGAAGCGTCCGAGGCGATGGAGTTTGAACGCGCCGCCGCCTTGCGCGACCGTATCCGCGCGTTGACGCAGGTGCAGACGTCACAGGGCATCAACCCGCGA